>JBIJCC010000203.1:0-6384 GCA_044344875.1 Nannocystaceae bacterium
GCGCGGGCAATGACCTCTTCGTCATCAACGCGACGTGCGAGGTCGGCGCTGGCGAGGTGATCGACGGCGGCACCGGCAACGACAAGATCCGCAGCCACCTGACCCAGTCCCAGCTCATCGGCCAGGGCGCGCGGCTCGTTTCGATCGAGAGCTTCGAAACCGTAGTCGCTGATCCGCTGGGCGACGAGACCTGCGTGGCTGGGCCCAGGGATGACGGTCCGTTCGTCGAGCCCCGCGTGAAGCTGAGCTACTCCGCGCTGCCCTTGGCCTCGTCCACCTACTCCACCACGACGGGGTCTTTGGCCTTGACATGCGCCAACACCAGCCCAGAGCCCGTGCAGGTCGCGTTGACCTTCACGCTGTTCGCCCGCGGGACGAAGACCGAGGTCGTACGTACGCCGTTCACCGTGGCCGCGAACGGTTCGACCACGCACACATTGGCGCTCACCGATTTCATCCCCTCCGGTGTGAACACCTCGGCGATCCCACCAGCGTTGCTGGTCTTGCCGACGTCGGCCACGCTGACCGTACGCGCCAATCTGACCGTCGGTGCAAAGTCTGCCGGCGCGTCGGTAGGGCCGAAGGTGTACGGGCACCTACAGGCGGGGCCTGGCAGCGGTCAGACCGCGGTGCTCTACCGCGAAGCAGCGCTGCGCGACATCTACAACGACGGCGACCTCGCTGCGTGGCGCAACGGGGGCCCGTACGACACCGGCCCCGGGATTCGACTTGGGCGCATCGAAGCGGTCGGACCCGCGGGAATCCCGGGACACTGAGAGGGCTGGAACATGGATCGGATCAACGACACAGCACGCACACGCGCCCTGTCGCAACGCAGCCGGTGGCCCACCGGGCCCACCGGGTGGCTCCTCGCTGCCCTCGCGACGCTCTTCGTGTGGGCCGCGCCGCAGCTGGTGCACGCGTGCGAGAGCACGACCGTCTGCTTCGAGTGGAACACGTCATTCACGGACGGTGGCGCGGGCGAGATATATCTCACCGGCGACGGGGTACGTGCCGCCGGCAGCCCGGTGACCTTGATCCGTCCGCCGCCCGAAGCACCGATAGCGACCGTCTTGGGGCCGGATGGCTGTATGACGTTCGACACGCAATACGCATATGGCCACCGCGCGGTGATCTATGGCGAGGCCGTGATCGGCGGGGTGCGCGTCCGGCCCGGCTGGCAGGACGATGTTTTCTCGAGTGCCAGTCCACCGCCGGCGAACTACCCCACGTACTTCTGGGAGGTCGACATCCAGGGGTTGGCCCCCGAAATGGAGACGGTCGCCTCGATTACGGTCGAGGCCGACGATCCCAACCCCGACTCTCAGCGCCAGCTGACGCCTCTGCTGGGTGCCGTCGCCGGGGTGCTATCCCGCTTCGTCGAACTCGATGTCATTCCACCGCAGGCAGTCGGGACAACACTGGAGGTCCTCTACAACAGGACCGAAGGCGGTGCTGCTTGCGCCTGCGACGGTGGTGACGACGTGCTGAACGCCGGCATCGGAGCGTCATCGAAGAAGTTCATGATGGCCCACGAGCTAGGGCACTGGCTGCATGCGCAGTTGACGGGACGCCCGCTCCTGCACTCTGACGGTCGAGAATACTACTACGGAGGCGCCGGCCAGAACACTGCGATCGACGCTCCTTGCAAGTTCAACTTCGAGTACTTGGCCGAAAACCTGCCAGGCCTCGTGGGAGGGCATGGGCTTCGCTCCGCCGAGTGGGCGAGCGCGGCGATGATCGAGGGTTTCGCTCAGTTCGCGTCGACCTTTGTCATGAACAACACGACGAGCGAAGAGGCAGGCTTTCGGTACTACAAACGGATTTCGTCGATGCACGAAGCGGAGTTCATCGACCTGATCATGGACGAGTACGTAGTCAGCGTTACAGCCGACGCGATCAGTGGTGGCCAGAATCAATGGGTGAAGACGAAATGCCCGAACGACTGGGCCTTCGACTGGGAGGTCAACTACCCGAGTGAGCCTCCGGACGGCTACAAGGACGACATCAGCGGCGAACTCGACTGGATGCGCTTCTGGTGGCGGCTCACCACGGAGCAGTCGAGCCAAGCGCCCACGCTGGCCCAGGTGCTCGCGTTCCTCGGGGAGCAGACCTGGGAGGTGGACCGCGTATGGCCGCTGTTCGCGGCCGAAGTTGCGGCGCCGGGGTCGGAACTCGACGGTTTCGAGACTCGCTTCGAGTTGATCGGCGAGCAGGAGGGTATCAACAATGGGCTCTAGACCGTCCCTCCCATACACGCGCGCTCCATTGTGGACGTGGGTCTTTGTCCCCATGGCGGCGGGACTGGTCGCATGTTCGAGCAACGTCGCGACGGAGTGCGAGAAAGAGGCGGAGAGCTTGGTGATCCGGACCGCCGCTGATGTCGAGGCGGCTCGCGACATTGGCCGAGTATCCGGTGAGGTATCGATCTTCATGGACGCTGGTGAGGTCGGACCCAGCGACCTCTCGTTCCTCGGCTGCCTCGAAGGTGCCGAGTCGCTCAGGATTTCCGAGGCACCAGAGCTCCTGACTACGGCCGGCGCAGCCAAGCTAACCGAACTTGGGTCACTACGGGTGTGGGAAGCCGACAGACTCGAGCGGATCGAGGGATTCGACGGTGTCGAAGACATCGAGAAGATCGACGTCTACGACCTCCCGTCGCTGATCTCCATCGATCTCCCGCACGTCGAGCACGTCGGCCGGATGGAGGTCGGAATGTGCGGGCCCTACCCCCTCAACCCGGCGCTCACCGAGATCGGGCCGTTCGAGTCGCTCCGCACCATGGAGGCGGTCCTCGTCATGGGCAACGGCGCGCTGACGAGTCTTTCGCTACTGAAGTCGCTGCACCGCAACGGTGCGCCGCCGCTTCGCACGATTTCGATCGCGCAGAACCCGAAGCTCTCGCAGGTCGACATCGATCGCGACCTGACGGCCCTCGGCGCAGCGCCCTACGATATCGAAGGCGGCTGCGGCAACCTCGGCAGCAAGATGGAGATGTGCACATGTCCGTGGGGAGAATGAGTCGGGTCGAGCGCCCGGCGACGGTGGTCGAGCTGCCGGCGTTCGCCGGGGAGCAGAGATCGTCCGCTTCTTCCTCTGCTCAGCGGGCAGCGGTGTGGATTTGCTTCGCGCTCGCTCCGCCGCTGGCCGCGTGCTCGAGCGGCGCCGCAAACGACTGTGGCACCATGGAAGTGGACGGCGACCTGTTCATCAGCACGGCAGCCGATGTCGAGCTCGCTCGCGGGGTTGCCTCAGTGTCAGGTAACGTGAGAATCGGCCTGAATGGAGATGATCCGGGGCCCCGCGATCTCTCGTTTCTGGGCTGCCTCGCCCATGCGCGGGCCCTGCTGATTCAGCGGGCGCCGGGACTCGAGACCACGGCCGGCGCCAATCGGCTGACCGACCTCGACTCCCTGCGGATTTCTGGGCCGGAGCAGCTCGAGCGGATCGAGGGATTCGAGCGCCTCGACGAGATCGAAGAGATCTACGTCCCCAACGCTCCAGCCGTCCTCGTCATCGATCTCGCGCACCTCGAGAACGCCGGGAAGCTTCAACTCGGAACCTGCGATAACCCGCCGAACGACCCCTTGTTCACGCCCAAGAACTCCGCCCTCCTGGAGATTGGGCCGTTCGAGTCGCTCCGCTCCCTGAAGGAACTCGTCGTCGCGAGCAACACCTCGCTGACCCGACTCTCGGTGTTGAAGTCTCTTCACGACAACGGTGCGCCGCCGATCGACATCGTTGGGATCGGCAACAACCCGCAGCTTCCGCAGTCCGAGCTCGACGCAGACTTGGCGGCCCTCGGCGTGGAGGCCACCAAGATCGAGAGCGGCTGCGGCAACCTCGGCAGCGAAGAGAAATTATGTACATGTCAATGGGAAGAATGAAGCCACTGCCGCGTTCTCTTGCCCGGAGGCTGGTCGCCCGTAGCGCGTCGGCGCTACTCGCAACGCTGCTCGCCGCCTGCAACGACGGAGGCAGCAGCACCGGAGGTGGCGCGGACGCCACGGCCGGTGGGGAGGCGGGTGCCACGACCGCCCCGACAGACTTCGGCGGGGTCTGCCCCGACGCCCAATTGTGTGACGACGCTGCCGACTGCTGCGCAGGCGTTCCGCCGGGTGTCACGTGCCCGGGCGCCTACCCGCACAACTGGATCTGCCAAACCGGGAAGTGCAAGAACGCCGGTTGCACGACCAACGCCCAGTGCGCCGAACTCTACACCGGCTTCGTATGCAGTATCACCGGAGGCATCGGCTACTGCGTCGCCCCATGCCAGGACGACAATGATTGCGTCGTCGACCGGAACATGGAGGGCACCATCTGCCAGCCGGGCGGATACTGCCGAGAGCCGTGACCTGAATCCCCCTCCCCCTCGGAGCACCACCCTCACCCGAGCATCGCTCGATGCACGCCCCGCAGCATCGCGCGCGCCTGACCCGGCATCGGCAGCCCACACACCGCATGCACCTCCGGCGCGCGCGCCTGCCCGAGCTCCACGTCGAGCACCTCGATCGCCTCCGCCCGGCGCCGCGCGACGTGCTGTCGGGCCCGCGCCCCGAGCCTCGTATCGATCCACCGCGCGATCGACCACGACAGCGCGGCGTGTCGCGTCTCGTCGCGGGCGATCGTCCGCATCGCCCTGCGGATCACCGGATCGCTCGCCGACCTCGCGCCGTACACCGCACTCGCGGCCCCATACGTCTCGCGCACGCAGCCCTCCTCGGCGTTGTCGACGGCGAGGTCGAGCAGCGATCGCGGCGGCTGCCGCACGACGACGGGCCGGGCCACGACCGCCCCGTGACGTCGCGCGAGCCGGGCCGTCGTCCGCGCGTGGCGGACCTCGTCCGCCCGGGCCCGCAGCGCCGCGCGCACGAGCCCGACGGGCGCGCGGTGCAGCGCGAGCTCGAGGGCGAGCTGCTCGAAGGCCACGATCGACGCCGCCTCGAGTCGCGCCATGTCGGCGAGGTACTCGCCCACCGCAGAGGCCGAGCGACGCCGCGGAGCCCGGGCGCAGAGGCCCGCGGGGAAGCGACCGGCGGCGCAACTGGGGTCGCCGCGCTCGATGAGCTCGCTCTCGATCACCTCGACGGTTCCGTCGGCCTCGACCATCACCACGTGGTGCTCGATGTCGTTGCCCTCACCGCAACCGCCGCCGCTGGTCGTGTACACGACGTAGCCGCCGTCGCGCTCACCGACGTCGTCGCCGGCGTCGCAGATCGCCGAGTGCCCGGACAGCGTCGCGAGCAGCAGCGCGTCGCCGGGGCTGTCGATCTCACCGAGGAACGCGCGCAGCTGCGAGAGGTCCCACGCGCCGCCGATCTCGTCGCCGCGCGTGTACACGAGTGACTCGTACGTCGTGGTCTCCTGCCCGGCCGTCGCGAACTCGGACAGGAAGGTGAGATCGGCGACGCCCTGCTCGCACGCGGGGCGATCGCTCGCGCCCGAGCACAGGGTGCCGTCCGCGTCGACGATCGAGGTGTTCAGCCCCTCGCCGTCGAGTTCCTCGGCGCTGCGGAGCGCACTGGCGTCGACGGGTTCGTCCGGCTCCACCGCCATCAGCGCGTGGAGCCCGTTCGCATCACACAGGTCCTCGCTGAACTGCGCCTGGTCGATGCTCCCCTCCGCACACCCGACCGCCGGCACCAACAACGTCAACACCGCCACCAACCGATCCCAATCCCGAGAGTCCATGGCTTCACGATAGCGCGGGAATGCGGGGACGCCAGCGCGGGCGTGCGGCCTACCCACCGGAGCCACAGTCGACGATCGAGCTCTCGATCACCTCGAGGTCGCCATCCGGCTCGACCTTCACCACGTTGTGGCGCGGGCGATCGCCGAAGTGGAAGGGGGAGTGAGAGCCGCACCCGTCGCCGCTCGACGTGAACACGACGTAGCCGCCGTCGCGCTCGCCGACCTCGTTCTCGTCGGAGCAGAGCGGATTGTGCCCCGCCAGCTCCGCGAGCAGCAGCGCGTCCCCCGGGCTGTCGATCTCGCCGAGGAAGTCGAGCAGCTGCGGTATCCGCCACGCGCCGCCGACCTCGTCACCCCGGGTGAATACGAGCGACCGGTACGTCGGGGACCCCGACCCGCCCGAGACGAAGTCCGACTCGAACGTCTGGTCGTAGATGTCGCGCTTGCACTGATCCCGATCGCTCGCACCCGAGCACAGCTCACCGAACTCGTCGATCACGCCGAAGTCCGGTGCTTCGAGATCGAGCTGCCTTGCGATGCGCAGCACGCTGGCGTCGACGGGCTCGTCCGGAACGTGTCAACGACTTTGAGACAGGGGAGAAGGGAATTCTAAGTAGCGATGCAGGCAGGTGCGGCTGCCTCAGCGAGGGCGACGGCCTCGGTGTCGATCGGGTTGATGTGGACGACGTCAGG
>JBIJCC010000061.1:0-60424 GCA_044344875.1 Nannocystaceae bacterium
GCGAACTTCCGGCGCACACGGCTGCGCGGGCTCGCGAAGACCGCCATGCTCGGCACGTTCGTCGGCGCCGCGTACAACACCCTGCGGCTCGTGCGACTTGCCGGCGCGGCAGCGTGATCACGCTGCCGCGCCCACGAGCTACAGCATCGTCTTCGCGTCCTTCGTCGCTGCGTTCCTCTTCTGTGCCCCCTCACGCTCCGCTCCGCAGCCATCGGGCACGGGCACGGGCATGGGCACGGGCACGGAGCAGGGTGTCCGGAAGAACGCTCCGCGTTCTTCCGGACACCCTGCTAGTGCCGCTCCGAGAGCCAGCGCTCGACGCGGGCGATCTGTGCAGCGTTGCCATCGGTCCGGTGGTCTCGCAGCGCGGCTTCGGCCAGCCCGCGAACGCGGGTCGCATCGGCGCTTGCGCCAGCCAGCGCCCGCGCCAAACCGAAGCGAGCCGCGGCCTCTCGCGGTTGCACTCCGGGGTGATGGTCGAAGATCGCGACAGCGCGCTCGAGCAGCTCGACCGTACCCGGCTCGGCGAGATCCAACTCGAGGGCCAGATTGGTGAGCGCCCGCGCCACCTCGGGGTGGTCGGGTTCCAGCGCCGTTTCCCGGATCTCCAGCACCCGGCGAAAGATCGCGACGACCCGCATCGGGTCCTCTTCGAGGGCCGCGAGATTGGTCAACGAGACGGCGACATCCGGGTGGTTGGGCCCCAACGCGGACTCGCGAACGGCCAGACCTCGCTCGATCAGTGTCCGCGCACGCTCGCGATCGCCTTCCTGGATGAGCAGGACGCCGAGGTTGTCGAGGCTGTCGGCCAGGTCGCGGTGCCTCGGGCCGAGCGCACGTTCGCGGACGACGATGGCCCGCTCGTGGAACTCCACCGCCGCCGCGCGATCGTCCATGTCCTGGTGGACGATGGCGAGGTTGGCGAGAGAGGTCGCGACGGCCGGGTGGTCGGGTCCGAAGTGCTTCTCGCGAATCGCGAGAGCTCGCCCGTGGAGTTCCAGCGCCGCGGCGTGGTCTCCAGCGCGGTTGTAGCGGACCGCCAGGTTGTTGAGTGAGGTGGCCACGCGGGGGTGATCGGCGCCGAGGCTGCGCTCCTCGATCGCGAGCGCGCGCCTCGCCAAGGCGCGGCCCTCGTCGGTGTGGCCGGTCTTTTCGAGCACCGTCGCCAGGTTGGCCAGCGCGATGGCGACATCCGGATGCTCGGGGCCCAGGTTTCGCTCTCGGATCTCGACGGTCCGCTCGAGCGTCGAGCGTGCGAGCGGATAGTCCCCCGTCTCGTAGTCGATGCTCGCGCGGTTGAGCATCGCGATCGACACCTCGGGATGGTCCTCGCCGAAGAGACCCACCGCGATCTGCCGCGCTCGCTCGTGCGCGGCGCGGGCTTCGTCGTACTCGCCCGCGGACTTGTGCAGGAGACCCAGGCTGTTGAAGAGAGCGCTCGCGCGAGGTCCCGCGGTGTCGTCGACGCGCTCCAGCGCGACCTGGGCGTGCCGCCCCCACACGGTTCCGTCGGTCTGGTCGTGCCGGTCGGTGCTGATGGCCACCACGACCAACGCGGCATCGGCAGCGATGTCCCAGTCGGGAATGCGTACGGCTTCGAAGTACGCGGTCATTGCCTCTGCTCTCGCGTCGTCGTAGGCCGCGGCCCTCCGGAGGAACGATGCTTCGAGAACCCGCGCGTTCGCGACGAGCGGTGGCCACCCGAGCGCCACCGCCTCGTCGACTGCCTCGCGCGACGCAGGGACACCTGCCTCGGAGGAACCGGTCGCGTACCGGCCGGCCAGCCCGGCGAGTCGCTCGCGGACCGACCGGATGGCCTCGCGGCGTTCCTCAGGAACCGCCGGCAACCGACCCAACACCGCCGGGTCGCGGCACCGGGCCACGTCCGAGAGCCTCGACGCCGCCATGAGGGCTCGGTTGGTCGTCTCGCGGTCGGCGACGGTCAAGATCCCGGCGAGGGCCTCGAGCTCGAGGCGTCGATCCTCGAGGCACCACAGGGCGCGTTCGAGCTGGTCGTCGTCCCAGTCTTGCCGGACGTCGTGATCGAGGCATGTCTCCACTTGGGCGTGACGCCATTGCTCGGCCCGCGCATCGAAGATCTCGACCACCGCGTGAGCCGTGGCTTCTGCGTGGGGGACATCGGTCGCCCGCAACCCATCGCCCAAACGTTGGCGTGTGTCCCCGTTCCAGAACTCCGCGACGGCACTGCCTCGATCCTCACAGCTCCGCTCTCGGTGACGCCGTTCCAGCTCGCTGCCACCCATGGACGCACCGACGACGAGTAGCGCGCCGCCGACCCACACGGCTCCGCGTCGCCTTCGTGCCCGGGATTGGCCTCGCTCGAGCTCGCGGAGCAACGACGACATCCCCGGCCAGCGATCCGACGCCGCGGACGCCATGCCGCGCCGCACCGCGGCAGACAACCACTTCGGCACGCGAGGCTCCCGGGACAGCGCCTCTTCGAACGTCACGCAGTATGCGAACTGATCCGAAAGGGCGTCCGCCGATTGCCCCGCGAGCTGCTCGGGCGCCATGTACGCCGGCGTGCCCGCGAGTGCAGTGGTCGGATGAGAGCTACGATGCGTTCCTGGATGCGAATCCTCCTCGTGCTCGTCGGCTCGCTCGAGTTCCAGCGAGCGCGCCAAACCAAAGTCCATGACGCGAACCCGTCCGTCGTCGCCGATCATCACGTTCTCGGGCTTGAAGTCGCGATGCACGAGCGCGGCAGCATGGGCCTCGGCCAGCCCGCGCCCCGCGTCGAGCATCACCGCCAACACCTCGGACCAGCGGCGGTGGGCGGCCTCCAGCCAGGCGCGCAACGTGTCGCCTTGGACGAGCTCCATCGCGATCCAAACCCGATCGTCGACGGTTCCGACATCGTAGACAGCGACGACGTTGGGATCCGACAGCTTGGCGAGTGCCTGTCCTTCTCTCAGCAGTCGGCGATGGTCGAGCGACGCTTGCTGCGCCTGTGGGTCGAGCACCTTGATCGCGACCTTGCGATCGAGCTCGGGATCATACGCGGCGTAGACCACCCCCATCGCGCCGGCACCGATGGGCCGCAGGACGACGTAGCGACCGATCTGCGGGGCCTGGCGGGTTTCGCCGAGCAGCCGCGCGCCGAGCTCGGCCCGGATCCGCCGACGCTCGATCCCATCGTCATGGGGACGCGCCGATGCCAGGCGCGCGCCGATGGGCCTGATGCCGCGCATGACGTCCGATGGTACCATGACGCGCGTGTCCGACGATCTCGCGTTGCTCGATGCCTGGATCGGTGGCGATCGCGTCGCCGCGGGTGAGCTGCTCGACCGCCATATCGAGGGCCTGTCGCGCTTCTTTCGGGGCAAGGTCATGGGCGACGTCGAGGATCATATCCAAGAGGCCTTCACGCGCTGCCTCGCGCGTCGACAGAGCCTCGAGCCGGGCTCTAGCTTCCGCGCGTACTTGTTCGCCGTGGCGCGAAATCTGCTCTGCGAACAACTGCGCAAGGCGGCACGACAGCCGGTCGACCCCGCCTTGGTTTCGGTCGCCGACCTCTCGCCCAACGCGAGCGCGGCGTTGCGTCGAGCGGACGATCGGCGCTTGCTCCTCGATGCCTTGAGCCAGATTCCCATCGATTCGCAGCTCACCCTCGAGCTCTACTACTGGGAGAACCTCAGCGTCGACGAGGTGGCCCGCGTCCTCGAGGTCCCGGCGGGAACGGTCAAGAGCCGCCTCCACCGCGCACGCTCGCAGCTCCGACAGCGACTCGAGACGCTCGGCGAAGGACACCCACAGCTCTCGGCCTCGCTCGAGTGCCTCGACGAATGGACGATCCGCGACCGATCATGAGGCACGCTGGGGCAGCCCCTCACCCCGGCTGACCGGAGCCTCTTCGACGGGCTCGGCCGGCCCGCTGTCGACCGCGCGGTCGTGACGGCGCCAGCCGCCCACCCTCGGCCCCGCGGCGAGCGTACCGCCTGCGCCCGGTCTCCCCCTTGCGTCCGCCCCCGCGTTCGCCACACTCACGGCCATGACGACTCCGGATCCCCGCTCGCTGCTCGTGCTCGCGTTCGATTCTTCACTCAAGGCCCGCGAGGCCCTGCTCGCGATGACGAGGCTGCAATCGCAAGAGGTGATCGTGCTTCATGACGCCGTCTTCCTCAACAAGGACGCGGAAGGAAAGACCGAGATCACCGAGACCGTCGATCCGACGCCGGGCGACAGCGCGGTTCGAGGTAGTTTGTGGGGCGCACTGATCGGGACGCTCGTCGCGGGTCCGATCGGCACGCTCGTCGGTGCGGCGACCAGCGCAGGACTCGGTGCGCTCTCCGCCAAGCTCATCGACATCGGCATTCCCGACACCACGGTCCGCGAGATCGAGCAGGCGATCACGCCCGGCACGTCGGCGCTCGCCCTGCTGGTCACCCACGTCCGCGAGGAGGCACTCGAGCGAGAGCTGACCCGCTTCGCCGGCGCGACGCTGGTGCGCAGCGATCTGCCGGCTTCGACGGTCGAACGACTGCGCGCCGCGCTGGTGGCCCCCGCCGGGTGATCGCCCCTGCCGACGCGGACGCCGAAGTTGCCGGCCCGCGTCGGAGCGGGGGCGGCTCAACGTGGGCGCCTGTCCGATTCGTCGCGGAGGGGTGATTGCGACAAGTCGTCGGCGGCGGCGGCGTGGCGATCCCACGCGTCTGCCTCTCCCCGCCGAGCGGGTGTCCGACCCACGATGTCGCCGAGGAGCGCGGCCGCGTCGCGGGCCTGCGCCCATGCGTCGTCGTTGGCGGCGAGGAAGTACGCCTCCCACGCGAGGCTCTCGGCGGTCGCGAGGTCCTCGCTGCGCACGAGCGCCTCGGCGCGGACCGTTCGTGTCTCCGCGCGCAGTGCAGCGAAGTCGAGCGCATCGGCGCGCGCGGTGAGGCGAGCGAGTGCGTCGATGTCGTGGGTCGCGGCTGCGCGCGCGATCGTGAGCGCGTCGGCGATCGCATACGCCTCGTCGCGTTGATCGGGTGGGGGCACCGAGATGCGCGCGAGTGATTGCGCGTCGAGGCACGCATCGGCGGCGGTGATCTCGTCGACGCCGGCTTCGATGCGCATGCGCTGGCGATCGAGGCACCAACTCGCGCGCGCGTAGTCGTCGTCGTCCCAGATGTCGTCGACTCGAGCGCGACGACAGGCCTCGTTGCGTGCATCGGCCCAGACGCGTGCGGTGTCCGCGAGCCCGTGCGCCTCGCCGTTCTCGGCGATCGCATTGCCCTCCTGCTCGCACTCCCGCTCGCGACGCCTGCGATCGAGCACGTGTGCGATGGCGAGGACACCGAGCAGACCCAGGACTCCGGCAACGACGACCGCGCGACGGCGTCTGCGTGCGCGCGCGCGGCCGCGCTCCAGCGCGTCGAGCAACGCGCCGATGTCGGGCCATCGCGAACCCGGCTCGTCGTGCAGGCCCCGCAGGAGCACCGCGCGGAGCCAAGCAGGGATGCGTGGCCCCGAACTGGATGGGGCCATGGGCTCGCCGGTCTCGGTGAACGGACGCCGGCCAAGGAGCGCCTCCCACAGCGTCACGCAGAACGAGAACTGATCCGAGCTCGCGTTGGCGGCACGCAGTCGTCGCTGTTCGGGGGCCATGTACGCGGGCGTGCCCACCACCCTGCCAACGGCCGTGGTCTCCGCCCAGCGGTCCTGGCCCGCGGAAGGCGACGCGGACGGCAGCGGCTCGTCGACCACGAAGCGCGCGAGCCCGAAGTCCATGACGCGCACGCGACCGTCGTCCCCGACCATCACGTTGTCGGGCTTGAAGTCGCGATGCGTGAGGCCCTGGGCGTGCACGGCCGCCAGCCCTCGACCCGCGGCGATGCACGCGTCGAGCACGTCTGACCACCCGCGCCGTCGGGCCCGTAGCCACTCGCGCAGCGTGGTGCCGTCGACGAGTTCCATCGCGACGAACACCCGACCATGGTCCTGGCCGAACTCGTACACGTGCACGACGTTGGGGTGGTTCAGCCGCGCGAGCGCCTGGCCCTCGCGGACCAGTCGCGCGCCCACGACCGCCGTGTCGACGTCGGTGCGAACGAGCTTGATCGCGACACGGCGGTCGAGCGCGTTGTCGAATGCCTCGTAGACGACGCCCATCGCGCCCTGCCCGAGCTTGCCGCGGACCACGTAGCGGCCGATTCGCGTGTCCGGCCCGCCGTCGCCGAACAGGCCCGCGATCACGCGCGCGTATGCGCGTGCGGTGTCGAGATCACCGGCGAGATCCGGCCGCGCAGGTACGATTGGGTCGCTCATCGGAGCGGGTGCTCCCGCAGCCAGGCCTCTACCTCTGCGAGCTGCCGCGCCTTGGCGCGGTGGACCTCGCGCCACCCGTCGCGCGCCTGGGTGGCCAAGGCGCGTGCGCGTACCCGATCGCCGCCCGTGGCCTCCAACGCGCGGGCGAGCGCAAACGAAGCGACGTGCTCGGCGTCCCGGAACACGACGTGTCCCGCGAACAGATCCACCGCACGGCCGAGGTGCTCGCGCGCCGCAGCGGCATGGCCGAGATCGAGCTCGATCGCGCCGAGCTCGGCGATCATGAGTGCCGACGCCTGGTGTTCGGCGCCGAGGTTGCGCTCGTGCATGGCCAAGACTCTGCGCACGACCTCCCGCGCCCGCTCGAGCTCTCCCTCAGCCCGCAGACCCGCCGCCTCGACTTCGAGGGCGTCGGCATGATCGAGCGATCCCTCTCCGGCCGTGGTCACCAGGATCGCAATCCCTCGCGCTCGCAACGCCCCCGCGATCGCGTGGGCTCCCGCGGCCGTATGCACCCGAGAGAGATGCAGCAGGCTCTCTCCGACGTCGTGGTGCTCGACCCCGAGTGCGACCTCGGCCGTCGCCAATGAGCGCTCGAGCTGCTCGCGTGCCCCGTCCAGGTCTCCCGCTTCGAGCAGCGCAAGGCCGAGCGTCCGTCGCGTGCGGCCGACTCCCCAATGGTTGGCACCCAGAACCTGCTCTCGGATCGCGACGGCGCGCTCGAGGTGCTGGCGCGCCTGTGCGTGGTCCCCCATTCCGGTCGCGACCGTGCCGAGGAGGGCCTGATGCGAGGCGAAGATCAGACTGCCGGGAGGTTCGACGCGCTGGGCGATCGCGAGTGCGCGCTCGGCGATCGCCTTTGCGCGCACATACGAACCCGTGTCCGCGAACGCAACACTGAGGTTCAGAAGCGTGTACTCCACCTTTCGGTGGTCGTTCCCGAGCACGGATTCGTAGATCGACAGCGCGCGCTCACAACTGGCGATCATCGTGTCGTAGTCGCCGGAGTCGTGGGCGAGCGCCCCGAGCATGTCGAGGTTGTCCGCGATGACGGGGTGGTTCTCCGGGAGCAGCGGCTCGATGATCGCGCGCACGGCTTCGATCTCCACGCGTGCCCGCAGGGAGTCACCCTCGACCTGGTGGACCGTCGCGAGCGCCTTGCGACGCGAGACCTCGCGCAACCCGAACCGATCGGCGGCCTTCTCCAACGCGACCGCGGCATGCTCGCCCCAGGCGAGGCCCTCGTCGCGGCGCCGCATCCAGCGCCCCTCGAGCTCGATGAGCGAGATCGAGGCGTGAGCGGCAGTCGTCCAGTCGCGTGACTCCACTGCGATGAAATACGCATCGACGAGCACTCGGTCCGCCGCCTCGATGTCCACGTCGAGCCACGCCGCGCGTCCGATCTGGAACTGCAGACGCGCGCGCAGCGGGTCCCAGCCCAGCGCATCGACCTCCGGTTCCAGCGCAGACAGCCGCTCCACACGATCGTCGGCGCTGGTCTGGAGGAGGACACCCTCGCGCGTGAGATCGGTCTGCAGTGCGAGAGTCGCAGCGCGCCGATCCGCGGGCGGCAGCGGGGTGCGCAGGAGCGCGTTCTCGTCCAGGCATCGCCCGACCTGCTCGAGGCTCGACACCACATCGACCGCGTCGACGAGCAGATCGACGTCCGCTTTGGCGAACGCCTGGAGTACCGCGAGAAGCTCGCTCCGGTGCTCGTCGAGGCACCACGACCCCCGCTCGTGGAGATCGGCGCTGCCCGTGCGCTCGACCTCGGCGAGAAAGCAAGCGCTCGCGAACGCGTCCTCCAGAGCATCAGCCTGGGCAGCGAGGAACGGTCCGACCGCGTGCGCGGTGGCCTCCGCGACAGGTGAGACGATCGCTCGCAGTCCCGCAAGGGCCGCTTGCTGCTGACCCTCGTCCACGGAGGCGATCCACGCCTGCGCGCTGTCATGGCATGCCTGCGTTCGACGATCGCGATCGAACGCCGCGACTCCGGCATACCCGAGCGCCGTTACACCGACGCATGCGGCACCGAACGCGACCCGACGGCGGCGCGCCTGCGAGGAGCCCCGCTCGAGCGCGCGGAGCAACGCGGGCACCGACGTGTGTCGATCGTCGGGCGCATGCGAGAGGCCGCGCTCGAGCAGCTTACGCAGCCAGCGCGGCACCGCGCCGCCATGCGCGCCCTGGTCGGGCCGTGCACGGTGTACGTCGGCATCGAGCGCCTCGAGATCAGAGCCCGCGAACGGCCGAGTGCCGAACAGCAGCTCCCACATCGTCACGCAGAACGCGAACTGATCCGCCGCGGCACTGCCCTGCGGATTCCAGATCTGTTCGGGTGCCATGTAGAGCGGCGTGCCGAGTAGAGCGCCGCGTTGGGTCAGCGTGCTCACGCTGGCCTTGGGTACGACGACGTCGGAATCCTGCTCGAGGGTCGCGTCGTCCTCGAAGCGAGCGAGCCCGAAGTCCATGACGCGGACCCGGCCATCGTCGCCCACCATCACGTTGTCGGGCTTGAAGTCGCGATGGACGAGACCAACGGCGTGCGCCGCTGCGAGCCCGCGCGCGGCTGCCACCGCGAGGCCGAGAACCTCACGCCAGCCGCGATGCCGGACGCGCGCCCACTCGCGCAGCGTCTTGCCGTGGATGTACTCCATGGCGACGAACACATGACCGTTCGCCTCACCGACCTCGTACACGTGTGCGACGTTGGGGTGGTTGAGTTTCGCCATCGCGCGCGCCTCCACGACCATGCGCCTGCGGACCTTCGGCGAGCTGCGGTCGGTGCGGAGGATCTTCACCGCCACGAGACGATCGAGGCGGGGGTCGTAGCAGGCATGGACGATGCCCATCGCGCCGCGCCCGAGCTCGTGCAGCACCGCGTACGGGCCGATGGCGCTCGGCGACATCAACGAATCCGGTTGCACCTCGGTGGGTCGCAGCCCGATCGTGGGTCGACTCCCCTCGGCGCCGGGCGAGCGATCATCCATGTCCGCCCGCGCGCGCGAGTTGCTCGCGAATCAGTCGGACCCAGTCGTCGAGCCCATCGAGCGTGGAGGTGGCCTCGCTCCCGCTCTCGGCCAGGCGCCGCACCTGCTCGGCGAGTGCGAGGCGACCGCGACGGAGGCGCGTGCGCACGGTGCCCTCGGGGATCCCGAGCGTCTCCGCGATCTCCGAGCCCGACAGCTCTTCCCAGAAGTGCAGCTCGAGCGCGACCTGGTAGTCGAGCGGGATCCGGCGCAGCGCCTCGAGGAGGAGGCGTTGCTCCGAGCGCGCCGCGACGACGGCGCTCGGCGAGGGCGCCAGGTCGTAGACCGACTGCGTGCTCAGATCGGGATCGCCGTGCTTGGACCGCAGGTGCATGCGCAGCACGTTGTTGGCGATGCCGAACAGCCACGCGCGGAAGTTGCCCTCACCGCGGAATCCGTGGCGGCTCTCTGTGCAGGCGAGGAACGTCTGTTGCACGAGATCCTCCACGCCGACCGAAACCTTGTTGTGGAAGAAGCGATGGATCGTGGGGAAGTGGCGATCGACCAAGATGCGGCCGGCTCCACGATCTCCCTCGCGCCAGGCGGCCAGGAGCGATGCATCTTCGGTCACCGCGCGACGGTAGCTGGTCACGGCGACGCCTGCCAGGAACGGCCGGCGCTTCGGCGGCAGGCTGGGTTGCGATGCACAGTGGCCGCGGGTGGTCACCGTCCTCGGGACTCCGCGCGCGCAGAGTCGAATGACCGACGGGCGTGGCTCGGCGAGCGATCGTTTTGTCAGCGGCATCGCGGACGGCGGCGCATCCCGGAACGTCACGGTCATCACCCGGGTCTGTTGCACGCCGAGGCCGATCCGATTCCCGCGAGCTGCTGCGGCGCCAACGCCGACGTCACCGATCAGCGGCCGGCCGCCCTCATGGGAGTGCGGGGTCGGCACCGCGCTCGCGCAGCCACACAGCCGCCTCGCGGCGGTCATCCGTTGCCTCGGCGCCGGCCTCGTCGAAGTCGCGGATCGCGTCGCGAGCCAGGTCGAGGGCTCGCGCGTGATCTCCAACGTGCCACAGCAGGCGCGCGTGGACGAACGCACCGGCGGCGCGCAGCTCCAGGCGGCTGCCTGCCTTCACGAAGATGTCGTGCGCGCGCCGAGCCTCGGCCAGGCCCTCGGCGTGGCGTCCCAGCACCTCCAGGATCTGCGCCTTGTCGCCGCGCGCGTTGCCGATCAACTCGTGGTCGGGCCCGAGCGCAGCCTCGCGCGTCGCGATCACCGAGTCCAGGGCGGTAAGCGCCTCGTCGTGGCGCCCCTTGCGGTGCAGGATGTCGGAGATGTACTTGAGGCCGAGAACGTGATCCGGGTGCTCGGGCGGGCGCTGGGTGCGATAGATGCGATCGACCTCCTGCGCGAGCGCCAGTGCGTCGTCGAGTCGATCGTCGTGCACCGCGAGGTGGTGGAGGATCGCCTTGGTCGTCGCCGCTTCGAGCGTGCTGTCCAGGCCGAGGCCGCGCCAGACGGTGAGCGCGGCCTCGGCGTACTCGCCGGCGAGCTCGGCGTTGCCCGCACCCCGCTCGAGCTCGGCGAGCTGCGCGAAGTTGTGGCCGCGGGCAATCGACAGATCGTCGCCGGCCGCGTCGAGCAGCGATCGGACGGCTTCGAAGTGCTCACGGGCGCACGCGCGATCACCCATCATGAGGCACGCACCGCCGACGTTGGCGTGGAACGTGCGCACGGACGGGTAGGCCTCGCCGTAGGCGTCGACGATGATTTCGAGGGCTCGGCTCATCTGCGCCCGCGCCTCCGCGTAGTCGCCACGCGAGATCGCCACGTTGCCGAGCAGATCGTGGTACGACGCGATCGATGCGGCCGAGACGTCGGCGCCCGCGGCCGCGGCGATGCCCTCTTCGAGGCGGGCCTGCGCGGCTTCGAAGTCGCCGCGATCCATCGCCACGAGCCCGCGTGCGACGAGCAGGCGTGCGACGTGGGCCGGGCGCTGACCGTCTGCGAGCACCGCCAGCTCGGCCGCCTCGAGCAGGTGCTCCTGACGATCGAGCTCGTCGGGGTGGTGGAAGTTGAGATGCACGATCCGGTCGAGCCAGAGCTTGGCCAGCTGCTCGGTGTCACCGCTCTGCGCCGCGAGGCGACGGGCCTCGTCGTAGTCGTCCTCGGCCCGGGCGATCGCCCCCTGGAACGCGAGCAGGTCGCCCCTCGCGGTGAGGATCCGCGCTCGCGCGCGCGGGGCCGGGATGTCGCCGAGCACGCCGAGGGCCTCGGCGTAGATCTCCGCCGCGCCGCCGGGATCGCCCGCCACCCGCCGGGCCTGCGCACGGGCGGCGAGCTGCTGCGCCGCCGTGACCTCCTCGGCCCAGTCGGCCGGCGGAGCGTCCTCGACCGAGTCGATCTGCGCGCACTCGTCGGGTGCCGGCAGACCCGCGGTGGCCGCGACGGCGAAGCCGATCGTGGCGGCGGTCGGGTCGGCGAAGGCGTCGAGCAGGCCTTCGAGGTGGCTGCGTTGAACGAGCAGGCAGTCGCGGCGCAGCGTCAGCAGTGAGTCCGAGAGCGACTGGCGCCAGGCACCGCAGACGTGATCGTGTTGCTCGATCCACGCGCTGGCGAACGCGTCGATCCGCGCGCTGGCGCGCCGCCAACTGTCGTGCGCCGATGCATGGCCGGTGCTGACCAGCGCGCTCTCGATCTCGGCGTGGCGCTGCGGCGACCAGATGTCGCGCAGCTCGGCCGCCGCCCGCCGGCAGCTGGCGTCGTCGCCTTCGCGCAGCGTTGCCACGAGCGCCAGGCCGACCCCAGCCGCAGCACCGGCGACCAACAGCAGGGGGCGGCGCCGGCGTCGGAGCCCGCGGTCGAGCGCGGCGAGCAGCGCGTCCATCGAGGCGTGCCGATCCTCGGGCGCCGGCGCCAGACCCTTGCGCACGATCTGCAGCAGCCAGCCCGGCGCAGTGGTCGGCGGGGTGTCGCGGATGCGCCCCGCGGCGACACTCGTCGCGAGCTCGTGCAACGTGCTGCCGTCGAACGGACGCTGGCCGACGAGCGCCTCGAAGAACGCGACGCAGAAGCCGAACTGATCGCTGGCGGGACCCACCGCTCGCTGGGCGAACTGCTCGGGTGACATGTACGCGGGCGTGCCGAGCAAGGTGCCGGCGTCGGTGAGCGTGGCTTGGCCACCGTCGTCGTCCAACGACCCCGCGCCCGAGGCCGGGCCCGATGGTCGGACACCACTGCGCGCGAGCCCGAAGTCCATCACCTTGACGCGCCCGTCGTCGGCGATCATGACGTTCTCGGGCTTGAAGTCGCGGTGGATGACGCCGGCTGCGTGGGCGGCTGCGAGCCCCATGGCGGCCTGCCGGTACGTGTCGAGCACGATCCGCCAGGGCCGGGTCTGTTCACGCTGCCACTGCCGCAGCGTGCGCCCCTCGACGAACTCCATCGCCACGAAGACGCGGTCGTCGAACTCGTCGACGTCGTGCACGGAGACGACGTTCGGATGGTTGAGGCGCGCGAGCGATTGCGCCTCGCGGAGCAGCCGCTCGAGCGCCTCGGCTCGGTCACTCCGATCGAGCAGGAGCTTGATCGCCACCCGGCGATCGAGCCGGGGGTCGTACGCCGCCCAGACCGCCCCCATCGCGCCGCGGCCCACCTCGTGCAGCGCGACGTAGCGGCCGACGACGGTGCCCTTGCGGAGGGTCAGGGATGACGCGCGCTCCGGCTCGGTCTGGGCGGTCGGCTCGGCGCGGATCGTGGCGTAGTCGTCCATGCGATCGCGCCGCAGCTTACGACAACGCGGGCACCCGACGGTACACGGCCGGGCTGCCCGCGGGCCGGTCGGTGGTCCGGGGGTGAGCCGTGGTCCGCGTCCGGGCTCCGGGTCGAGCCCCGGCAACATCCGTGGAACCAGCCGCACGCGGTCGGCACGATCCATCAAGGTGCCGTTTCGAGCCCAGCCATCGCCGGATCCTGTCGTTCAGGCGCTCGAGGAGCTGCGCGCAGTGGACTGGCTGCTCGACGGCCCGAGCTTCGCGGCACGGACGTCCGTGCCCGACAGCACCGGCGTGCTCGGGCGGCTTGCGGTGCTGTCGCCGGGGTTCAGTCCGCTCCCGAGCGCCGGCGACCGCGAGGACGAGCAGGATCGCGACGACCTCCGCATCACGGAGGCGCTCGGTCACCTCGAGCGAGCGATCGCACTCACCGGTGGTGCGCTCTGGAACGGCGGCATCTCCCGTTCCGGCGCGCCATGGCTGCTGCACACCTCCGTCGGGATGCGGCACGCCGCGCGCGACTACTTCGAGCGGCTGGTCGCGAACGATCCCGGCCGGTTCCGCGAGGTTCCGCCGCTGGCACCGCTCGAGGTCCGGGTGACCTCGGATTGGCCGGCGCGCGTCGTTGCCTTCGTGGCGATGCTGATGTTCGGCGGTTATATGTTGCTGAACGGACTTCCGCCGCTGTCACTCGCGCTGCTTCCGCTCGTGGCGGCGTTGCTGTGGCTCCGCACGAAGAACTCGAAGACGTCCCCGCGGCCGTGACGGCGCATGACCCGGTGGGCGACGGGTCGGTTCACCGCGGCTTCGGCAGCGCGATCACCTGACACTGCAGGCTCTCGCCGGCCGCGGTGCACCGATACATCGTGCCCTGCACCTTGAAGAAGCGGCTCCGCGACTCCGTGAGCAGGTAGGTGCCGTCGCTCTGCTGGCGCACGCTCGAGTAGGCGACGCTGCAGCCCCCGCCGGTGGCGAGTGTGGTGAGCACGAGGATCGAATGGATGATGCGGTTCATGGTGGTGGTGTCTCCTTTCGTGGCGGATCAGCGCGCGACCTGGACGTCGACGATGCGGCAGGGATCCGGCGACTTCGCGTCGGTCGGGCACAGCCACACGGTGGCCTTGGTGGTGAACACCGCCTGGCGCGCGCCGGCGGCGTAAACGTAGCCGGGCGTCGCGGCCGGCGTGGTGTCGTTGAGCCACGTCGAGCAGCCACCGAGCAGGAGCACGAGGGCGGTGGGGAGGAGGACCCGAGTTTTCATCGGTTCCGTAGACTGGGGGAGCGACGGATTGCGTCACCGACGACGGGGGACCGAGGCCGTCGCGGTGATCCGCGGCACGGTGGGGTGCGTTCACGCCAGGCGCACGGCATTTCGGCCAGGGTCTGGGTGATCGCGGGCACGACAGCCCGCCGACCTGGATCTCCAGCGCATCGACGCAGCGTCGCGCAGTGCGTCTGGCGTGCGCGACCCTTCCTACAACGCCACCTTCCCGTGCAGCTCCGGTCCCGCGGCCTCCGGCGTCCTCCCGCGCAGCGCCGCGAAGGCAGCCCCGAGCATGAACCGCCACGCCTTGATCCCCGTGTTGTCCCAATACTCCGCGTGCTCGGGCACCACGTGGATCAGGCACAGCGACGCGCCGTTGGGCCCCTCGGGGAACCACAGCCGCCAGCTCTCCTGCCACATCTCCGCGATCAGCTCCCGATCCCGCACGACCTCCGCCAGCCCCGAGATCGTCAGGAACGCCCGCGGCCGCTGCAGTGTCACGGCGCACGACTCGGTGGTGCGCACCTCCTCGACCTTCTGCGATTCGATCGCGGTCGCGAACCACAGATCCCCGCCCGAGCCGGCCCGGGCGATCCGCATGGGCCTGGCGTGCAGCGAGGTGTCGTCGCGCAGCGTGACGAGCATCGCCTCGTCGAAGCTCGAGAGCAGCGAGAGGAATTGCTCGCGCTCCTTGGCCGCGGTCTCCGCATCGGAGGAGCTCGGGGTGCCGGGGGCGCTCGGGGTGTTGGCGGGGTTCTCGTGCATGGCGGTCCTCCGCCTGTGCAAGGACGGCGCCCACACGGACGACGTCGCTTCGCGGCGCGCCCGTCGTGCGGTCGCGCCCACGCGCGCGCCGACGCACGTGCGCCGGGCGGTGCGTGCGAAGAGGATCCGTGTGTCGGCGCGCCCGCCGGCTCGCACGGTTCTCGCAATGCGCCACGGCAGCCGTGTCCCGCCGATCGCCGCCGTCCCTCGCCCTGTCGTCCGTGCCCGGCGCGACGCTGCTCGTCGCGGGCGTGGGCATCGCCCTGGTCGTCGCGATCCTCTGGGCCGCGCAGACCCTGCTGATGCCGCTGGCGTTCAGCATGGTGCTCGCGGTGGTGCTCACCCCGATCGTCCGCGCCCTCGAGCGGCGCCGCTTCCCTCGGCCGCTCGCGGTCGTCGTCACGATGGCGACGCTGCTGTCGGTGCTCGTCGCGGGCGCCTCGGCGATGGTCGTGCAGGTCGGTGAGCTCGCCGCGGAGACCGGCCACTACGCGGTCGCCGTGCGCGACAAGCTCCACGCCCTGCGCTCGAACGAAGGCGCGCTCGAGCGCCTCGAGCAGAGCGTCGCCACGGTGAGCGCCGAGCTCGACGACCCCGGGCCCGATCAGGTCGAGGCGCCGGCGGTCCGCGTCGTGACCGATCGCGTCTCCGCGTTCGACGTGCTCCGCGAGACCCTGGGTCCCCTGGTCGAGCCCGCCGCGAGCGCGGTGCTCGTCCTCGTGCTCGTCGCCTTCATGCTCGCGCGCCGCGAGGACATCCGCGATCGCTTGATCCGGCTCGCGGGATCCCACCAGGTCACGATGACCACGCGCCTGCTCGACGACGTGTCCAGCGGCGTGAGCCGGTTCCTGCTGGTGCAGTCGCTCATCAACACGGTGGTCGGCGTGCTGGTCGCCCTGGGCCTGTGGGCGATCGGCGTGCCGTACCCGGTGCTGTGGGGCGCGCTCACGGTCGTGCTGCGCTTCGTGCCCTACGTCGGGTCGATCGTCGCGATGATGCTGCCGCTCGCGCTCGCGTTCGCGACCTCGGCCGGGTGGACCGCCTCGCTTCAGACCGTCGCGCTCTTCATCATCCTCGACGTCGTCTTCGCCTACTTCGTCGAGCCCATGCTGATCGGCCGCCACGTCGGCGTGTCGTCGCTCGCACTGCTGATCTCCGCGGTGTTCTGGACGTGGATCTGGGGCCCCGCCGGCCTCGCGGTCGCGACCCCGCTGACGCTGTGCCTCGCGGTCGCGGGTCGCCACGTGCCCGGGCTCGAGCTGCTCGGGATCATCCTCGGCGACGACCGGCCGCTGCCGAGCAGCGTCGGCTACTACCAGCGCCTCATCGCGCGCGACCCCGACGAGGCGGCGCAGATCGTCCAGCGCGAGCGCGAGAGCGTCGGTGACGCCCGTGTGCGCGCCGAGATCCTGCTGCCGGCGCTCGCGAAGGCGGCCCGCGATCAGGCCCGCGCCGAGATCACCGAGGAGGACGCCGCGTTCGTCACCACGACGACGCTGGTGTGGTTGGAGGAGCCGGCATCATGAGGCGTCGACTGCGAGCGGTGCTCGATCTGTTCGTGCAGGCGGCGAAGGACTGGGACGCCGACGACGCGTCCCGGCTCGCGGCGTCGCTGGCGTTCTACGCGGCGATCTCGATCGCGCCGCTGCTGCTGGTCGTGATCGCGGTCGCCGGGTTCGTGTTCGGCGAGGACGCGGCGCGCGGCGCCATCTCCGATCAGCTCGGCGGCATCCTCGGCAACGACGGCGCGCCCACGGTCGAATCGATGGTCGAGGGCGCCGCGAAGCCGCGCAGCGGGCTGCTCGCGACCGTGGTCGGCCTGGGCATCCTGCTGTTCGGCGCCACCGGTGTGTTCGGCGAGCTGCAGTCGTCGATGAACGCGATCTGGGACGTACCGCCGCGCCCGGGCGCCGGCGTCGTCGACTTCCTGCGGCGGCGGTTCGTATCGCTGTCGATGGTGTTCGGCGTCGCGTTCCTGCTCATGGTCTCGCTCGTGCTGAGCGCCGCGCTCTCGGCCTTGGGCAGCGTGGTCGGCTGGGTTCCCGGCGCGCCGCTGCTGTGGCGCCTGATGGGCGAGGGCATCTCGTTCGTGATCGTCACCGCCCTGTTCGCGATGATCTTCAAGGTGCTCCCCGACACCACGATCCGCTTCCGCGACGTGTGGCTCGGCGCGGTCGTCACCACGGCGCTGTTCATGCTCGGCAAGTTCGGGGTCGGGATGTACCTCTCGCACGCGGACGTCGCGTCGAGCTACGGCGCCGCGGGCTCGGTCGTCGTGATGCTGCTGTGGGTGTACTACTCGGCGCAGATCTTCTTCTACGGGGCGGAGTTCACCCACGCCCACGCGCGCAGCGACGGATCGATGCCGGCGCCGAAGGCAGCAGGGCCGGCGCCGAGGGCAGCAGGACCGAGGCCCGCGTCCCCGGGGTGACGCGGGCGCCCCGGCCGCGGACATCGGCCCTGCCCGGATGGTCGGGCGGCCACGGCGGCCCCTTCACCATCCCGTGACGAAGTAACCCCTCGACCCGACGTGACGATTTGCTAAGAGGGCCGCGGCACCCATGCGCTATCTCGTCACGATTCTCGGACTCCTAGCGGTCATCGGTGGGCTGGTCTACGTCAAGTACTCGCAGATCGCGTCGCTCATCTCGATGGGCGAGGCGATGGCCGAGTCGGGCCCGCCGCCCGAGGCGGTGAGCACCGCGGTCGCCGGTGAGCAGCGCTGGGAGGCGAGCATCCCCGCCGTCGGCACCGTGGCGTCGAGCAAGGGCGTCGCGATCAGCACCGAGGTCTCGGGGGTCGTGAGCGCGATTCAGTTCAAGTCGGGCGCGACGGTCGAGAAGGGCGCGGTCCTGCTGCAGCTCGATGCGCGCGTCGAGAAGGCCCAGCTCGCGTCGGCCCAGGTGCGGCGCAACCTCGCGCTGACGACCGCCAAGCGGGCCCGCGCGCTGGCGGCCTCGGGCGCCACCTCGCAGGCGCAGATCGACGCCGACGAGTCGGCGTGGGAGTCGGCGAACGCCGAGGTCGAGGTGCTGAAGGCCCAGATCGCGCGCAAGACCATCCGCGCCCCGTTCTCCGGCCGCCTCGGCATCCGCGAGGTCGACCTCGGCCAGTACCTCAACCCCGGGACCGTCCTCACGACATTGGAGTCGGTCGAGGGCGTCTACGTCGACTTCGACCTCCCGCAGCAGGCGGAGGTCACCCTGGGCATGAAGGTCCGCGTCACGGTCACGGGTCGACCCGACTTCACCGGCAACGGTGAGGTCGTCGCGATCGAGCCCAAGGTCGATCCCGTCACGCGCACCACCAAGCTGCGCGCGACGATCACCAACGCCGACGACGAGTTCCACCCCGGCATGTTCGTGAACGTCGCCCTGCTGCGCAACGAGCAGGTCCCGGTCGTCGCGGTGCCGGCGACGGCGATCATGTACGCGACCTTTGGTGACTCGGTGTTCGTGATCGAGCCGGTGACCGATGGCAGCACCGCCACGGGGCCGGACGGCCAGGAGCTGAAGGTCGCGCGCCAGCAGTTCGTGCGGCTCGGTCAGCGCCGCGGCGACTTCGTCGCGGTGGAGGACGGCGTCACGGCCGGCCAAGAGGTCGTGGTCGCGGGCGCGTTCAAGCTCCGCAACAACGCCAAGGTCTACATCGACAACACCGAGGTCCTCGCTGCGTCGCTGACCCCGACGCCGGCGAACCGCTAGGGGGGCGAGCCATGGGCTTCACCGACCTCTTCATCCGGCGACCGGTGCTCGCCATCGTCGTCAACCTCGTGATCATGATCGCGGGGTTGCAGGCGATCCGCTCGCTCAACGTCCGTCAGTACCCCAAGCTCGAGAGCGCGACGGTCACCGTGCGCACCGCGTACGTCGGCGCCGACGCCGAGCTGGTCCGCGGCTTCATCACCACGCCGCTCGAGCGGTCGATCGCGGCCGCCGACGGCATCGACTTCATCGAGTCGCAGAGCGTCCAGGGCCTGTCGACGATCAACGTCCGGCTCAAGCTCAACTTCGACGCCAGCGACGCGCTCGCGGACATCAGCGCCCGCGTCAACCAGGTCCGCGCCGACCTACCGCCCGAGGCCGAGGTCCCGTCGATCGCGATCGAGCCGTCGGACGGCCGCATCGCGGCGATGTACCTGACCTTCGGCTCGACGATCCTCGAGGAGAACCAGGTCACCGATTACCTGCTGCGGGTGATCCAGCCGCGGCTGTCGGCGATCGACGGCGTGCAGCGGGCCGAGATCCTCGGCAACCGTACCTTCGCGCTGCGGGCGTGGCTCAAGCCCGACCGCATGGCCGCCCAGGGCGTCAGCCCGGCCCAGGTCCGCGCCGCGCTGGCCGCCAACAACTACCTCGCCGCGGTCGGCCAGACCAAGGGCGCGCTGGTCCAGGTCAACCTCACCGCCGCCACCGACCTCGCCACCGTCGAGGACTTCCGCCGCATCGTCGTGCGCCGCTCCGGCGACGCGGTGGTCCGGCTCGAGGACGTCGCCGACGTGGTGATGGGCGCCGACAACTACGACCAGGAGGTCCGGTTCTCGGGGACCAAGGCCGTGTTCATGGGCGTGTGGGTGCTGCCCAACGCCAACTCGCTGGACGTCATCGCCGCGGTGCGCGACGAGATGGCGCTCATCAAGGCCGAGCTGCCCACCGGCATGCAGGCCGAGATCGCCTTCGACTCGACCAAGTACATCGACAGCGCCATCGACGAGGTCATCACGACCCTCACCGAGACGGTGCTCATCGTCATCCTGGTGATCTTCCTGTTCCTCGGCTCGGTGCGCTCGGTGCTCGTGCCGCTGGTGGCGATCCCGGTGTCGCTCGTCGGCGCGGTGTTCCTGATGTCGGTGCTCGGGTTCACGCTGAACCTGCTCACGCTGTTGGCGGTCGTGCTCGCGGTGGGTCTCGTCGTCGACGACGCAATCGTCGTGGTCGAGAACGTCGAGCGGAACATCCGCGAGGGCAAGACCCCGCGCGACGCGGCGATCCTCGGCGCGCGCGAGCTGGTCGGGCCGGTCATCGCGATGACGATCACGCTGGCCGCCGTGTACGCGCCGATCGGCTTCCAGGGCGGGCTCACGGGCGCGCTGTTCCGGGAGTTCGCGTTCACGCTGGCGGGCGCGGTGTTCATCTCGGGCATCGTCGCGCTGACGCTGTCGCCGATGATGGCGGCCAATCTGCTGAAGGCCGAGCACTCGCAGGGCTGGCTGTCGCGGGCGATCGACGGCGGCTTCGGGGCGCTGCGGCGGACGTACAGCCGCATGCTCGCGGCCACGCTGCGGGCGCGGCCGGCGGTCTACACGGTGTGGATCGTGCTGTCGCTGCTGACGGTGCCGATGTACATGTTCTCGCCCACCGAGCTGGCGCCCAACGAGGACCAGGGCGTCATCTTCGGGGCCATCGACGTGCCGGCCAACGCGACGCTCGAGCAGGTCACGCACTACACCGATCAGGTCGGCGAGGTGTTCGCCTCGGCGCCCGAGTTCGACCACAGCTTCCAGATCACCTTCGCCAGCGGCGGCTTCGGCGGCATGCTGCTGAAGCCCTGGGAGGAGCGTGACCGCGAGGTCTTCCCGATCCAGCACGAGATCAACACCAAGCTCTCGGGCATCACGGGCCTGCGCGCGCCGGTGTTCTTGCCCTCGGCCCTGCCGACCTCCGGCTTCTTCCCGGTCGAGTTCGTGATCGCCTCGACCGCCAGCCACGAGGAGCTGCTGCGCTTCGCCGACCAGATCGTCCAGGAGGCGGCGGAAAGCGGGCAGTTCGCGTTCCCGCCGCTCATGGACGTGCGCATCGATCAGGCCAACGCGCGGATCCAGATCGACCGCGAGAAGGTCGCCTCGATGGGCCTCAGCATGCAGCAGGTCGGGGCCGACATCGCCGCGATGGTGGGCGGCAACTTCGTCAACCGCTTCGATCTCGACGGCCGCGCGTACAAGGTCATCCCGCAGATCGAGCGGGCCTCGCGGCTCACGCCCGAGCAGCTCACGCAGATCTACATCACCGGCCCCAACGGCACGCTGATGCCGCTGTCGGCGGTGGCGAGCCTCGAGGAGGGCGTCGAGCCGCGCACGCTCAACCGCTTTCAGCAGCTCAACGCGGTCAAGCTCTCGGGCATCGCGACGCGCTCGCTCGAGGGTGGCTTGAAGGTGCTCGAGGATGCTGCGACGCGGATCCTGCCGCCGGGCTATCGCATCGACTACACCGGCGAGTCTCGCCAGCTGCGGCAGGAGGCCGGCAAGTTCCTGCCGGCGATGGGCCTGGCCCTGTTGCTCATCTTCTTGGTGCTCGCGGCGCAGTTCAACTCGTTCCGCGATCCCTTCGTCATCCTCGCCGGCTCGGTGCCGCTGGCAATGTTCGGCGCGCTGGGCTTCACCTTCCTCAAGTTCGCGGGCCCGCCGGGCATGTCGTTCGAGCTCACCGAGGGCTGGACGACCACGCTCAACATCTACTCGCAGGTCGGCCTTGTCACCCTGGTGGGCTTGGTGGCGAAGAACGGCATCCTCATCGTCGAGTTCGCCAACGCCCAACAGGCCCTGGGCCTGTCCAAGATCGAGGCCGTGAAGGTCGCCGCGTCGACGCGGTTGCGGCCGGTGTTGATGACCACGGTCGCCACCGTCGTCGGTCACTTCCCGCTGACGCTGGTCACCGGCGCCGGTGCGGTCGCGCGCAACTCGATCGGCCTGGTGCTGGTCGGCGGCATGACCATCGGCACGCTGTTCACCCTGTTCGTGGTGCCGTCGGTGTATGTGCTCATCGCCAAGGACCACCGGCGCGAGCGCACCGAAGCAGGCGCCGCGGTCCCGATCGTGCCCGCGGTCCCGGAGTGAGTCCCGACCGGCGCCGGCGTCTATTCGACGCCACCACTTTCCGCGCCGGCGTCTATTCGACGCCACCACTTTCCGCGCCGGCGTCTATTCGACGCCACCACTTTCCGCGCCGGCGTCTACTCGACGCCACCACTTTCCGCGCCGGCGTCTATTCGACGCCGTCGCGGGTCCACGAGAACACGTACTTCAGCTTCACGCAGTCGGTCGGCATGCTCGCGGCGATCGCCGCCGTCGGCTTGGGCAGCTCCAGCGTCTCGAGGGCGAGGCGCACGGCGGCCTTGGCATCGGCGGGCAGATCGCCGCCCTTGTCGAGCACACGGTCGATGTGGCCGTCCTTGCAGATCGTGATCTGGAACCGGTACGCGCCGGCCTTCAGGTCGCCCGCGTAGGCGCCGACGGGCATGTGCGCGAGGGCCTTCATCACGCTGGTCGCCCACGGGTCGCCCTCGCGGGTGAGGTCCGACCAGCCGTCGGCGCTGCCGAACGCCTTGCCGATGTCGTGGTCCACGGTCGGCAGCTCGTTGGCGTACGGCGTGTTCGCGTGGGTCGGCGTCTTCGCGATCGGGATCCGCGGATCGCGATCGTCCTTCGGTGCCGGTGGCGTCGGCGGCTTCGGCTCGCTCGGGGTCGCGGGCGCGGTGTTGGTCTCGTCGCGCGAGACGCCGGGCGTGGGCGCGGTGTCGGGCGTGGACTCGGGCGCGCGGCGATCCTGGATCACGACCTTCTGCGGGAGCTCGTGCTCGGGCAGCTCCTCGCCGAGTCGCGCGAGCGTGCCAGGCGAGAACTCGAGCTCGAAGTCGTCGTCGGTCGCGGCGTCGGCCTCGTCGGTGCCGGACGCCGAGGCGAGGCCCGCGGCCGCACCATAGGCGAGCAGCACCGCGACCGAGAGCCCGCCCAGCCCACCGAAGAAGGCCGCGCGGTTGTTCAGCAGGCCGCGGGCGTCGGCGGCGATCGTCCGCGCGATCGAGCCGAGGGGGGACGGCGCGGGGGTCATCGCAGCGGCCATGGATCCCGGACGCCCGGCCCCGCGCGATTCTTCACGGGACGCACCGCGCGGGTCACCCCGGTGGGACGAACTGCTCGCAGGCCTCCTTGATGTCGGCCACCGCCTCCTGGAAGAACGACACGTACTCGCCGCAGACCGGGCCGACATGTCCGTGCGTGAACATCCAGGTGAAGTTGGCGATGCGGATCGCCGGCTCCGCGCCCTCGGTCGCGCCGTCGCACTTGCTGAGCGGCGGGCACGGGTCGACCGACGGTCCGATCAGGGACAGCACGACGATGTTGGACTCGATGCCGCCCTTGGCCGCGACGACGTCGTCGAACCAGTCCGGGGGATCGCCCGCCGACCCCGCGCCGGGCTCGTTGCCGCAGGCCTCCTCGAGGGTCTCGTGGTCGTCCTCTTCGTCGGTGATGATGACGATGACGAGCAGCGCATCGTCGCGCAGGAAGCCCTCGTTGCACTCGCCCGCGTCGGTGTTGGGCGGGTTCAAGGCGGCGGTGAGCGCCTGCATCGGCTGCTCGTCGCCGTCGCCACCGATGCCGACCCGCGCCGCGCACGAGAACTTCTCGCCGAGGTTGTCCTCCTGCGTCATGTAGCGGCCGCCCGACGCGTACGGCGTGCAGGTGGCGTTGCTCGAGCCGGCGGCGAAGTTGCGCGTGACGAGCACGCCGTAGCGGCCGGGCTCGCAGGAGATGTCGTTGCCGTCGGTGCGGATGACCCCGATGTTGTAGCCCTCGGCGCCGTCGAGCTCGGTGCGCATCGTGTCGATGAAGCCGGGGAACGCCGACAGCAGGTTGCCCTGCTCGTCGGCCATGCTGCCCGAGCCGTCGACCACGAAGATGATGTCGACCTTCTTGCAGCCGAGCAGATCGTCGCCGCCGCTGTTCATGCCGGTGCCGCCGCCGACGTCGAGCTTCTCGCCGCCGGAGCTCTCGACGGGCGCAGGCGCGGTGGTCTCGGAGCTCGACGACGCACCGCTGTCGGCCGAGGGATCGTCGGTGGTGACCCCGGGCGACTGCGTGAGCGTGACGGTGGCGGAGGGATCGTCCTCGCGCTGGTCGGCGCACGCGACCAGGGCCAGCATCGACACACCCGGGACCATCGCGCGCCAAGACGTCATGGATCGAGTGTACCCCCGGCGGCGTGGCGAAGTGACAGTGGGCTCAACGGGCCGGCGCATCGAGGTCGCGGACCGTGTCGCGCTCCGTCCTGCGCGGCCGACGGGGCTGCCGCGTCGCCGGGATCCGCTCGGGTCCGGGGTCATCGCTGCATTCGAAGCCCCCGTGCACCGCGGTCTGCTGGCTGCTCGAGATCATCCGGATGGGGGCCGGCGGCCGTGGCGTCGGGTCGTGGTCCACGCGGCCCTGGTTGCCGATCCGCGCGCCGCGTTACGGCGGCTCGGGCGCCCGAGGCCATCGGGAGCGTCGCGCGGCGTGTCACCCCCTCGTCGGCAAAGCGGCTATCCTCCGGCCCCGCCGCCGCGCGTTCGCGCACCTGCACGCTGCGGCACTCGATCCCGAAGCCCTCCCGAGACATCGCCATGAGCTTGAAATGCGGAATCGTCGGGCTGCCGAACGTCGGCAAGTCCACCCTGTTCAACGCGCTCACCGAGTCGGGCATCGCGGCGGAGAACTACCCGTTCTGCACGATCGAGCCGAACATCGGCATCGTCGAGGTGCCGGACGCGCGCATGCAGGCGCTCGCGGACATCGTGAAGCCGCAGCGCATGCAGCCGGCGACGACCGAGTTCGTCGACATCGCCGGCCTGGTCGCGGGCGCGTCGAAGGGCGAGGGTCTCGGGAACCGCTTCCTCGCCAACATCCGCGAGACCGACGGCATCGTGAACGTGGTCCGCTGCTTCGAGGACGACAACATCGTCCACGTCGCCGGCAGGGTCGATCCGCTCTCGGACATCGAGACCATCGCCACCGAGCTCGCGCTCGCCGATCTCGCGACGGTCGAGAAGACCCAGGAGCGCAACCAGAAGGTGATCCGCGCCGGCAGCAAGGACGCGATCAAGCTCGGCGAGGTGCTCACCGTCGTCGCCGACGCGCTCAACCAGGGCAAGGCCGTGCGCACGCTCGGGCTCGACGCCGGTCAGCTCGCCCTGCTGCAGCCGCTGTGCCTGATGACGGTCAAGCCGGTGATGTACGTCGCGAACGTCTCGGAGAAGGGCTTCACCAACAACCCGCTGCTGACGCGGGTCGAGGAGTTCGCCGCCTCCGAGGGCGCGCCGGTGGTCGCGATCTGTGCCGCGCTCGAGTCCGAGATCGCCGCGCTCTCCGACGAGGACAAGCTCGAGTTCCTCGCCGACACCGGCATGACCGAGCCCGGCCTCAACCGCCTGATCCGCGCCGCGTACAACCTGCTGGGCCTGCAGACCTACTTCACCGCCGGCGAGAAGGAGGTCCGCGCATGGACGATCCACGTCGGCGACACCGCGCCCAAGGCCGCCGGCGTCATCCACGGCGACTTCGAGAAGGGCTTCATCCGCGCCGAGGTCATCGGCTACGACGACTACATCGCCTATCGCGGCGAGGCCGGCGCGAAGGACAAGGGCAAGATGCGGCTCGAGGGCAAGGAGTACGTGGTGCAAGACGGCGACGTCATGCACTTCCGCTTCAACGTGTAGCGGCGATCGCGGCCGCGGCGAACAAAGTACCGGCCCCGTGCAACCGACCGGGGTGCCCACCCGTCTGCTGCAACCGGAGCCTATCCTTGATCCGCACCATCCCGACCTTCGCTCCCCTCTCGATCCTCCTGCTCACGGCGGCCTGCGCCGGGGGCAGCGACGGCCGCTCGAGCACCGCCGGCTCCGACGACTCGACCGGCTCGCCGAACGACGACGACGGCCCCGGCCCGACCACCAACGACCCGGACGGCAGCACCTCGGCGGCGACCGCGAGCACGGGCCCGGCCGACACGACGTCCCCGGGCAGCGACGGGAGCGACGGGAGCGATGGCACCACCGCCGTCGACGGCTCGACCAGCGGCGGCGTCGAGTCCACGGGCCCCGCCGACGGGTCGACCTCCGACGGCAGCTCGAGCGGCGGCGCGGTCGACGACGACACGGTCTACGAGATCCAGGACGGCACGATCGCGACCGGCACCGACGTCGACGTCCGCGGCGTCGTGGTCACCGGCGTTGCCAGCAACGCGATCTTCGTCCAAGAGGCCCCAGGCGGCGAGTACAGCGGCGTCTACGTCTACCTCGACGCGGTCCCGGCCGTGTCGATCGGGGACGAGGTCGACATCCTCGGCACGACCGCCGAGTTCGGCGGGCTGACGGAGATCGACGCCAGCGGCGGCAGCGTGACGGCGACCGGCACGACCGGCCTCGACCTGGCGCCCGACGTCATCACCGCCGACGAGATCGGCGAGCCGTGGGAGTCGGTGCTCGTGCGCATCGAGGCCGAGCCGCTGGTGGTCGTCGGGCTCGCGGGCGAGGAGTTCGTGGTCGACGCCGACGGGGCCGAGGCCACGATCGACGACTTCCTCTACAGCGTGCCGGACGACGACCTGTCGTTCCCGTTCTTCTGGATCGACGCCGGCTTCACCGCGATCCAGGGCCCGCTCAACTACTTCGACGACCAGTTCAAGATCGCCCCGCGCACGCCCGCGGACCTCGAGGGCTACATCGAGGCCGACAACGCGCCGTTCGGTGTCGACGACCTCCTGCCCGGCGATCTCATCGTCACCGAGGTGATGGCCAACCCGACGTGCCCGCTCGACACCTGCGAGTGGATCGAGATCTTCAACAACACCGACGTCGACGTGAACCTCCAGGGGCTGCGGATCCAGGACGACGCGACCAACGAGGGCATCGTCGACGACATCGCGGTGGTCGCCCCGTTCTCCTACGCCGTGATCGCAGCGAACGACGTGGGCGAGTGGCCCTACGCGCTCGCGGCCGACGGCTACTTCGGCGCCCTGCCGTCGCTGACGAACACCGGCAACACCGTGGTGCTGCTCAATGACTTCGACGTGCTCGACGAGATGGCGCCGTGGGGCAACGCGCCGTCGGGTCGCTCGTGGAGCCTCGACCCGTTCGCGCTGGACCCGGCCGACAACGACGTGGCCGGGAACTGGTGCTTCTCCGACGACCCGCTGGTGGACGCGAACGTCGTGGGCGAGCACGGCACGCCGGGCGCGGACAACGGCTTCGCCTGCAACTGACACCGTGGCCCGCGGCGCGGCGCGGCGCGGCCGCGCCGAGCCGAGCCGGCGGTCACGGGTTCGGGTCCAACGCGCCCGGCTTCGCGACCGGCGGCTTCTTCGGGGTCTTCTGGCCCGGCGGGTTCTTCGGCGGCGCCGGATCGCTGATGCTCGGGTCGTGGACGACGAGCCCGTTGTCGAACACCGCGTAGTCGTGGCTCGCGGTGGTGCCGTCGTGGTGGCCGAGCTCGAAGCTGTGCGCGATCGCGAGGAAGTCGAGCGGGTAGGGGCCGATGATGAACTGGCGCTCGTAGACCGCGACGTCGAGGTCGATCTTGCCGCGGATCTTCGGGCGCAGGCGCAGGTCGAACCCGTACCGCGGATCGTCGAGGCGAAGGCGGGGGCTCGCCTGGCCGCCGCTCGTCACGTCGAAGCCGATCGCGCTCCGGCTGTTGAACGCGAGCGCGCCCATCGAGACAGTCCCGCCATTGGTGCCGGTCGCGCGCATGCGGATCTTGCCGTTCGTCACGTCCGCACCGACGCCGAGGTCGACTGATGCCTTGACCACCGCGAGGTTGAGCGACAGCCCGGTGACCGTGCCGTCGAGCCACCAGTCGTGGATCGCCGAGCTCTCGCTGCCGATCACCGGGTCCACGTCGCGGCTGTAGCCCTTGTCGATCGACGGGCACTTCTTGTCGATGTTCGGGCCTGGGATCGAGGCATAGAAGCTGCAGCCGGCCTTGAACTCGAGCACGAACTCCTTGCCCTCGAACGTCTTGTTCGCGGGCAGGCCGACCGCCGGATAGGCGGGGTTGCCCTGGGCGTCGACGTCGACCGGCGCGACCGAGACGTCGACGTGACGCGAGTTGCCGCGGCCGCTCGACTTGACCGCGATCGAGAACGGCGCACGCACGCCGAAGCCGAAGCTCAGGTGATAGGCGAGGCGCACGTAGTAGCGATCGGTCAGCCAGGTCTCGCCCGCGAGCGTGTACTCCCACGCGTCCTCGATCTGGCGGCCGTAGGTGAAGCCGGTGAGGAAGTAGCGGGTCGCGAAGGTCTGCGCGTCGCCGACCTGCGCGACGTCGGCCGGGCCCATGGTCGACTGCTGCACCAGACCGGTGTCGGTCACCGACGGAACCAGCGCCGTGTCCAGCTTGCCCAGGCCGGGCGTCGGCGTCGGGTCGCTCGAGATCCGCGGGATGATGCTCGTGTGATGGATCGTGCGCGTGTCGGTGTTGAGCAGCGCGCCGAGCAGCGCCTTGTCGTCCATGTCGCGGGCTTGCTTCGCGGTGAGGGTGCCGTGGATGATCTTCCCCGGTTCGGCCTTCGCGAGCTCGGCACGGATCTTCTTCATGTCGGTGCCCACCGCCTTGTCGACCTTGTTCGCCTTGTTCTCGACGAAGCACAGGTCGGCGACCGCCTTCGGCGCGGCCGCGTCGTCACAGGCGCCGGGTAGCAGCTTCACCGTCATGATGCGATCGACGACGAGCCGATCCTCGAGCACGACGATCGACTCCTTGTACGTCGGCGCCGCGGTGAGGTACTTGGGCCGCAGCGCGGCGTCGAACAGGGGGGCCGTCTGCTCTTGTCGGTCGAGCCCGGTCTCCGCGACGTACGTCGCGAGCTCCATCTCGATGCCCGGGCGGACCGTGATCTTCGTGAGGCCCTGGCGCTTGAGGTTCTTGCGCAGGACCTCCTTCTTGAACAGCGGCGACGCCTTCGCGGCGGCGACGATCGACGCATTGGTCGTCGCGGCCGCGTTCGCGCCCGCGGCGGCATCGGGCGCGGCATGGGCGAGTGAAGGGAGGCCCAGGGCGAGACCGAGGGCGCACAGCGTGAGGGGAGACGGCGTGGGCATGGGGTAGTTCGGTAGACTGCGGACCGTCGAGTTTGATCACTCGCCTGCGTCGGATGCGCTGGAGGACCCCGGATCCCGTGCGTGCGCGGGCCGACGACTACAGGGGCGGGGCCACGACCTTCCGTGGCATCCGATGGCCCCGACGGATGCCGACGGCCGAGGTTGCACCCCCGCATGAAGCGTTCCCACACCGCGAGGATCGTCCGCGACCTGGTGCCAGCGCCTTGCTGCGGTCGTGACCGCGGAGTAGGTCGTGACCATGCGCTTCGCTTCGCTTCGCTCGACCTCGATCTCCCTGGTGCTGCTCGCGATCGCCTGTGGCGGTGACGGTGGTGGCTCGGGCTCCGCGACCGGCGGCGGCACCACGGGCGGCAGCGGCGAGACGGGCGTCACGGACGATGGGCCGACGAGCGCGGGCACGAGCGCGGACGGCTCGGGCGACACGAATCCCGCGGACACTTCGGCCGACGGCGCGACCACCAGCGCCGACGCCAGCTCGAGCTCTGGCAGTGCGGATTCGGGCGACTCGAGCGCGGGCAGCGACAGCGGTGGCGATACCACCGGCGGCCTCGGCGGAGAGCCCAACGTGCTGTACGTCCACCCCGACGGCAGCAACGGCGATGCAGGCACGATCGACGCGCCGATGCGCACGATCCAGTGGGCGATCGCCCAGGCGGTGGACCAGGGCGGCATCGACACCATCCGCGTCGCCGCGGGCGACTACGCCTATGACTACGGCAACGACGATCACGTCGTGGTGGCCGACGGCGTGTCGCTGTACGGCGGCTACGCGAGCGACTGGAGCACCCGCGATCCGTGGGAGCACGTGACGCGCCTGGTCGACGAGAGCCAGTACATCGGCTCGTCCGAGGACGACCCGCACCGCGCGATGGAGGTGCCGGCGGACGTCGGTGCGGACACGGTGATCGACGGGTTCGAGGTGCGGGTCACGGTGGGCCAGTTCCGCGCGGGGATCCTCGTCCTCGGCGACGCGACGATCCGCAACAGCCGCCTGCTCCCCACGATCGCGTTCGAGTCGGTGTCGACGGTCGGTGTCCGCATTCTCGGCGGCGACCCCACGATCGCGTCGAACCGCTTCGCGTTCGAGATCGACGACTCGCAGGGAACCGCGACCGGCATCGACGCCGAGGACAGCGACGGCGTGTTCGCGAACAACGTGATCGACATGTCGAGCGACGGCGCCAATCAGTACGGCATCCGCCTGGTGTACGGGACGCCGCAGATTGTCGCCAACAGCATCTACCTCGAATCTGCGACCAACTCGGTCGGCGTCTGGCTGCTGGTGACGACGCCGGTCATCGACAACAACCTCATCGAGGCCGAGGCGTTCGACGGCGTCTGCGTGTGGTCGGTCGGCGCGCAGTCGGTGCCGACGGCGATGCGCAACAACCTCCTCGACTGCAACTACACGCTGTTCGGCAGCGATCCCCTGCGCAGCTGGCTCACGATCATGGACCTCGAGAACGGCCTCGCCGGCGCGACCGACAACGTCAAGCTGCAGGCGCTGGTCACCCACCCCGACGAGGACATGGCCCTCGACGCGGGCGATCCCTGCACGGTGACCCAGGGCGGGCGCGACGTCTCGGCGGTGGTGCCCGAGGACATCGACGGCGTGGCGCGGACGGCTCCGCTGTCGATCGGCGCACACGAGTGGGATGCGGGCTGCCTCTGACGCACGTTCCGCGACGCGCTCGGAACCTCGGCCCGCACGACTCTCCCGCCCGCCTCACGGAATGCGCCACCGGCCGCCATGGCCTGGGGCGTAGTTCGGTGGTATCCCTTGGTGGTTGGGTTTGGAGGTCGGGTGGTACGCAGGCAACCGGTGGCTTGGGGGGCGCTGTTCGCAGCGCTGGTGCAGGGGTGTTCGGACCGCGGACTCGCGCAGGACGACGACGGGACGTCGGGCGGTGGCACGACCGGCGCGGAGTCGAGCTCGACGGGATCGTCGGACGGCGGTCCGGTGTCCACGGGTCCGCTCGACGAGAGCTCGTCGGACTCGTCGTGCGGCGTCGGCATGGTGTTCGAGTCGGTCGACGTGGACGCCGCGAGCGTGCAGGGGTACGCGCCGGGGGAGCCACTCCCGCTCGATCTCTGCACCGAGGTGTGCGAGCTGTTCGTCTACGAGAGCCTCGAGTGCACGATCGCGTCGGGCAGTGAGACCGGCGGCACGACCGAGACGCCCGCGGACATGGACGATCCGGGCGCCGAGTCGAGCAGCGGAGGGTCGGGCAGCGGCGAGTCGGGCAGCGGCGAGTCGGGCAGCGGCGAGTCGGGCAGCGGCGACGGCACGGGGACGACGACGGACCCCGGCGCGACCGTGACACTCGAGTGCACGTACTCGGTGTGGAGCTGCGACACGGCCGGTCGACGCAGCGCGGGGCTCGTGTCACCGCGACTCCCGACGGAGTGCGGGGCGCTCGGGCGCTACTTCGCGGCCATGGCCCACAACGAGGCCGCGTCGGTCGTGTCGTTCGTACGGTTGCAGGGCGAGCTCGCCGCCCACGGGGCCCCGGCCGACCTGCTCGAGCAGGTCCGAAGGGCGGCGCGCGACGAGGTGCGCCACGCCCGGGTCATGGGTCGCCTCGCGCGAAACCACGGCGCCCAGCCGGTGCGTCCGACCCACGTCGACGTCGGCGTGCGCCCGTTGGCCGAGATCGCCCGCGAGAACGCGATCGAGGGCTGCGTCGCCGAGACCTGGTCTGCGCTGCTGTGCACGTGGCAGGCGCGGCACAGCGTCGACCCCGAGATCGCCGCGGCACTCCGACAGATCGCCGTCGACGAGACGCGTCACGCCGAGCTCGCGTGGTCGCTCGCAGCGTGGATGCGGGGGCGACTCGATGCGGCGACCAACGCGAGCATCGACGCCGAGCGGGAAGCCGCCGCCGCGACGTTGGTGCCGTCGCTCGAGATCACGATGGGCGCATCGGCCCGCGCCGCGCTCGGCCTGCCGTCGACCGAGGCGGCGAGGATCCTCGCGTCGGGGCTGCAGGCCGCGATGGCGGCTTGATCTGGGAGGGTTCGTGCAAGCCGCCGCGGGCCAGCTCGCCGAGGTCCTCGTGACCACGCGACGCGACGATCGCGATCATCGTGCTGCTGCGCCCCGTTCGAGCGATCGCGCTCGGTGTCGGTCTTCCCGTGAACACCGATGCCGCAGCGCGCTCGCACCGATGACTCGGATCATCGTCGGTGCTCCGATCTCCATGCAACCCTTTCGCTCGTCGTCAGCATGATCACGGCGCAAGGCTAGTTGGTGTCCAAGCAACTGGTCCCGACTCACCTCCTCGTCGCTGCTGCGATCGCATGGTTGCCTGCCTGCGACAGCGACGACGGGGGTTCCCAGAGTGAATTCCTCGTCGGCTACCTCGCCTTCGACCCCTGCACCGCGACCCGCGATGCCCAGGCGTGTGGCGCGATCGATGGCTGTGGCTGGCATGCGCTGGATGTCGCCTGTCCGCCCTCGACGGACTGTCCCGAGGGGTTCTGCGCGAGCGACGATCCATGCCGCGACCACGGCGATGCTTCGGCGTGCACCGACGACGCTGCGTGTGCGTGGGCGAATCGCGACCGCCTCTGCCTCGGGAATCACGACTGCGAGGCCGCCGACGGCTTCTGCTACGGGCATTCGCTCGGCGACGGAGACTGTGCGTGCCTTTGCCCGCTGTACTGTCCGACCGGCGACTGCCCGGGCTGCGAGTGCGACTGCGCGGTGATGAAGCACCACGAGCAGCAGGGGTCCGGTGGCAGTTGCGCCTGCGCCTGCGAGCCCTGTGGCCCCGGCGAGATCTGTCCCCCGTGTGCCTGCGACTGCGCCGGATCGACTGCGCCGGGCGACGGTGGCTGCGTCGGCGATGCCACGTGCACGTGCGCTTGCGAGACTTGCCCGGCGGATCAGCCCTGTGCCGCGTGTGACTGCGAGTGTCAGGCCGAGGACACCGGGAGCACGGCCTCGACGTGCGAGTGTGCGGCCTGCCCCGACGCGACCGACTGCGCGCCGTGTGACTGCGGCGGCGAGGCGTGTGGCGTCCACGGTAGCGAGGCGGATTGCACGACGGACGCCGCGGGTTGCACGTGGGTCCCGGTGAACATGGGTTGCGGAGAGATGATGGGCATGGGCGGCTGCCACGAGGGCGTGTGCCGCGATCGAGGTCCCGCGATGGACGACTGCACCTGCGCATGCGAGGGCGCGCAATGCTCTTGCGACTGCAGCCAGTTCGATCGCTGCACGCCGCCGATGGGCTGATGCGTACACGAGCTCCGCGAAAGCGGGCCTCTCCCCCATGTCTCCTTCCTTACACGCATGGGGGGAGGCGCTGGCTGAGATCCCGGAACCTCAGCCAGGCAGGCCCCGGGTGATGCGGGAGGCCCCCTCGCCGACCGGCGCTGCCGTGATGGACAGGTCTCGCAGGAACGGCTCAGCCCCGAAGCGGGCGACGAGGGCGGAGGCCATGAAGCGGTCCGCGCCCACCGGGTCGCGTACTCCTCCTCGGCGATGTCGAGGGTATAGGTGAAGATCTGTGCGTACGGCAGGCAGCGTTCGCCTCGGTGGGCAACCGGCGGGGTGTGTCGACTGCCACTTTGCGGTCGCGAACTCGGACTGGGGGTTCGACTGGTGTCGTCACTGGACTCGGGCGGTGACGCCGCCGCGCGCGGTGGGTGGCGTTCGCGAACGATCGGTGGTGCTATCGGGCTCGTATGGGTGGTCGCATGAAATCGTATGGCATGGTCTCGATGGTCGGCGTCGCGGTCCTCGTTGCGTGCGGTCCCGCGGCGGGTGGACCGGTGGACGGTGGCGGCAGTGGCGAGGGCGGCAGCGACGAGAGTCCTGCGCCCGACGTCGACGACCTCGCGCGGCTCGCCACCGCCATGTGCGAACGCCAAGCGGCGTGCGAGTGCGTCGTGACCGACCCGTGGCTCGACCTCGCAGAGTGCGAAGGCGTGCACCACGAGGGGTTGCGACGTCTCACCGAGAATGCCGAAGCAGCAGACGACTACGCGTTCGATGCCGCGTGCCTCCGCGAACTCGCCGACTGTTGGGAGCAGCTCGAGTGCGGCGAGTCCTACGATGCCGTGTGCGCACCCGACTGCGCCGTCCATCGATTGAACCTGGGCACCGGCGACGAGTGCGAGCCCGAGCCGCACCAGTTCGGCCCCTCGGGGTTCGTGCAAGAGTGCGCGGAAGACCTCGCGTGCCTGAGCGGTCACGGCTACGCGGTGTGCGACACGCCCGCGCCGCTGCAGGTCGGCGAGAGTTGTCAGGACGGCGCGCTGCACCGATCTTGCGCACCGGATCTGTACTGCGCCGATGTGGACGGCGAATCATACGAGTGCCAGGCGCGCGTCGGCGAGGGCGGTGTTTGCGACAGCTTCCCGAGCTGCGAGATAGGGCTGCGCTGCGACGAAGGAGGACGATGTCGTCCCAAGATCGAAGTCGGCGGAGCGTGCGAGGACACGGCCGACTGCAGCGCAGACCTCACCTGCCACCCGACGCTCGCCGTGTGCGTCGAGAGGGCCGAGGTCGGTGAGCAGTGTCGGTTCGCCGTAGGTCCCAACGACAGGTTCGTCCCCTGCATCGAGGGCGCGTGGTGTGGTGAAGCACTGTGCGAGGCTCAGTTGGAGCTCGGCGAGGCGTGCATGTACAGCGATGGCTGCCCCTTGGGCAGCGCGTGCGAGGGCGGTGTCTGTACGGCGTGCGCATCCGGGAGTTGTGCGCTCGATCCGGTGTGCTCCGAAGTGCCGGCTCCCTATGCGTACCCGAACGGCGACTAGAGCCGCGCGGCCGGGTGAACCCGCGTCGCCAGCGTCCACGACGTCGGTCGAGCCCTCGGGCGTTCGTCGAATCAGGCGCGGGTAGAACTCATCGGCCTCTCGCGACCCACCCGAATCAGCGCGCCCCATCTCCACACGCCCGCACACCCTCGCGCGCGCACACCTCCGCGAGCGCTCGATCCACCGCCACGCGTTGCGGATGATCGGGCGGGAGCCGGTACGCCAGCGCGGCGGCGCCGGCCCGCAGGTGGAGGACCGCGCCCTCGACGTCGCCGATCTCGGCGAGGAGGTCGCCCAGATCGAGCTCGGTCTCGGCGGTCTCGGGATGCAGCGGGCCGAGCTCGGGGAGCTGCACGTCGAGCGCCGCGCGGAGCTTCGACTCCGCCTGCGCGCGGTCGCCCGCGACGCGGTACGCCTCGCCCATGCTGCCCAGGACGCGACCGACGACGCGATGTCGGGGCCCGACGGTCTGCAGCGCGATCGCCCGCGCGCGCTCGAAGTGGGCGAGCGCGGCGTCGACATCTCCGCGGGCGACGAACACCCGGCCGATGTTGGCGAGGCTGCGCGCGACGTCGGGGTGTTCGGGGCCGAGGCCAGCCTCGCGGACGGCGAGCGCACGACGGTGGTGCTCGAGCGCGAGGGCATGGTCTCCACGCGCGAGCGCGACGTTCCCGAGGTTGCCGTGGCTGTGGCCCGTCTCCGGGTGCTCGGTGCCGAGCGCCTGTTCCCGCAGCTCCAGCGCGCGGCGATGCCAGGTCTCGGCCTCGTCGAGGCTCGCGCGCGCCTCGTGGATGAGCCCGGTGTTGTTGGCGAGCTGCGCGGCGTCGAGGCCCTCGGTGCGATCGAGGCGCTCCAGCCACGCGCTCGCCACCTCGCCCCACGCCAGTCCCTCGTCGGTCCGCACCAGGTGGTAGCCCAGCACGCGCTGGATCATGATGGCCGCCCACCCCGAGTAGTCCCGCGGGCCCTCTACTTCGCCCCGGCGGCGCGCGGGGTGGACTCCTCGTCGGCGAACGGGCAGGGCTCGACGCCCGCACGCTTCGCGGCGTCGCGCAGTCGGCCCGGACGCGCCGCGGGGTCCTCCGTGGCGAGCGAGGCCATGAGGTCCTTCGCCTCGTTCGTGCGGAGCTTGCCCGTGAGCCACTTCGCCATCACCATCGCGCGCTGGCTGTCGTCTGGCTCGGCGCTGGCGCCGGAGCGCTCCTTCGCGTTGCAGATGTCGTCGAAGTCCGCGCGCACATCGTCGGAGGCGGGCGATGGCTTCGGCGCGTCGTCCTTCGCCGCGGTCTTCGCCGTGTCGGCCCCCGCGGAGGCCTTCGCGTCGGACTTCACTTCGGCCTTCGTGGGTGCCGCCTTCGCGGGGTCGACCGGGGTGGCTTTGTCGCACGCGGACGTTGCGACGAGGGCGAGCACGAGCAACGAACGGCGGACGAGCATGCGCGATGCTACCCGGTCTCCACGGCCGTGCCCGACCCGGGCCGGACATGGCGCTGCCGCGATGTCGTGCCGCGAGTGATGCTAGTTTCGGCGGTGATGGAGCCGCAGGCCCCGCTGGAATCGACGTCGCTCTCGGGCCTGCGGGGATGGGCGGCCCCCGCAGCGGTGGCGCGCCTCGAGGCGATCGCGGCGGCGCTGCCCAGGTGCGGCGAGCCGCGGGTGCTCGAGGGGCTCGCGGCCGCGATGCCGGCGTTGCTGGGCGGGCTCTCGCCTGAAGTGGGCCTCGCGCTCGCGTCCGTGGCGGCGATGCTCGTGCCGCACGGGCCCGTGATCCCGCGAGACCTGGCTCAGCTCGAGCCGCCGGTGCGCGTCGCGTGGCGACGCGTCGAGCTCGCGGCCTGCGGCGATGCGAGCATCCTCGACGCGCTCGACGACACCGAGCTGCTGCGAGTGGTGCTCGGTTGGTCGATGGATCCCGTGCTGGATCCGAAGCCGCTCTTGCGTCGCCTCGCTGCCGCCCGCGATCCGCGGCTGCGCGCACAGGCGCTCGAGTGGGCGGTGCCCGCGGTCGCCCAGCTCGCGGTGTCGCCCCTCGAGGCGCTCGACGTGATCCTGCCGCTCGCAGAGGATGACGACGCGACGCTGCGCGCCCGGGCCCTGCGCCTGCTCGGCGAAGGTTGGCTGCGGCGCCTGCCGCCGGGGCGCGAGCGCGACCGCGACCGGGTGATCCTGGCGGTGCTCGAGGGCGATGCGGATCCGCATGAAGGCAGCGAGGATGCGCCGCGGTCGGGCGCGGCATCCGAGGACGCGCCACCGCTCGCTCGCGCGCGAGCCCTCGCGTTGGCCCGCGCCGCGATCGCGACGGCGGCCGCGCTCGGTCGGCGCGACTGGCTCCTGGCGCTCGTGGCCGATCGGGCTCGGTTCGGCCCCGCGCGCGCCGAGGCGCTCGCAGCCCTGGGGCCGCTCGCGCGCGCCGAAGACCTCGACGTCGCACTCGAGCTCGTCCGCGAGGATCCGCTGCGCCTGCTGCCCGCCGCGCGCTGGTTCTTGCTCGCGGCGCACCGCCACGGCGTGTTCCTGCGCGCGCACCATCTCGATGCGCTGCTCGAACTCTACGACGCCCACCCGCCGTGGACCGGCGAGGAAGCGTATCGCGTGGCGTTCATCGTGCGGACCGAGCTCGTGGAGCGCCTGGCCGCGCTGCCGGCCGACGACCCGCGCTGGATCCGACGCGCATCGATCCTCGCGGAGGCCGTGGGCACGCGCGCACATCTGCTGCTGCGCGAGCGGCTCGACGCGGTCGAGGATCCGGCCGTGGCGTCCGCGCTGGTGATGGCGGCCGGCTGTAGCCCCGAGTACGAGGGAGAGGCGCCGCTGCTGCGCTGGCTCGACGCGCTCCCCGAGGCCGTGATCCCCGTGCTGCGGGCCAAGGGGGGCCCACGGACGCAGGTCGAGCTGCTGGCGCGCGTGCGAGATCCCCGATTCCCCGCGGCGCTGCGCTGGCAGGCGATCGACGTGCTGTGGGCCCACTGCCGCGATCGCGGGGCGCTGCTGCGCGAGCTCGCGACGCAGCTCGGGCCGCACGACGCGGGGATCCTCGGCGGCACGTATGTCGAACATCGCGACCCTCGCCCCGCGCAGCTCGTCGCGGCTGCCCCCTGGGCCGAGCAGGGTGACCACGCGATCGATGCGCTCGTCCGCTTCGAGGTGTTCTGCGAATCCGGCGACATCGAGCGCCTGCCGGAGGCGGTGGCGCTGTTCCGCGAGATCCTGCGGGGCTACGTTCGCCGCGCGCTCGCGGGCGACTTCACGATCAAGCGCCTCGCGCAGCCGGAGCTCGAGCAGCAGCTGTTTCGCGACGGTCGGCACCTGGTGGCCGAGGGCCGCACCGTGCGGCGACATGTGGAGGCCGGCGCCGAGACGGGCCGCGATCTCGTGCTGCAGGTGGCGGTGGACTGGCTGCGCGAAGATCCGGCGCCCGCGGTGAGCGTGGCCCTGCTCGAACTCCTCGGCCGCCACGGCCCCGATCGCGCCACGCTGCGCATGATCGAGCCGCTGTGGCGCCACGCCGATCGCGAGGTACGGCGCGCCGCGATCGAGACGATCCTCGCGGTCGGGACACCGGGGGCGGCAGGGGAGGGCGCGCGGGGCCTCGAGCTGTCGCTGTGTCGGCTGGCCGAGCACGAGGAGCCGCGCATCCTCACCCAGGCCCTCGCTGCGATCGCGAGCTTCGGCGCCGAGTGGGCCGAGCCGCTGGTGATCGCGGCGCTGAAGCGGCCGGAGATGGCGGTCAAGAAGGAAGCCGCCCACGCGCTCGCGACGGTGGGCAGCGAGCGCGCCGTGGCGCCGCTCGTCGAGTGGCTCGCCCACCACGACAACCCGGGCTTTCGCACCGAGCTGTGCGCGGCGCTCGGGCGAGCGGCTGGACCCACGCGCGTCGCGGTGCTGGTGGATGCGCTCGAGCACGAGGTCGAGCCTCGTCGCATCGAGCTGCTCTGGGACGCGCTCGGCGGCCAACTACGCTCGGCGGCCGCGCTGCGGTTGGCTCGCTCGTCACGGCCGTCGCACCGGGCCCTGCTCGACGCGTGCCTCGCGGGCCGGGTCGCCTTGGCTGACGCCGACGCGGAGCGGCTCGCGGCCCTGCTCCACCGCAGCAAGCTCCTGCCGGCCGCGCCGCCGCGCGACCCGGGCCGACGGCTGCGGGTGGAGGGCTTCTCGCCGCAGGCCGCCCGCGAGCTCGTCGACGCGCGCACACCACTGCTCGAGGCCGAGATCCTTGCCACCGTGCGCGCGGGTCTGGCCGACTGGATCGCGTGGCTGCGCGCGGGCGACGTCACCGATCCTCGCGCGCTCGCGCTGGTACTCGATGCGGCGCAGCCCGACGCGGGCCATGCCGAGCATGCGGGCGCGCTGCTCGAGATCGTCGAGCGCAGCGCGGTGGATCCCGCCGCGGTGGTCGGCTGGCTCGAGCGCTGCGTGGCCGGGCAGTCGCTGGGCCGCGCGATCGAGGTCCGAGCGATCGAGCTGCACCGCGCCATGCCCCCGTCGGCTGCGGCCGGCGGGCTTCGCCGCCAGCGTCTGCTGGGGCGCCTCGGCGCGGTGCGGACCCGCGCCGATCTCGAGCGCTCCCTCGACGAGTGCCGCGCGGGCGCGGGCTCTGCCGTGGCGCTGCTGCTCGAGACGCTGCGCGTGCCTCCAACCGCGCGCGACGAGTCGACCACGATCACCGCGCTGCGTGAGCAGGTCGAGCGCTGGCCGACGCTCGACGACGCGGCCCGCGTCCGCGCGCTCGGTGAGTGGCTCGCGGCGCGCCCGCTCGACGTTCCGCTCGCGGAGCCCCGCGATTGGCGACCGTCCGCCCCCGTCGGGGCCGAGCCGGGCTCGACGACGGAGCTCGAGACAATGCTGGCCACGCTCCGCGGCGGCGACTCGCAGGACCGCCGCCGCGCCGCCGCGAAGCTGCTCGCGTGGCCCGACGCCCACGCCGCTCACCCGCGGGTCCTCGACGCGTTCCTGCACGGGCACGTCGAGCTCGAGCCCGCGTCGCTCGCTCGGCTCGCGCCCTGGCTCGATCGCTGGCCCGAGGATCCGCGCGCGCGCAGGCACGCCGCTGCGATCGTGCCCCACTGCGCGCCGTGGCAGCGCCGACGGCTCGCCGCGGAGTGGGCGGCGGGCTGGCTCGCGGGAGACGCTGCGCTCGGCGAGTCCTTGCAGGGTGCGGGCGAGGAGCTGCTGCTACCGCTCGTGTGGTCTGCGGCGGAGCGCGGCGACTTCCGGCTCGTGCACCTCCTGCGGCCGAGCGGATCCTCGGCCTTGCGGGCGCTGGTCGCCTTCGTCCGCGCGCGCTCGCCTTCGGACGCGGAGCACGTCGCCCGGGACGTAGGCGCCGGTCGATGCGTACAGTCGTCCGTCGAGCTCGACGACGTCGAAGACGTGGTACACGGCGCGGAGAACCTCCTCGTGCGCGCTGCCGTCGGCGTCGAGGACGAACACCGCCCCGTCGATGTCGAGGCGCAGGAAGAACCCGACGCCGAAGGCGGCGTCGGCGTCCGGGACCAGCAACTTGTCGCCCCACGCGTGGACCCGCAGGAAGCCCTGACCCTCCGACTCGAACAGGGTCGTCAGTCCCGCGTCGGACAGGCGGAACACGGCGGCCCCATTGCGGGTCAGGGCCTCGGTCGACGCGGAGACGACCAGGCCCTCGGCCGTGGTCTCGAGCCACGACACCTCGCGATGGGCCTCCGGCAGGGTCGCCCGCAGTTGCCAGCGCAGGGGACCCTCGTTGCTGGCGACGTCGACGTCGGTGATGGACGCGCGCGGCGGGGAGGAGGGCGCCGCCGCGGTACTCGAGCGGACGTCGGCGTGGCACGCCGCGAGCACGAGAGCAGGGCCACACGCTCGAAGCGTCGAGATCAGGGGTCACCCCCGCGGGTCGCCGCGAAGCGCATGCGTACACCGTACCTTCACTCGGTCCGCCGGCAACCAGCATGTGACCACGCCGTGACACTGCGTGCCCTTCGGTGGTGAACCGCAGCCGGCTCGTCGGCAACGTCTCGGGCGCATGTCCCCGTTTCGTCGGCTCGTCCCCCTCGCGCTCGGCCTGTGTGCGTGTGACGCGAGACCTCCTGCCCCCGTCGAGCCGCCGAAGTCGTCGAGTTCCACGGCCCCGGCGAGCACGCCGTCACCCGTCACGACGACGCCGTCGCCGGCGACGCCGCAACGCAACCCCCGCGAACCACGGATCAACCTCGCGAAGCTGTTCGATGCGGTCGCGGCGAACTTCAACGAGGACCGCGACGTTGCGGGGCAGGCGAAGCACTTCTGCGCAAACGATGGTCGGGCCAAGGGTGAGTCGGGCTTCGTCCCGCCGCTCTCCGTGAAGTGCAGTGCGGCGCCCGGTGGCCTGTGCTCGCCGTCGACGACGCAGAGCGACGCGGCGGGCTCGTACGACGCGAAGCTCTGGGCCGACCACCCGGTGTGGCGCTCGCTCGGCTTCGCGGTGAAGGAGCCGCACGCGTTCCACTACAACTTCATCTGGGAGAACGAGACGACCGGCTTCGGGAAGTGCCAGTTCACGATCCAGGCGCTCGCCGATCTCGACGGCGACGACGTGTGGTCCACGTACGAGCGCAGCGGCATCGCCGCCGAGGATGGAATCAACGGCTCTGCCGGGCTCTACATCGACCAAGAGCTCGAGTGACGGCGGACCGGTGGTCGCGTGCGGTGGTGAGCGCCCGGACTAGATCGCCCACCACGGCCGCCAACCGGCGGGCAGGAAGCGCAGGCCATCGACTCTCCCGCCGACGATGAGAAACGTGGTCTCGTCGGGCATACCAGCGAACTGGGTGTCGACGGGCTGGATCTTCACCCGAACCGTCCCGAACGCGGCGTTGTGGGTGAGATCCATGCGCGCGAGGCCGCCGGTGGTCACGTCGAATCCGCGGTTCGCGTGCCCACCGCAGTTCGCTCCGACAGCGGCCTCACGGTTCCGGTTGGCCGTGTAGGGGCCCACGGCGGTCCAGATCCCATTGCCGAAGTACGCGACGGTGATCCACACCCGAACCGCCGCGGCATAGTTGCCGCTGTCGCAGGTCCAGCCTCGGACGCGGAACTCGTCCCCCACGCGCACGAGACTGTCGAAGTAGCCCTTCAGTCCGAATGGCAGCGCGGTCTGTGGCTCGGTCGCGCCGGCGAGATCACCGGACGCGACCGGGGCCAGCCCCTCGTGCTCCTCGATCTGCAGGAACAACCACTTCGACAGTCGCAGCTCGGGCGGATCGTCGCTCCCGTCGTCGACGAGCCCTGGCCGCGCTCCGTCGAGCTCCTCCTCCGGGGAGTCGAGCAGGATCTCGTCGTCGCGCAGGTCCCAGACCGCTTGGGCGACGACGTCGTCCTGCAGCCCGCTCGGACCGAGCATGACCGCGGTCACCTCGTCGTCGGTCCGGAATCCCTCGATGATTCGCCCGTCGGTCAGCAGCAATCGACTGGTCGGCCCCGCGTCGGCCTGGCGAGCGGGGTCGGCGTCGCCTGCATCGCACGCGCCGAGCGTCGCGAGCACGACGCCGAGACGCGCCCACCGAGGCATGCGGGGGAAGGATCGTGGGTCTCGATGCATGAGGCTCTCCGTGGGGAGAGTGTCCACGAGGCCCGAGGATCGATCACTGCGTGGCCGTGAGTTGACGCCACGGTCCGTCGCAGCGCTGCGGAGTTACGCCGGGCCCGTGTTCCACAGCGCCGTGTCGCCCTCGTAGACGACGAGGTTCCCGTCGTCCTGGAGGACCATGTACGCGCCCGGATTTCCGTGGGTGCCGATGTGCCAGATCGGCGCGCCATCGGTGCCGTACAGCACGAGGTTGCCGTCCTCCTGCATCACCAACCCCGACGGCGACGTGCCGTACGTCTCGGAGGTCCAGAGCGCGACGTAGTCGACGACCCGCAGCACGATGTTGCCGTCGGTCTGGAGCTGCAGCTGGAATCGATCGTCGCAGGAGTACAAGATCTGTCCGGGCACCATGACTTGACCCGGGACGAGTACGCCGCATCCGTCGACGGGCGGCGGCGGCGGCATCTCCGGCGGCGCCTCCGGAGGTGGCGGTGGTGCTCCGTTCCCTGCGGTGCGTTGCCACGTCGCCATGAACGGATACGGATCGACCGCGTCGCTGTCGCCCGGAGCGGCCTCGAAGTGGAGATGCTCGACCGAAGTTCCGGTCGAGCCCATCAGCGCGATGACATCGCCCTTCCGGACCCGTGTCAGCCCTTGGTCGGCCTTGCTGAACTGCGTCGAATGGATGTGGCCGTAGTAGTAGCGCCAGCCGCTGTCGCCACGGATGGAGATGCTGTTGCCCGAGAACTCGGGGGTCTCTGCCGCGGTTCTGACCACTCGGATCGTCGCGTTCTCCACGGCGACGAGTGGGGCGTGGCTCTCGGCCGCAAAGCAGTCGACGCCCTCGTGCGTGCGCCCTCCCGGTCGAGGATCCCCGAACCCGTCGCCGCAGGACTCTCCACGCACGTAGCCGACGACCGGGAAGGCGTTGTCCGCGGGCGGTGCCCCCAAGACCTCACTCGTCCCGGGCTCGCCGGAGGACCCTTCACCCTCGGAAGGGAGCTCGAACCCCGGAAATTCGGGCTCCAGCTCCCCGTCCGACTCCAGGCCGTCGTAGCAGCCAGACAGCCCGAGCGCGAGCGATGCCGCGAAGAGCGCGAGGTTGCAGCTGCCGAATCTGTGGTTCCCCGTACGGTGGTTCTTCATGTTGTCCCCTTCGGCGGCGTGACCGAGCCCGCTTCCACGGGGGAAGTGGAGCGGCGGGGCATCCAGTTAAAGGGGGCGGCGGATTTTTCGCTGCCCATGTCCGGACCCCCTCTGGCCACAACCGTTGCCGCGCGAACGAGCCCGAAGCCAACCCGTGGCTCGGGGCTCGAAGGACGTGCCGCTGGATTCCAAGGGTTTTCCGAGCTCGTCAGATGTCCCACCGCTTGCAAGGCGGCGACCGTCGTCCACCTCGAGGAACCGCCGTGCGCACCCGACTACTCTCGATCGTTCTCCCGCTTCTCGCTGCCTGCACGACCGATCTCGGCGGCGGCGCCGTGACTGAACCCGACGACGATCGCGGCAGCCTCGGCAAGGCCGACGTCGTCGGCACCTGCGAACACGCGAAGAAGGACCTGTGCGGTGGCCCCGGCATCGGCAACTGCTGGTGCGACGAGGCGTGCATCGAGTACGGCGATTGCTGCGACGACGCCGACGAGGTCTGCGGCATCGCGCCACCGCCGGTCGAGGGCCAGGCCTGCGGGGGCAAGCTCAACCCGCCGTGCGACGATGGCGAGTTCTGCATGTGGAGCGTGGAGCACATGTGCGGCGCGGCCGATCACCTCGGCGAGTGCGTGTCGATTCCCGAGGCCTGCATCGCGCTGTTCGATCCGGTCTGTGGCTGCGACGGCCAGACCTACAGCAATGCCTGCTATGCGGCCGCCGCCGGCACCAGCGTTGCGGCCGAGGGCGAGTGCGTGACCAAGACCTTCTGTGGCGGCTTCGGCAACCTGCCGTGCCCCGACGGTGAGGAGTGCGTCGACGATCCCGACGACAGTTGCGATCCGAACGACGGCGGGGCCGATTGCGGCGGCATGTGTGTGCCGGCCACCGTCGACACCTGCGGCCCGATCGTGCAGGACTACGCCGACGAGCTCGCCGAGATCCGGGCGTGCGACAGCGACGAGCAGTGCGGTCAGGTGCTCGTCGGCACCAGCTGCGGTTGCACGCGCAACCTGGTCGCGCGGACCGACGCCGACCTCACCGATCTCGAGGAGATCCGGGCCAAGGCCGAGGCCAACGAGTGCTCGCTGGGTGGCATCAGCACCTGCGACTGCCCCGCCGCCGACGGCTTCGCCTGCGAGGCCAACGTCTGCACGTGGAACTACCTGTAGCCGGCAGCTGTCGGGTCGATGCGGGGGCGGTGTGGCGGGCTCAGCCCGCAAACGGAATCTCCGCGTCCTCGCGCACCAAGAGCAGCGTCGCGGCGCCGCCTCCGTCGTCGATCCACCAGCCGGTCTCTCTGAATGGACCGGTCTCCGGCAACGACGCCATCTCGCCGTGCAGCTCGACGCGGCACAGCGTGCTCCGGCACTCCACCTCGTCCAGGGCGGGAGCACCGGGCGCGGTGGCGAGGGTTGCGGCGATGTCGGCTTCGGCGGCCGCGCTCCACGCCTCGTCGCGGACCTCGGCCTCGAACGCGATGTCGAACGCGGCGAGGGCCCGCGCATCGTGATCGGCCGCGGTCGGTTCGGCCGGATCCGGCGCCGCTCCAGCGGCCGGAGGCTTCGACATCATCGCCTCGATCACCGTCGTCGGGTGCTCACGCGACGGAATTCGGGGCGCCCCCGTGCCCGTCCATTCACGGGGCCGCGCCTCGCGGCGGCGCGCGGGCGCCGACGAATCCCCATGCGTCGACGTCCGGGTCGCGACGGGCCGCCCCCATGGGCGCCCGTCGAGCGGCGCCACCGCGGCTGCGGGATGCGTCACGACGCGCTCGTCGGGCGCGCGGGTGCCCACGAACACTACGGCGGCCACGACGATGGCGGAGGAGATCGCCAAGAGGGCGGTCTGGAGGTGGCGCATCCCCGAGGTAGACAGACCTCTGCGGGAATTGATCACGGAATCGGCGACGCCCGTGATCAAGCGGAGGCCGGCGCAGTCTGACTTCCCCGCGTGACCCGAAGCGTCACGAGGAGAAACACCCATGAAGTGGTCGATTGCAGGGGCGCTCGTGTTGGGCGCCATCGGAGTCCTCGCCGTGTCGAAGCCCGCCGAGGCTTTGCCCGTCCAGGCCCAAGAAGTCACGTACTACAGCGACGCGCGATGACCCAGGAAGTGGGCTGGCGCAGCGTGACGACGTGCGGTGGAGGATCCACCCCATTGGTCGGTCAGACCTCGCAGTTCTCGTCGCGCCTGTGGACGTCGTGCGTCACGGAGTTCGTCACGAAGTCGGGCTGCTACAGCCACAACAACAAGATCAAGTGTCCGGCGAGCTTCTGTCAGCAAGTCCCGGAGTTCTGCTGAATCCCCGCGCGGGCGGCCGGGGCGATGCTCCGGCCACCCGCCGTGGTCAGACGGCTCGGCCTCGGTCGACCTCGACTCTCCGCACGAACGCGAGCTGCGCGAGGGCGGTCGCGAGGATCGCGGCGAGCACGGCGAGCGACGTGGGTGTCCAGAACGCCACGGGGTCCAGCGCGAGGAAGACCGCATGAATGGTGCAGGTCACGAGCCCGGTGCCGGCGCATGCGAGTACGCCCAGGCGCGCACGCGGATCCCCAGACGCGACGAGCACGAGGCCGGTGCCGAGCAAGAACATCGCGACGAGGTTGAAGACGAGGAAGAACGTGATCCCACCGCGCACACCGAAGACGTCCCACTCGTGCCAGTACGCCGCATCGACCTGATGCGTTGCGAGGAGCGAGAGCTCGACCACGTAGAGTGAGACGGTCGTTCGCTTGGCCATGCCCCATTCTGGCGCGAGGAGTCGCAGGAGTCAACACGCGCCCGCGACGCCTTGATCCGCTGCCACGTCCTGGCGCTCGACGGGCGCACGCCGCGACGCAGCTTCGCGCTGCAGAGCACGGGTCGCGCCGGCGATCAGTCCAGGTCGATGCGACCATCGAGCACGCGCGTGACGACCTCGAGGCCGACGCCCATCTGGCGGGCCACGTCCTCGAGCACAGCGCGTTCGGCCGCATCGACATGGCCGTCGGCCAGGGCGATCAAGGCGAGATCACGCACCAGCTGCATGCGCGCGGCGCTGCCGATGCCCTCGAGATCGCGCGAGCACCTCGTCGTAGGTCGCGATTCGACGCTCGCCCATCCCCGCCAGCGTAGCAGGTGGACGCCCCCCGGGTCACCGCGCCCGCACGTCCCACCCCGTCGGCCGGGCGCGGACCGTGGCGCGGGGCCTCGACCGGCGATTCGGGCCCACCCGGATCCGCATCGGGGGGAGCGCCGACGTCATCGCCCGGCTGCGGCTCGTACATCGGGCCGGTGTTCGAGTCGTGGTGCGGGGTCTTGTTGACGCAACTCGCTGTCCCGCGATCGAGTCGCGCCCCCGTCACGGCAATGCGTAGCCCCCCGCGGGCGATGGACGGCGCATCGTGTCGTTGGTGCGCCATCGAATCGAGACGCGCAAGTCGCCGCGGCCCGCAATCTCTTGCCCCCCCCTCAGCCGTAGCCCTTGCGACGCTTCTGGGCGACGAGCTTGTCGCGCTCGGCGACGGCGGCGGCCGGCGACGCGAACGACTTCGTCACGCGCTGGCCATCCGTGCCGATGCGGCCGAAGCGGACGGTGATGTCCCTGCCCTCGACGGTCGCCTCCCAGAACTTCCGTGACGTTCCCTCGATGAGCTCGAGGTAGAGGGCGCCCGTGACCGTGTGCGTCTTCGAGGGCTTCGCGGACTTGGCGGCGCCCGTGCTGGACTTCCCGGTCGGCTTCGCGCGGACGGTCGCCTTCGCGCGGACGATCTGCACGCGTCCCACGTACGTGCCGTGCTCGTCGGTCAGCGGCGGATCCGCAAACCGCTCCTTGAAGATCGCGTAGGTGCCGTTCGGCAGCGGAAGGACGAGCTGGTCCTCACCGCGCTTGCGGAGCTTGGCGTACGGCAGCAGCAGCGCCAGCGCGCCGCTCGTCACGGTGACCTCGCCGACCTTCGAGCGCCGCTTCGCCGCGAGCTGCACGACGTGGGCGCCATGGATCTTCGCCAGCTTCTTCCACCCGATGCTCTCGTCGAAGTCGTCCTCGACCGCACCGAGCTCGAGCAGCGCGACGCCGTCGTCGATCGCGTAGGCGAACGCGTAGCCGTGCTCGCCGATGTCCTCGACGATCACGCCGTGGCCGTCGCCCACGCGGATCGTGCGCTTTCCGGTTTCGGACGCCCGCTCGGCGCGTGCGAAGTCGCTGTCGTCCTCGTCCTCGTCCTCGTCCTCGTCACCGCGCCATGCCGCGGCGACCTTCGCGTCAGCGACGAGGAGCCAGAGCCCCGCGTTCGACGCGTCGATGCGTCCGAGGACGGGTGCGCTCGGCCCCCCGGGATCGACGATGACGCGCTTCGGCGGCTCGGGCAGGGCAGCCGTCGACACCTTCGCTGGCGCCGCGCCGGCGAGCGGCGCGTACTCGATCCGCGTCGCCTTGTTCGTCTTTGCCCCGGCGAACGCAGCGGTCGGCCACGCGGCCTTCGGCCCCGGGCGCTTGGCGTCCGACGTGAGCGCGATCGTGATCGACGCGTCGCGCAGATCGGCTTTCGGCGCGACGAGCCGCTTGGAGGCGTCCGGCGACGTGAACCGCGCCTCGAGCTCGAGCCCCGGGGCCCTTGCGCCGGAGAGGTCGAGCTCGCTGTCGGGTGCCACACCGAGGAACCGCGCGCCTTCGAGGTTCGCGCCCTTCATCACGCACTCCCTGAAGTAGCAGCCGCGGAACGTCGCTCCCTTCGCGCTGATCCCCGTGAACCACTCGTCGACGAAGATGCACTCCTCGAACGTCGCGCCGTCGAAGTTGCAGCGCGTGAGATCTCCGCTGATCTTGCAATGGCGCCACGTCGTCTTGGAGAAGTTCGTCTTCGAGGACCGCCAGTAGACGTCGAGACCTTCGAACGTGCCGCCGCTCGCGTCGGACTTCGGCATCTCCGGATACACGCCGAGTTGGACCGCACGAATCAGCTCTGCTCGGTTGCGCGGGACGACTTCGGGACGGTCGATGAAGATCGTCGTCGGCTGGACGCGGGCCAGCTCGCCCATGGGGATCCGCGCCGCAAGCTCGCGGATGGCCTTGGCACGGCCGAGTGGCGTGCGCGCCAGCCTGATCGCGGTGAGCCTCGGCATGCGTTCGACTCCGTCGAGGGATTCGATCGCGCTGCCCTCGAGATTGAGCTGATCGAGCCGCTGGAGCCCGAACACGAACTCGGGTAGACGGCGCAGCTTGCCGGCGTTGCGCACCTCGAGGTAATGCAGCCGCGGTAGCTTCGCGATGAAGTCGGGCAGCGTCGATTGCGACCACTTCTCGAGCGTTAGCCAGTGGATGTTGCAGCGGGTGATGGCGTCCGGCACCTTCTCGCCGCCGCTCACGCGCACGTGGTGCGCCCACATCGGAACCTGCAAGGCCGTCGCGAGATCCATGCCGCGGTTGTTCGTGTTCGCGATCGCTCGGAGGTCCACCGAACGACGATACGCCGACGACGAGGGACGGGCAACGCGCGCCACGGCAGAGCGGCTCCCACTGACCCGCTGCACCGCGGTCGCGCGGGAGTCCCGTCAGCGCTCCTCTGACGGGGACCCACGACGGTGACCCGAAGCGCCGAGCCGCGCGAGCGTTCGGCGTTTTTCCGTCCCCACGGGATCGCGTCGGGTAGGATCGAGACATGAGGACGAGACGAGCAGGAGCGCTCGCGGTCGCGACCGTCGCGTGGGGCTGCGGCCCGGTCGTCGCGGACGTCGGGGATGCGACCGCCGATGGCAGTGCGGACGGTGGCCCCGCAGGGATGACGCCAGGCTCGAGCACCCTCGATGCGAGCGGCGATGCCGGCGAGACCCTGGACTCGACCGGCGCCGATCGACTCGACCTCGGCCCAGACCCGACCGAGGGCGACGCCGGGCTCGACTGCAACGCGTTCGATCCCTCGCGCGTCTACCTGTTCGGCACGCTCTCGGAGTGTTCAGCCAGCCGCAACGTGCTCGCCGATCCGACGGAGCCCAGCGAAGTCTGTGCGGGGTTCCTGAACTACCCGTGGAGCCCGCGCGTGCGTTCCGACGGCAGCGTCGTGTTCTTCGACGGCATCGACGGCGCGGGCGTGTACGCGTTCGGTCCCGATGCGCTCTCACTGAACGACGACGGGTTCTGGAACTATCCCAGCGATCCGTATGCCAACGACACGCTGCTCCTCGAGACGCAATGCGAGTCGATCGGAAACCTCGACAAGTTGCTCGTCGGGCCCGACGGCGGTCCGGCGTACGTCTCGTGTCGCCTCGACATCGGAATACCCGAGGAGGTCTCGATCACGTGGTTCGATGCCGACGGCGTCCTCTTCCACGAAGGCCGCGATGTCTTCGGCGTCGCGATCGACGCTGCGGGCCGCCTCGCGTACTGGGGTTGAGACACCGGCGAGCTGAGGTTCGTGCGGCCCTGTGAGCTGCCCAGCGAGCCGATCGCGTTGCCGCGCGCAGTCCAGGGGATTGCCGCCGGCCGCTCCCACGGCGCTGGATTGTGGCTGGTCGCAGTCGACTATCCCTCGCTCTGGCAATGGGACCTCGTCGACGATCAGGTGGTCGCCGAGCACGAGTACAGCGCGTTCGAGGCCCCGATCGAGAACGTCTACGACGGGGCGCTCGACGGAGAGGGAGCGTTCTACAGCATCGCAATCCAAGTCGAGCGCTCGGTCTGGGATCAGATCGTCCGCCGTTCGCTGGCGCCGGGTCGCGCCGAGGTCATCTACGACGAGGGCGATCTGCCGCCGGATGCGATCGTGAAGGTGCACATCTCCACGCTCTTCACCGGGCCGTGAAGTGCACACCCGGCCCTCGGCCCCCGGTTCGCGGCACCGCGTCACGCATCGTCCGTGTCCACCGACTGCGGCGGCAAGTCGATGCCCGCGAGCGGAGCTCGCAGACGCGCCGTGCGTCGCGCCTGCAGCATGGCGATCACGCGCTGCAGCGCCTCGTCGCCCCAGCGGCGCGGGTCGAGACGCGCGCCTTTGCCATGGTTGCAGCGCGAGCACGCGATCGCGAGGTTGGAGAGAGCATCGCTGCCACCATGGTTGCGCGGCACGATGTGCTCGAGCGTCTCGCGGCCGAGCGGGCGGCCCTCGAGGTCGATCGCCAGCTTTCGGTTGCAGTGGATGCACTTGCCGGCCAGCACCTCGCGCTCGCCGAGCCAGGCTCGCTCGAACGTCGAGTCCGTCGCCGCACAACACAGCAGCAGTCGGCGCGTCCTCGCGGACATCGCAAGCAGTGTCCACCATTCGCCCGCCGCCGCCAACGCCACCCAGGGCCGGCGCCCACGACTGCCGTGCCGGCGGCGTCGTCGTGCTCGAGCATTCGAGCCCAGGAGTTTACGGCTCGGGGTCCTGCGGCAGACGAGAAGAGAGGATGTCGTCGAGCGTGTAGAACTGCCCGTCGGGTCCCGCGGACAGCACGTCGAGTGGCGTGCTTGCTCCCGGGCAGAGGATCTGCAGCGGACGATCCCAGCCGTCGCGCATCACGCGGGGGAGGAACCCCTTGGCGTGCAGCTCCTCGACGCTCGTGGGGCACGCGCCGTGGGTCTGCAGGCGGAACTGCTCGGCGATCTGAACCATCTGCCGCACGAGGGTCTGCGTGTTGGCGACGGCCGCTTCGTCGTCGCGCAACAGCCTCCACGGCCGAGCGTCGGGTTCCGTGGAATCCGGGGCCGACGGGGGCGAAGGCGCGCCCGGGGCGAGCGTCGCGGGTCCAGGCGCGACCCCGACCGGACGGGAGGCCCCGTCGGGTGGAGGTCGACAGGCGATGACCGCCAACGCGAGGACGACCGCGGCCTTGGTTGCAGAGTTCACAGTGCAGACGATGCCAAAGCCCGGCCTGCGGTTCGGCCCGCTGGGGCGGTCAGCGGCCACGCCTCGGCGCTCGACGGGCGCACGCTGTGGCGCGCTCGAGACGAAGGACGCGCCGATCGAGCGACGGCGACCGATCTCGATCAGCCGGCGCCCACCCGCAGACGAAACGCCGACAACAGGCCCATGCGACACGGCATCGAGCAAGCCTATCGACTCGCGTTGCCCTTGGCCACGTGATTGGCCGTTGCGGGGGCGCGGGAGGGTCGCCCGGGGAGAAACGGTGGCCACGAACGAAGCGCCGGGCACCCACGGCCATTCAGGCACGATGGACCCTCGCTGCTCCTGCCGGCGCTCCCTCTACGTCTGGGCCGTTCTGGCCGCCGCGGCCTGCTCGCCAGCGCCAGCCGGCGGCGGGACGGGTACCGGCGACGATCCGACGGCCGATTCGACGGTCGTCCCCCTCGACACCGGCGCGTCGACCGGCTCGATGACCACGACCACGACGGGGCCGGGATCCGACGCCACCGCGGGTCCGCCCACGACGGGCACCAGCTCGACGGGGCAAGACGTCGACCCCCCGATCGAGTTCGACGTCGCGGGAATCCCCGACGCCCCCGGCATCGCCGACGGCTGCAACGCGGTCGACTTCCTGTTCGTCATCGACAGCTCGGGCAGCATGTTCGACAAGCAGGTCAACTTGGTCGCCAACTTCCCGACGTTCTCGGCGCAGATCCAGGAGACCCTGGAGAACGTCACCAGCTACCACGTCGGCGTCATCTCGACCGACGCGTACGCCCCCAACGCACCGCCGTGCGGCGCCCTGGGCGACTTCGTGATCTCGACGGTCGGCGGCATCGACTCGAGCGAGATGGTCTGTGGCCCCTATACCGAGGGCTACAACTTCATGACCGAGCAGGACGATCTCGACGAGACGTTCGCATGCGCCGCGCAGCTCGGGACCTTCGGTGACGGGTCGAGAAGCCGCTCGAGGCGATGATGAACGCGATCAGCGAGCCGGCGCAGGAGCCCGGCATGTGCAACGAGGGATTCCTGCGCGATGAAGCACTGTTGGTCGTCGTCATCATCACGGATGAATGGGACGGCATGGGCGACCCCGAGGGTTTCGGGTCGTTCTCGGTCGGCGATCCCCAGACCTGGTTCGAAGCGGTGGTCGAGGCAAAGGATGGCATCCGCCAGAACGCGGTCGTCATGTCGCTCATCAACTACTACAGCGCGCCCGACGAGGACCCCTCGCCGTGCGTGCCGCTCGACCAGTTCGGCGACGGTCAGCGCATCAAGGAGTTCACGCAGCTGTTCGAGGAGAACGGCTTCCTCGGCGGTATCTGCCAGCCCGACTACGGGCCGACCTTCGCGCAAGCCACCGAGGTGATCAAGATGGCGTGCGACAACTTCGTCGCGCCGAACTAGTCGACGGGCACGCCCGCCCGAAGGGCGGGCACCGGAGTGCGCCGCCATGGCTTCGTTGCGACGCCTCGCAGTACGCCCGGGGGCGACGCCGAGCCACGCCGAAGTGATGAAGCGGCTGGCTCAGGTGCCCCGCTCCCAAGAACGGCAGCGAGTCAACGGCGAGTCGATCGGTGGCTCAGCCCCCAGGAACCAGCGGGACCGTGACCGTGCGTCCGTCCCCGAGCGTGAGTTCGACGTGGTCGGCCTCGGGCGCCTCGAGCAGGTCGCGGGCGAGGTAGCACCGAAGCCCCGTCGTGTCGTGGCCGTCGACCGCGACGATCTCGTCGCCGATGGCGAGCCCAACGCTCGCTGCCCGGGTCGTCACGCCCGTGACATGCGGTGTGTCGGTGCAGAACATCGGCGACTCGAACTCGAAGCCGGTCTCGACGGAGGCCGTTCGTTTCGCCGAGCGGTTGAGCACCGGGACATCGACGACGTCGGCCCGCTCGGCACCCGGCGCGATCACGATGAACTCGAGCACGCTCGGGATGCCGCCACCGACGTCGCTGCTGATCGCCAGCAGGCGCGCGGTGGCCGATGGGGTCTCGGCGACCGTGAAGCGGCCGTCCGCGCCGCTGGACATGCCGTCGGGTCGAGCGGCGATGAGCTGTTCGGCCTTGGTGGCGAGCTCGCTCGCGTCGGCATCCTCGTCCGCGATCACCGCGAAGACGTCGGGCACCGGCGCCCCGGTGTGGACGTCGACGAAGCGACCGCGGTAGGTGCGGTTGGCCTGCAGCTCGACGGCGACCTGGGCCCGCTCGCCGGCCGCGACGACGACCGTGCTGCGGCCCCGGCCCTCGCGGGCGACCGCGATCACGTCGTAGCTGCCGGGCGGTACCCGTTCGAACTCGAAGCTGCTGCCGAAGCGAAACGACTCGCGAAGGCTCGACCCGCCATCACGCCTGCGCAACGCCACCGACAACCCGGTCACCGAGCCGGTGCCGCTGACCGTTCCGCGCACGTCGGCGAGCTTGGCCAGCCGCAGCGTCACCGCGCTGCCCGTCGCGACGTTGGCCTTCGTCGCCACTCCACCGCCGCGCCGTTGCGCGAGCACCGTGTAGGTCGTCTCCCGGGCCAGCCCAGGGATCATGAAGCGCCCGTCGGCATCCGTCAGGACGGTGCCACGCGATCCCGCGCGCGCCCGCTCGCGCAGGGTGTCCGTGCGATCCTCCTCGCTCGATAGGTAGTTCGAGGCGATCGCTGCCACGGTGGCATCGGCGACCGGCCGACCTTCGGTGTCGACCAGCTGACCTTCGATCGACGCCTCGGCCTCCGCTTCGAAGTTGATCCGGGCGGTGGTCTTGGCCCGGATCTCGACCTGCTGCACCCCGATGCGCACCTCGGCGTCATCGGCCGCCACCACCTCGTAACGACCCGGCACGAGGGCGTCGAACGCGAAGGTGCCGCGATCGTCGGTCTGCGTGTCGACCATGGGTTGGCCCGGCGTCACGGGACGTGCCCGGACCTCGATCTGGCCGAGCGGTGTGCCTCGCCGCGCGACGACTCCGCGGAGCTTGCCCAACGGTGCCTCGCGCAGCACGACCTCGACGACGTCGGCATCGACCACGACGGTGCTGTGGGTCCGCGGCCGCGTGCCGTCGCTCGCGCTGAGCGAGTGGGACCCCGCACTCACGCCGCGGATCTCGAATCCGCCCTCGGCGGTCGACGACACGCGACGGAACGTGCCGTCCGCGTCGGTGCTCGTCGCGATCGCGGTGACCTCGGCGAACAGACCGTTTCCGTCGGCGTCGACGACCGTGCCACGTATCGTGTGACCGGGCTGGACCGTCCACGTCGCGGTGTTCTCCCCGTGATCGATCTGGATCGACTTGTCGGTCGCCTCGCTGGAATGCTCATCGCACGCGATCGCGAGGTCATAGCGCGCCGGGCCGAGGCCATCGAGCCTCACGGCACCATCGGGTGCGATCGAAGCGACGCGGGTATCGCGGGTGGCCGGATCGACGAGTGTCACCGAGCCCCCGGGGCACGGCGTCCCTGCAGGAGCCACGACGACCGTCGCCGCGAGCGTCGCGCCGCGGAACACCTCGATGCGAACGTCCTCGACGGATTCGGCGAGATCGACCGAGACGCTGTGCGCCGACTCCCCCGATCGCTCGCCCGCGATCGCACCGGGTCGATAGCGTCCAGGTGCCAGGCCGCCGATGCGAAAGTGGCCCGAGTCATCGGACTCGCCGACGACGCGATCCTCCGATGTTCCGTGGCGCCACGTGCGGAGCACGATCGTCGCTCCGGGTACCGCCGTGCCATCGACGCTGTCGACGACGATCCCCGACAGCGTCGCCTCGGGTACCAGAGCGATCGCGACGGAGGCTCCCGGCACCGGGCTGGCGATCGTCGCCCCCGAGTAGCCTGGCGCACGCGCGTTCAACACCCATTGGCCGGGCGCGAGCCACACTGAGAACCCACCGTCTGCGTTCGAGCGCGTCAGCACGGGCGTGCCTGCGATGCGATGACCGCTCTCACTGCGTCCGGCCCAGCCGTGGGCGAGCGTGAGCACGGCGCCCTCGATCACCCCGCCGAACACATCGGTGACGGTGCCGCGCAGCTCGTGGCCGCCGCGACCGATCCGGAAATCGACCGCTCGCCGGCGTTCACCGGGGACCAGCACGAGCACTCCGTTGGTCGACGCGGTGGCCGGTGCGTGATTCGGCAGGAAGCCGGCCGCGGTCGCTGACATCACCACGGCGCGGGCGTGGAGCTCGAGATGGTAGCGACCCGCAACACCGGTCGCAGTGCAGGCGGGGATCGCGTCGACGGCCTCGGCTGCGGTCGACCACGCACAGACCTCGCTGCCGATGACCGGGGTCCCGTCTTCGGCGCGCACCGTACCATCGACCGCTGCCGGCAGAGGCGGTGCGGCCGATCCGAACACCCCCGAGGCGTCGTCGTGAGCGCGTGGATGCGGCTTTGGATCGGCGGTCGTGGAGCGCGGCATGGCCTGCTCGGGCGTTGTCGGGGTCGCGTCGGGCGCGGCGCGCCACTGCACCACGGCGATCCCCAGCAGGGCCAGCGAGAGGACCACGAGCGCGCCCGCCCATCCGCGGACGCGCGACCGTTCGGAGGCAGGCGAACCCATGCCTCGGGGTTGTCATCGGGGCCGCGAAGCCGTCAGTGAATTGCCGCCCGGTCACTCGACCACCGTGTCGACCCGTAGGTGACGACGCGGTTGCGCGTGCGCGCGTGTGCGGCGATCCTCTACGCATCGATGGCGCCGACGATCGATCCCCAGTTGCTCGCTCTGTTCGACAAGCTCGTCGCCACGCGCCCGGGCGTGGAACGCAAGGGCGCGACGATGACGCTCCTGCGCAAGACCGCGGAGCTCGCAGGGTGGTTCGCGCAGAGTCACGAGTACGTCGCCGGGCTGCCCCCGAAGGCGACGGCGCGCGCCAAGAAGACGGCCGCCGTCACGAACAAGAGGGCGACGGCAAAGAAAGTGTAGTGCTCACGCCTCGTACGGCGCGAAGATCGCGAGCGCGCACAGAGCATCGGTCGTCGTGAACAACCCGACCACCTCGTTCGGCGTGTCGGGATCCACCACGACCGCGCTGCCGATCTTGTGCTTCGCCACCGCGCGCAGGTGCGCGTTCGGTCCGCACGTGAACGCGACCTCGCGCACGGTCGGCTCGCGATGCATCGGCGCTGGTGGGCCATCATCAGCGTGAGGGCGTGGAGGGCGCGCTCCAGGCGTAGAGTTGCGGAACCGATGTCATCGCCAGTCACCCGTGGATCCCACCGTTGTATCGCGACCCGTCAAGCGGTGCAGCGCGTGCTGCTCGTCGCCGTGATCGCGCTCGGCTGCTCGCGCGCCGAATCGGAGTCACCCGCGGCGAAGCGCGCGCCTGCGTCGGCCGAGTCGGCGCCGACGAAGCAGGCGGTCGACCTGGAGGGCAGACGCGTCGCAACGGTCGTGCCGAGCGTGGTCGCGCCCGTGGCAGCGGTCGCAAAGCCCGGCGGGGCGATCGCCGCGGCCGCACGCGCGCTCGACGTAGCGGGCGGCAACTACAACGCGTGTGCGCGCTTCGACGACGGCGCGGTCGGATGCTGGGGTCGCTGCACGATGGCCTGCGACGCGTTCGCGCACGAGACCTCGGGGCCGATGAAGAGCATGGGCATCACGAACGTGGTCGACGTCGCGGTCGGCGACAGCTTCGCGTGCGCGGTGCATGCCGACGGCAGCGTGTCGTGCTGGGGGTCGACGCGCAGCGGCGCGGTGGGAGTCACCGCGCCCGATCACGTCGGGCAGCCGCGGCTCGTCGAGGGCGCGCACGAGATCGTCGAGATCGCCGCGACGCAGTCGATGGTCTGCGCGCGCACGAAGGCGGGCGACGTGCTCGCGTGGGGTGGCGAGCTGGCGGTCGACGGCGGGGCGAAGGGCCACGTGCCGACGCCGGTCGCGGGCATGTCGGGCGCCACTGCAGTCTTCGGCGACCCACTCGAGTGCTGCGCGCAGCAGGGCAGCGGCTTCGCGTGCGTCGCCGAGGGGAGTCGGACCGCGACGGCGAGCTCGGGGCGGCGCGGCGTCTGTGGCTGCGAGCTCGCCAGCGACGGCGTCCTTTCTTGCGAGATGCAGGGCATGCCGTCGTCACCGGACATGCGCGGCGAGGGCTATCGTGCACCGCCGCTCGCGTGCTCGATCCCGCGGCTCGAGCACGTCCGCGACTTCGTGATCGACGGCGAGTCGGGCTACGCGATCGTCGATGCCGGCGTCGTCTGGCGCTGGGGAGAGATCGATTCCTCGTACGTGGCCCCCGCGGCGATGCCAGGACTGCCGCCGGTCCGCGCGATCGCGGCGGGCGTGCGCGGGGCGATCTTCGCGGTCGACGAGGCCGGTGCGATCTGGGGCTGGGGTTGGTCGTACGAGCACGGGATTACGGCGTCCGAGGAGCGCGTAGCGACGCCGGTGCGCGTCTGGACGCCCGCGAGGCCGTGAGGACGTTCGATTGGTTTGGTGGGCGCAACGCGAGTCCGCTGGCGGCATGACCTTCGTCGGTACGACCGCGGCGCGCCGCGGCGTCCTCACCGCTGCAGTCGCTCGACCAGCACGTCGCACGAGAACGCGCCGGCGCCGTTGCATGGTGCAACCTCGAGGAGTGAGCTGGAACCCGCCGCGGCGACGATGTCGGCCGGGGCCGCGAGCACGATCTCACGCAGGAGCAACGCAGCGATGACCCAAGAAGTGGGCTGGCGCAACGTGACGACGTGCAGTGGAGGATCCACCGCTTTGGTCGGTCAGACCTCGCAGTTCTCGTCGCGCCTGTGGACGTCGTGCACGTCGGACCTCATGACGAAGTCGGGCTGCTTCAGCCACAACAACAAGATCAGCTGTCCGGCGAGCTTCTGTCAGCAAGTCCCGGAGTTCTGCTGAACCCCGCGCGGATGGCCGGGGCGATGCTCCGGCCGCGAGGCCAACGTCTGCACGTGGAACTACCTGTAGCCGGCAGCCAGATCGCGCGGCCCATGCGACCGTTTGCAGGCGCATGCCCGCGCGCTCCCTCGGACTCCCCCTCGCCGTCGGTGTCCTCGCCCACGTCGCGTGCACGTCGACGACGACCCCGCCCAAGCAGGACGCGCCGGCGACCGAGGTGGCCCAGACCGAGATCGACGCCGCGGGCAAGCCCGTGCCGCCGGCGGCGTGGGAGATCCACGAGTGGGGTGTGCTCTCGGTGTCGAGCGATCGCCTGAGCGTCGGGCGCGTGGTCGCGGGTCCGGCCGGCACCGCACCGCGGATTCCCGCGCCGATGGGCCGCAAGAAGAAGCCGGTGCTCTACGTGCATCTGGGCAAGGGCGTGGACTCGCAGACGTTCTCCGTCGACGTCGCGCCGGCGAACGGTCGTGTCGTCGAGCACTGGCCGCGCACGATACCCGCCGCGGTGAGCCCGACGATCGGATGGCGGGACGTGAAGGCCAGCGTGGATGCGTGCGCGGGTCAACACTTCGCGTATCCACAGCGCGGTGAGCCGGGCTGCGCCGCACCCGATGGGATCTGCGAGGTCGCCGAGCTCGCGACCGTCGAGACCCCCGATGGTGTCTGTCTCGAGGTCGGCGGCAAGACCTTCGAGCACCTGTTCTACCGCGCCGACCTCGACACGATGGCGCTGGGCATCGCCATCGATGCCATCGACGTCGGACCGCTGCGCCTCACCAACCACGGCGCCGCTCCCCTGGCCGCGGCGATGCGGGTCACGACCACGGGCACCCGCGAGTCGACGCGCGTCGATCTGCTGTCGTCGATTGCGCCCGGCGGGCAAGCGACGCTGGTCCGAGGTGGTGCCACCGGCAGCGACGTCGCCACCGCGATCGAGCTCATGCGCGCCGAGCTCGTCACCCGCGGCCTCACCACCCACGAGGCCGATGCGTTCGTGCGGGCATGGGAGACCGATCTGTTCGGCGCCTTCGGTGCCGCGCCACCCGGGACGGTCGAGACCGACGTCGTGCTGGTGTGGCTCGACCCCGCGACCGTGGACACGCTCGTGCCCCTGATGATCTCGCCGCGGCCCACGGCGATCTTGCGGGTCCACCTACTGGTCATCGAGCTGTCGGCCTGACGCGCTTTCGGGCGGTGCGTCTCACCGAGATCGACGCGCGTCACCTCGACACGGTCCAAGAGCGGCAGCGATGACGGTGGTCCACCCGACACGTGCGGCAACGGTGCGACCGCGTGCTGCTTGCTGATTGCGCTCACCCCACTCGCCATGAGACGGTGGTGCATGCTCGCGCGCAATGCTTGGGTTCTCGCCGCGATGATCGGTTGCTCGAGCCCGGCAGTGAGCGGATCGACGAGTACGACCGGCGGATCCTCGGGCGGCGCTTCGGCGAGCTCCACCTCCAGCTCCAGTGCGGACGACCCGACGTCGGGGTCCGAGGGCGCCGACGTCACGTCGGCGACGTCGTCCGACGACTCGACGAGCACTGGCGGCACCGACACGCCGTCGATGACCGACTGTGCCGCGGTGCCTTGCCATTATGTGCTTTCCGACGCAGTCGCCGGTGGCGACGGCGCGTCATGGGCAACGGCGTTCGCCACCCTGCCAGAACCGGCGGAGCGCGGGGCGGTGTACTTTTTCGGTGATGGCGAGTATGGGCAATTGATGCTCGACGAGCCGGAGGCCGACGATGCGTGGATCACCCTCCGCAAAGCAACGGAGCACGACCACGGGGTCGATGTTGGATGGGATCCCGCCTACGGCGATGGTCAGGCCATGTTCACCAGCATCGTGATGGTGAGCGATCGCTGGCTCGTCGATGGTCAGGTTCGCGATGAGCAAGACTGGACGGACAGCGAATCCTACGGATTCAGGGTCACGGGGCGCATCGAGGGCCATACCATCAATTTCGGACGCGCCTCGAACGACGCTCGGTTCCAGTATATCGACATAGGTGGTGCGGCAGGGGACGAGTTCGACGAGACGATCCCCTCGGAGGGCTTCTACTTCGGCGGTTTCGACGCCGTCATCGAGCGCTGGACGATCTCCCATTCGCACGTGCACAACGTGTATCTGCCGTTCCAGTTGGCGGGGGCGCAGGACGTCACGATCGAGTACAGCTGGCTCGGGCCGAACTGGTCCAAGGAGACGATTCGCGGACAGGGACGCAGCGCGCGGATCACGATTCGCTTCAACGTGCTCAAGGACGGTTGCCAGGCAGGGCGATTGCATCTAATTCGCATGGGCCGCGAGCACTTTCATGAGGAACTCTTCGCTCCATCCAGCCTCGAGCCGGCGGCCCTTGATACCGACCTTCGAGCCCTTGACGCTGCGTAGGAGGT
>JBIJCC010000204.1:0-6311 GCA_044344875.1 Nannocystaceae bacterium
TCTACAACCGCCATCGACGCCACTCCACCCTCGACATGGTCAGCCCAGCCGACTTCGAAGATTTTCATCGACGTAACGCTGCTCAGGCAGCATAACCAACCTGTCCATCAAATCGGGGCAAGGCCAGTGGGGCGATCAAGGTCTGCCGCCGCACTGGCTGCGCCTGGTCCACAAGCACACGGGGTTGCATGGGGTGCGCTACTTCGCGAAGCTGTCGAACGATGCTGCCGGTGCCGTCGAGTACGCCGCGGGGGGCTGGGCGTGCATGCGCGAGGAGCACTTCCACGCGCTGTACCCCAACGCGGGGCACAGCGTGGCGCGGCACGGGCCGCACATCCCGGATGGTCCCGGCGAGGCGTTGGAGGCGAGGGTGACGACGGGGATGGCGGCGGACGTGGCGGAGCACGTGCTGCCGGACGGGACGAAGGTGTGGCAACAGGTCGCATCGCCGTCGGCGAGGAGTTCACGATTTCTGAGCTTCGTGGACTGGTTGGACGCGCACGACAGCGCGTACGAGGCGCTGATGCGGCAGTTCAAGGGCAAGGGGGTCGAGGTCGTGACGGAAGCGGGGCGCCGCGGGGCGTTGACGGGGCCGATCGTGGGGAAGACCGGGGAGCCGTATCCGAAGGCAGCGGGCTACGTGGAGTTCCGGGATGTGGATGATCCGAGCCGGGTGATCTCGCGGCCGCTCGGGGAGGCGTACGAGGGGGTGAAGGATGGGAAAGAACACAAGCGAAAATTCCGTCGACCAGGCGGCCAGGAGTTCGCCAAAGATGTGTACCCGACAACGCGTAGAGTCGACCCGGCCGACGTGACGTTCGTCTACTCGACCATGGGATGGACCGGCGACGAGTGGATTCTGATCAACCTGTACCCAGCGGCGCTACCGAGCCCGTCAACGAAAACCGGGATGACCAAGCAGCCGGTGCCGGGAAAAGACACGCTGTAGGAGACGCACCATGCTCGCACTGCCTCTCGACTTCTCTCTCCTGTACGGGCTCGCACTCGCGACGCTCGCGGAGTATCAGGACGCCGCGCCGTTCGACCCCTCGCGGGAGGAGTTGGGCCCGTATCTCGACGGTGGGGTGCAATTCCTCGCGGAAGAAGCCGAGGAGGCGGACGAGCTCCCCTTCGTGCGCGCATGGCTGGAGTTCTTGATCGCCTCGTCGGACGCGGACATCCGTGCGCTTCACATCGGGCGTGCCCAAGGGCTCGCAGACATCGTGCTTCCCCACCCAGGCATCGACGCCATGCCAATCGACGAGTGGCACCACGTCCTCGAGTACCTCCGCCAGAAGCTCTTCCACCTCGACGCCCCGATGACCGAGGAGGACAAGGCCCGGATCAAGCGCGAGGTGACGATCTCTACCGAGCCCCTCGATGACTTCCGCGCCCGCATGCGCGCGGAGAAGGGTCGACGGGGGTCGGAGTGAGCGCCCAAGCCACCACGCTCGCGTTGCCACTGGACTTCTTCCTCGTCTACGGCTTTGCCCTCGGCGACCTTGCGGACACGCTCGACGTCGACCCGTTCGATCCTTCCCGGCGCGATCGATCTGACCTTGCGCGCTACCTCGACAGCGGTGTCCAGTTCATCGAAGAGAAGGCCGAAGAGAACGACGAACTCCCGTTCATTCGCCCGTGGCTCGAGTTCCTCATCGCCTCGTCGAACGCGGACATCCGCGCCCTGGGCATCGACGGAGTCGGTGGCCTCTCGGACGTCATCCTCCCCCACCCCGGCGTCGGCGCCATGCCCATCCCCGAGTGGCACCACGTCCTCGAGTACCTCCGCCAGAAGCTCTTCCACCTCGACGCCCCCATGACCGAGGAGGACAAGGCGCGGATCAAGCGCGAGGTGACGATCTCCACCGAGTCCCTCGATGACTTCCGCGCCCGCATGCGCGCGCAACCGCATCGACCGCGTTCCGAGTGAACGCGGGAAGCAACATCCTCGCACTGCCCATGCCCCGATGACCGAGGCACCGCCCGCCCGAGACGTCCCCGGGGACGTCCCCCGGGCGACGTCGCGGCGTCGCTGGGGACAACGCCCGAGAACCCGTGGCGCCGGCGCTGGCCCGGCGCTTGCTCAGGCGTGGGAGCGACGATGCAACGAGGACTCCCGCTCCTTCTCCCCCTGGCGTTCGCGCTCGTGCCCCACCGCGCCGAGGCGGCTCCCTTCGTCCTCGCCAGCGGCACGTCTCCCATGAGCGATCGGATCGTCGCCGTCGATCTGGCCGACGGTGACATCGTCACCACGTTCACGTCGCACCCGGGCTGCACGTTCTCGTACCACGCCGCGCACCCGGACGACCTGCTGATGGTCACCACCCAGCGGTGCCCAGCGCCGCTCGACGACCGCGCCGACGTCTGGGACACCTACGCGGGAACCTCGAGCCTGCTCCGCAACGACACCGGCACGCTGGTGTCGATCGACCGCAATCGCGACGAGGTCTTCGTCGCCGCCCCCGGCGGCGGCGGCTGGATCCACGACCTGCGTGGCGGCGCGGTCTCGGCCAACACGGGCACGGAGATGACGACGCGCCCGGCGTTCGATCGCAACGGCGATCTGTTGTGGGCGTCGACGTCGACGACGTGGCCGTACCAGGACGCAATGCTGCGCGAGTACGACCGCAGCACCGGCAGCTTCGACACGCTGTACGGCGCGACGCCGAGCCGCATCGCTCCGGACCCGACGCGCCTGAGCCCGAGCGAGCGCTACGTGTACTTCGGGCGCTGGGACCTGAACCCGAACCAGTTCCTGCCCGATGTCTTCCACCGCTACGACCGCCAGACCCAGACGCTGGAGGGCGTGCCGCTGGTGCGCGCCCCCGGCAACTACCAGCGCATCAGCGGCCACGGGATCTCGCCCGACGGGCGTACCGGGTGGGTCGCCTTCCTCCCCGGCAACGACTGCGAGGACTACGAGCTGCACCGCATCGATCTGACGACGATGACCGACACCGACGTGTACGTCGTCGGTGGCGCTTGCGTCGACGAGCTCGCCGTCGCGAGCACGGGTGAGGTCGTCATACCCGACTCCGCCGGCGACCTCTACGTGTTCAATCCACGGACCGAGAAGTTCCGGGTGTTGCCGACGGGCCTCGACGGGATCGCGAACATCGACATCACCGACGAGCTCGGCTGCTTCGAGGAGGACGACGCCGACTGCGACGGCATCGAGGACGATCGCGACAACTGCCGCTACGACTACAACCCCGACCAGCGCGACCTCGACGGGGACGGCCTCGGCGACGTGTGTGACCCCGACGACGACGACGACGGCGAACCCGACGACGACGACAATTGTCCCGAGGTCCCCAACCCGCAGCAGGACGACGTCGACGGCGATCGTGTCGGCAACGCCTGCGACAACTGCCCATTCGTGCGCAACCCGTTCCAGGGGCCGGCCTTCGGCGTCGAGGTCGGCTTCTGCGTCGACGAACGGATGCTGTTCGACGCCCGCTTCGCCGGGCTCGCCGAGGTCTTGGTGTTCGACTATGGCCTGGACGGGCCGTGGGAGGACGCGCTGGGCTGTCCGGGCGACTGCGATCCACTCACCGAGACCTGGCTGACGGAGGGCCGAGACGCCGCCCATTGGTATCTCGAGCACTGGTGGGACGGCGAGCACTTTGGCTACGACGATGCGCTCGCGGTCATGACGACCGACAGCGGCATCGCCGAATCAACCGCGAACGAACGACTCGAGACCCTGGAGGGATGGAAATGAAGATGCACACGATACACAGGACCTTGATGCTCGCCACCTTCGGCGCCACCGCACTCGGGGCGAGCACCGCCATCGCCGACGGCGTCCACCACCTCGACCTCTCGATGGGTCACGGGTGCGTCGCGAACGACTGCGGCACCGTGTGGTGCTGGGGCGGCGAGGAGTTCGTCTTCGGCGGCGACAGAGGTGTGAAGTTCAAGGGCTCGCCGAGCTGGCCCTACCAGGTCGGCGCGGGCGATCGACACAGTTGCGTCAACGTGCGCGACGTCAACGGGCCCGGCGGGTTCGCCAACCGCGGCATGATCGACTGCTGGGGGCGAAACGACTACGGACAGATCGACGTGCCGATCGAGCACGACTGGCGGCAGCTCGCGGTCGGGTCGGATCACAACTGCGCGACCAATTGGAGCCACCGCGCGATCTGTTGGGGCCGCGACGACTTCGGGCAGGTCAGCGGGGCGCCGCCCAGCGAGCAATTCGCGACGATCTCGGTCCACGCGACCCAGAGCTGTGGCGTCAGCCGCCGCGCCGGCGGGGGCGACGGGGAGCGGGTGCGCTGTTGGGGCAAGACCGCGGCAGATGTGGAGGTGGTGTCCGCGGGCGAGCTGCAGTGGCCGAACGAGCGCTTCGTCGCGGTGTCGGCCGGTGGCGCGCACACCTGCGCGCTCTCCGACTTCGGCGAGGTCTATTGTTGGGGCGAGAACTCTGCGAGCCAGCTGTCGCCGTCGGTCGGCGGCGCTTCGACGGGGATCGTCACGCAGCTGGAGAACGGCGCCGAGATGCATCGGATCCCGGGCCAGTTGACCTTCATCGACGTCGCGGCCGGCGAGGTCTCGACCTGCGCGGTGTACGACGACTTCGTGCTCGGCGAGCGCGGCGTGCTGTGCTGGGGCTACCCGTTCAGCCACGGCGTGAGCCTGTGGGAGGACACCACGGGCGGCGCGTTGTCCTCGCACTACTTGCCGCTCGAGGGCTTCCACCCCGAGCAGGTCGACGTGACGTTCAACGAGGTCTGCGCCCTCGACACCGACGACGGGGAGATGCGCTGCTGGTCCCTCAGCTACACCGAGAAGCAGTGGCGGTGCGACCCGGCCACCGACCCACGTTGCTGCGACGACCTCGCCGCGTCGTGCTGCGAGCCCGCGCAGGAGCCCGCGTGCTGCGATCCGACGATCGACAAGTACTGCGCCGAACGACGGTCCTGGGGGCTGTTCCCGGAGGTCGACCCCTACGCGTGCCGGTGACGCCGCGAAGGGGGAAGCTGTGGGTTGTTCCGTCGGCTCGCGTGGGAGGCGGGCCGGTCGCTGTCACCTGGCCGAGACGAGAAACGTTGCCGGCCCCCTGCAACACCTTCGACCCGCGGGCCGATGGGCGCGGACATGCCACGGACCACGCCCTCCCCGAACCGGTATGCTTCCCCCATGCGTCACCTGCTCGTCGTCCCCTGTGCCGCCTGGATCGCAGCCTGCTACAGCCCCAACGACGAGGTGACCACCGGCGGTGCCGACGACTCGGAGGGCAGCGGGAGCGGGAGCGAATCGACGGCCGGGATGACCGCCTCGAGCGCGACCACGACCCCGGCCGACACGTCGGGCGACACGCCGGCCGACACCGGCGACACCACCGACGACCCGACCGGCGACACGGGCGAGGACGCCCCGCCCGTGATCGAGAGCTTCTCGGTGCAGGGCTCGCTGCTGCCCTCGGAGATCCTGATGGCGGACACGGTGGTGCTGGCGGCGGACGTGGTGGACGACGTCGGCGTCGCGCGCGTCGAGTTCTACGACGGCGGCACGCTGGTCGCGACGGTCGATGACGCGCCGTGGAGGACGGAGTTCCTGGTCACGAGCGCGGACAACGGCGGGCACAGCTACACCGCGGTCGCGTACGACACGGCGGACCAGACCGCGGAGGCGGGGCCGATCCCGCTGAGCGTGAGCATCGACGGGGGGGCGGTGATCGAGCTGCGGGAGGAGGTGTTCCATGCCTTCATCACGCTCGGGCTCAACGGCCCGTACCTGATGGATGATGGAGGTCGATGACGAGGTGGTCGTGGTGGGCCCCACGCAGTTCGAAGGTGCCGGAGGCGGCGGGTTCACCACGTCTAGAGTTCGCGCGAAGCGCTATAGTCTCGGACTGAGCGAGATCTGGGCAGCAGACTTCCCGTTGAATCCGAACGCGCAGACGGAGGACTTCACACCGTTCGGCCGCGGGGGCGTGGAGGAAGGGAATTCGATCCTCGTTCCTGGGAACGTTGGCGCGGCCGCACCTGTCGAAATCCTGCGAGGAAGCGCCGTGAACGGCACCTTCACGACCAGCGCGACGCTCGGCGTCCAGTCCGAGGACGTCCGTGGAGGCATCGCCGTGACAGACACCTTCGACGTTGCCATGGTCACGAGCGCGTCGACGGTCGCGCTCTACGGCTCTGACCTGACCACGCAGGTCTGGGAAACGAACGTCCTGGAAGGACTAGAGAGCATCTCATAACCGCCTGAGCAGGATGGAGAGGCAGCCAAGTTGCACGAACCCCAAGAAGTTGTCGGCGGAGACCTCCCAGCGGGTGACGATGCGGCGGAACCGCAGCAGC
>JBIJCC010000152.1:0-21326 GCA_044344875.1 Nannocystaceae bacterium
GGCCGTACGTGTACGACGCCGGGGTACGGTTGTCGTCGTTCGCGGGGCTGCCGGTCCAGTACGACGGCGCGGGGAACATCACGAAGCTCGACGGACGGGTCTTCGTCTACAACACCTTCGGGAAGGTCCGGACGATCGAGCGCGGCGGAACGACGCTCTCGATGTCGTACGACGCGGACGGCGGTCGTGTTCGGCAGCGCCGGAACGACACCCAAGTCGACGTGGTGACGCTCGGCAAGCTGTACGAGCGGCGCGTGAACAAGAACGGCACGACTGCGGCCACGACATGGCGGATCGAGGCCGGGGAGCGGGTCGTCGCGCAGATCGTCCGCACGCGAGACAACCTGGGGGCCTACAAGACGAGCAATCAGTACCTGCACGACGACGACCTCGGTTCGACCGTGCTCGTGACCGCGAGCGCTGGAATGGGGGACGTGGACACGGTCGCGCGCACGTCGAGCGATCCGTGGGGGCGGGCGCGCAACCCTGACAACTGGAACGCGTGGCAGACGGACGCCCAGGCCGGCGCGGTCGGGATCGGCTTCACCGGGCACAGAGCGGAGCTCGACCATGGGCTGATCGACGCCGACGGGCGCATGTACGACCCGACGAGTGGTCGGTTCATGGCGCCGGATCCGCTGGTGACGCAGGCGTATGCCGGGGCGGCGTACAACCGGTACGCGTACGTCGGGAACCGGCCGCTGCGGTTCACGGACCCGAGCGGGTGGGCTGCGAGCGACGAGGACGAGTCGGAGGGGGAGAGCGCAAGCTTCACGGATGTCGTGCTTGGGTTCTTCGACGAGATCGAGGACCTGAAGACCGAGCTGGACCAGGCGACGCGGAACGCCGCGTCCTCCTCGCCGCTGGAGCAGGTGGAGGCCTTCTACGAGACGACGATCGTGGAACCCGCCAAGTTCGTCCGCGATGGTCTACAGGCGAACATCGACAACTTGGAGGAGGGGGCGAAGGCCATTGCCGAGGACCCTGTGGGGAGCGCGTTCGAGATGGCGAAGGGCGTCGCGGAGGACGTCAAGACGGTCGTCATGACCCCGATCGAGATGGGGAAGGCGGTCACTCGTGGGGACACCTCCGAGGCTCTGGCGGCGCACTGGAAAGGTGCCGTTTCGGCGTGGGGACTCGCGGGTCTCGTTGCCGGGGGAATCGCGAAGTGGGCGAAACAGGGCGTGGCTGCGGGCGAGGCGGGTCAGTTCGCCGCGCTTCGCAAGCGCTCTGTCGTCGGTGATGGACTAACACCGCACCACATGCCTCAGGCGGCGGCGGGATTCACCTCGCGGGCCGAAGGTGGCGCACTCGTGATGGAGCAGTCGGAGCACGTCATGACGCGCACGTATCTCAGTAAGGGGGCGGCCACGGCTCGCGCAGAGGCAAACCTCTCATTCCGAGCTGTGCTCGCGCGCGATATTCGCGACGTGAGGAAAATCGTTGGCACAAAATATGATCAGGGACTTCGAGACCTTTTGAAGTACTATCGAACGAACTTTCCAGACTTGATGGCGAGGTAGTCATGACGATTCGTGCTGAAGTCCAACAGTTGATCGATCTTGGACAGTTTCCCGCGTCCGCAGATGCGACGGAGCCTGATCTTGACCGAAGAGGCGCGTTGCTGACGGCGATCACGCCCCCGTTGTCTCGCGAAGAGGGGGCTGCGCTGCTTGCATGCTTCGGTCCAGATGAAGCGTTCGGCCTGGCGTGGACACTCCTACACCTCGTAGAATCCACCGAGGGAGGCGTGCCCATCGTGACGAAGCCGAAACCGAGTGACAACGAGTGGGTGCAACTGCTGTGGGATAGAAGTCACCGATGACGGCGCGCCTCACCGGGGGTCAGCACTCTTCTTGATGATCGACCAACCTTCACGAGCTACGCCGTCACCATGCCGCAGCGCTCGCCACGCCGAAAGGTATCATCCCTATGGAAATCCTGCGACTTCCTGATTCGGCGAAGGCTCTGTCGGTCGTACTCGCCCAGGTCTTGTTCGTCCCCCTTGCAGGTGCGCTCGCCGGCTCCCTCGCGTGCGGCGACTCCTCTACCGCGTCCGGATCCACGCTGGGATCCTCCGACACCTCCGGCTCCCTCGACACCGACCCCATCGGTGATCCCAACGCCCCCGGCCAGGACTGCCCCGAGGCGTTCGACCCCAACGCCGTCTACGTCGTGCTCCAGCGCGCGGGCTTCGTCTCGGACGCGATGCTCCTCGCCAACGTCGAGGAGCCCGAGTCGGAGTGCGCGTTCACGTTCAGCGATGGTGCCGGTCATGCCGTCGAAGAGTCGAACTTCGGAGTCCGTTCTCCGGATGGGCAACTTCTGCGGATCTCCTTCGGCTACACCGGGGACCTGGACGACAACTCCGACGGGAGCAACCTGCACGCGATGTACCCCGATCCGCTCGAACAGATCGATGGTGTGTGGGGCCCGGTGCTCACGGAGATGCAGAACGACGACCTGCTCGCGCGGGCCGTCGCCCGTGGCGAGTGCGGGCTCGACCGTGGCGCTGCCGAACTCATGACCTATGGGCCGACAGGCGAGCTCGGAATCCTGTGCCGCGACCAGGGCACGCTGAACGCGTTCGACGGGCGGTTGCTCTCCGCCGTGCCGAGCGTGGGCCGCCTCGTCGGCTTCATCGACGATGGGCGCGCGCTCGTGATCAACACGTCTGGGTTGGTCGACGACGGGCGGTTGGAGATCGTGCCGGCGAGCGGTGACGGCGAGCCCGTGCCTGTGGTGTACGACTCGGGAGCCGACTATCGGATCGAGGCGACGCAGCGGGTCGACGGCGACCTCCACTTCGTCGCGTCGCTCGACGGCGGCGCGTCGGGGAGCATGCTTCGCCTGCGCTTGGACGGCGAAGCGCTCGTGTTGGTCGAGGAGTTCCCGGCACATGACCTGCGGTACCCGCAGTACGCGATGGACGCGAGCGGTCGTGTGACGGCGTTGGGCCCGCGCAACTCCGGCGACGCCATGGTCGTGATGCGTCTCGACGGGACCGGCAACCGCGTCGTGTACGAGTTCGCCGAGCTCGACGACGATGTCCCGAGCATGCCGGAGTCGAGCGGCGCGATGCGGATCGACCGGCTCCTCGCCCCGCCCTGACCGCCCACGCTCCTGCGCAGCCCGCCCCCCGTTCACACCACCCCCGCGCGACCCGGATCCGACCGCATCCCCGTCGCCGACGCGGCGAGCCGCCGCGCCACCTCGATCCGCCCCGCGTCCCCGCGCTCCACGACATGCGCGAGCTCCGACGCCGCGAGCAATGTGATCGGCACCAGCCGTGCGCGCCCCTCCGGCAGCGTGAGCCACGTCGGCAGATCGCACGGCACGCCGAGCAGCACGCCGACGCGGCCGTGCTCGTTGCGCAGCGCCGGCGGGAACGGACGACCGGCGATCTCGATCGAGATCGTGCCCAGCTCGTCGATCATCTTGCGGACGCCGCCGTGCCCCGCGGCCGTGTAGCTGACGTCGTGGACGGCGGCCATCAACCAGCTGCCGATCGCGACCGGCACCGGCACGTCGGACTCGATCCAGAACTCGAGGCCGAAGCCGACGCCGAACTCGTCGTCCCACGGGTCCGACAGCGCATCGGAGGCGATCGCCATGCGGCCCTCGCGGTGGATCACGCGCCACGCGGGACGGGTCGGCCACCGCGAGCCGCCGAGCAGCGCGGGCCCGAGGATCGGGGCGAGCACGTCGCGATCGACGATGCCGAGCTTGCCGAAGGCCTCGCGTCGCGCCGCACTGGCCGCGGCGACCCGCGTGTCGTGATCCCCGAGCTCGGTCATCGGGCCGAACCGTAGCAGGGCCCGTGCCGTGCAGCTTGCCCACCGCGGCACCCGAGCGTTGCGCGGCTTGCCCAGGCGCCCGCGGGCCCGAGGCGCGCCAGTCCACGGCGCGCCGCTTGGCACGGCCCGTGCTGGTCGGGCCGCGGATGCGTCACCCCCACTTGGTCCCCCACTTGGTCCTGGCACCGATCGCGATCTCGCTGCTCTCGACGGTGGTCGCGTGCTCGTCGGCGCGCGAGGAGGGCGCGTGGCTCGGCATGACCAGCGCCGATCCCTCGGGCGCCGCGGCCGACGACGGCGGTGACACGGCCGAGCTCGACGGCGGCGAGACGTTCCAGGCGACGCTCGCCGACGACGACCACGGGGACGACGACGCGCCGGACGACGGCACCACCGGCGGCCCCGATTCCACCGACGACACGGGCCACGGCGACGGAGATCCCACCGGTGATGACGGCGGCGTCGACTGCCCGGCGAACTGCTACTGCGAGCCCATCGACGCCGACGCGAATCTCGACGACGTCGAGGACGGCTACTCGCCGCAGGCGTGGTCCGACACGATCTTCGAGGTCCTCGGGCGGCGCTGGCCGGCGGGCCGCGACCTGCTGCTCGACCAGGTCGGCGATCCCTACTTTGGGGCGTTCAGCGACACCTCGAGCTTCGCCGCGCTCATGGACGGCCTGATGACCGAGGCCCACGAGGGCACCCACGGCTGGGAGTACGGCAACGCCACCGTCGACGAGTTCGCCTACTTCCTGCGCGCCGATCTGCAGTTCTTCCCGCCCAAGCTCCACGGCTTCGATCGCGGCGAGATCTACGGCTCGATCGACACCGGCGACTACGACATCTACCGCGACCTCTACTTCTCGGGCACCCAGGGCACCTACGGCTTCTACGAGCTGCTGGACGAGATGAACTGCTACATCAACGGCATGGCGGCGATGGGCGTCGTCGGCGAGTACATCCCGTACGGCGTCTCCGGCCGCGATGGGGCGGTCGCGTTCATGTACTACCTCGAGCTGTATCTGAGACTCGCGCGAACCCAGTACCCGCAGGTCTACGCGGAGATCCAGGGCGACCCGGAGTACGTGGAGATGATCGAGGTGCAGTGGCTGCGTCTGCACTTCTTGCTGATGAACGCCGGGGATCTGCACCCGAACATCGGGCTGTACGACGACGAGTACGAGGCGCTGATGTACGCGCCGGAGAACCAAGGGGAGATCGAGATGCTGATCGGGAAGGATCTCGACGCGTCGAACTGCCTGCCGTGATCGGCCGCGGCACGCGACCACCTCACGCCGCCAGTCGGATGCGCGGCGGGCCCCCGGCCCCAGCCACCCCCGTCGTCGCCGGGTCGAGTCGGAACACCGCGACCAGGCGCACCAGCTCCTCCGACTCCTGCTCGAGGCAGTGGGCCGCGGCGGCGCTCTCCTCGAGCAGCGCGGCGTTCTCCTGCGTCGCGCGATCCATCTGGTCGACGGCCTCGCGGAACTGGGCGACGCCGTCGCTCTGCTCGGCGCTGCCGGTGCTGATCTCGCCCATCAAGTCGGTGAGGCGACGGATCGCGGTGACCACCTCGTCCATCGTCGTGCCGGCCTGGTCCACCAGCGCGGTGCCCTGATCGACGCGCTCGACGCTCGCGGCGATGAGCGCCTTGATCTCCTTGGCCGCGTCGGCGCTGCGGTGCGCGAGGCTGCGGACCTCGCTGGCGACCACCGCGAAGCCGCGGCCCTGCTCGCCGGCCCGCGCGGCCTCGACGGCGGCGTTGAGGGCGAGGATGTTGGTCTGGAAGGCGATGCCGTCGATCACCCCGGTGATGTCGGCGATGCGCTTGCTGCTGTCGTTGATCCCGCGCATCGTCTCGACCACGCGTCCGACGACCTCGCCACCGCGGCTGGCGACCGCCGACGCGCCGCTGGCGAGCTGGTTGGCGACGCGCGCATGCTCGGCGTTCTGCTTCACGGTCGTGCTGAGCTGACGCATCGACGCGGCGGCCTCCTGCAGCGCGGCGGCCTGCTCCTCGGTACGATGGCTGAGGTCCGAGGTGCCGCTGGCGATCTGCGCCGAGCCGGTCGCGATCGACTCGCTGCTCTGCCGCACGGTGCTGCAGATGCCGACGAGGCTGTCGTTCATCGCCCGAAGCGCGCGCAGCAGCTGGGCCGCCTCGTCCTCGCCCTTGGCCTCGATCGTCGAGGTCAGATCGCCCGCCGCGACGAGCTGGGCCAACCTCACCCCCTGCTGGATCGGGACCGTGATGCTGCGGTGCGCCCACGTGCCCACGACGACCAGCGCGAGCGCGGCCACGGCGAGCACGCCGCACTGCACCCACAACACGTGATCGGCGGTCGCCTCGACGGCGGCCATCGAGGCCTCGGCGAAGGCCATCGACGCCTGCACGGTCCGGTCGACGCCGGCGCGGTGCTCGAGGTAGATGCCGTGGGCCTCCGCGAGGGCCACGGCGACGGAGCCGTCGGTCTCACCGCGGGCCTCGACTGCGCCGATGACCTCGCGCGCGCTGGTGATGAACCGCTGCGCCGACTCGTGCTGGCGGCCCAGGAGGTCGGACTCGAGGCCGAATGGCGGGTGCGCGGTCCAGTGGGTCACGCGCGCGACGTACTCCGCCTCGAGGCGATCGATCTCCTTGCTCGCCGTCGCCGGGGGCAACGTGCCTTCGATCGCCTGCGAGAGCACCAGCCGCAGCTCGACGAGGTACATCGGCGGCGGGAGGATGTCGGCGGTCACGTCCTTCGCGACGAAGGTCTGCTGGGCCGCCGCGTCGTTGCGGCTCGAGCCCCACAGCGATGTGCCGAGGATCGCCAGCGCCGCGACGACCGCCGCGGCAGCGAGCAGGGTGATGTAGTGACCGATCGACCGCATGGTCCTCGCGCTCCGGTGCGGCCCGGTCAGCAGGCACGCATCGTCGCCCCATCGACCCGGCCCGCCCCGCGGTGAAGTTCGATTTCGGCGCCATCGTGCGCCGAGGGAGGTGCGGGGGCTGGTCGTGTGCGGCGCCGCGGCATACCCTCCCGCCCGCGTGACCGAGCCCGTCCCGTCCCCGCCGCCGTCGCCGTCGCCGTCGCCCCCGGGCGCGCCGGAAGCCGCCGCCGACATGGCGCGCCTGCTCGAGGTGGTGCGCGGCGTGGTCGTCGACGTCAGCGACGGACGTGGCCTGGGCTCGATCGGCCCCGACGTGTCCTTCGAGCGCGAGCTCGGCCTCGGCAGCCTCGAGCGCGTCGAGCTCGGGGTCCGCGCCGGCGAGGCGTTCGGGGTGCACCTGCCCGAGGAGGCGTTCGCGACCGCGGACACGCCGCGGCAGCTCCTCGCCCACCTCGACCAGCGCCGCGGGCCCGCTGCCGCCGCCATACCGGTGCGCTCGACCACCGCCGCCGATCGCCGCGCGCTGCTGCCGAGCGCCCCCCCATCGCCGGCGCCCGTCGACGCCGTGACGCTCGTGGAGGTCCTCGAGTACCACGTGCGTCACCAGCCCGACCGGGTGCACCTCGTGCTCGAGGACGACGACGGCTCCGCGCTGCCGATCACCTATCGAATGCTCCACCGCGCGGCGCTGTCGGTGGCGCGGTCGTTGCGGGCCGCGGGCCTCGATCGCGGCCGCTGTGTCGCGATCATGCTGCCGACGGGCCTGGGCTACTTCGCGTCGTTCATGGGCGTGCTGCTCGCCGGCGGCGTGCCGGTGCCGCTGTACCCGCCGATGCGGCTCGACCGCATCGCCGAGTACATGGCCCGCTCGTCGCGGATCCTCGACAACGCCCAGGCCCAGCTGCTCGTCACGTTCGATCGGGCGGCGCGCATCGCCGACCTCGCCCGCGATCGCGTGGCGACCATCGAGGCCGTCCTGTCGATCGACGCCCTGCTGCCGCAGGCCAACGTGCCGTCCGAGCTCCCCGACATCGACACGACCGCCGTCGCCGTGGGGCCCCACGACACCGCGCTCATCCAGTACACCTCGGGGAGCACCGGCGATCCGAAGGGCGTCGAGCTCACCCACGCCAACGTGATGGCCAACATCCGCGCTGCCGCCAAGGGCTGCGCGCTCGCGGGCGACGACGTGATCGTCAGCTGGCTGCCGCTGTACCACGACATGGGCCTCATCGGCGGCTGGCTGATGCCGTTCTACTTCGGCGTGCCCTGCGTGCTGATGTCGCCGCTGGCGTTCCTGTCGCGGCCGGTGCGGTGGCTCGCGGCGCTGTCGGAGTACCGCGCGACGTGCTCGGTGGCCCCGAACTTCGCCTTCGATCTGTGCGTGAAACGGATCGAGCCCGCGGCCGTGGCCGACCTCGACCTGCACCGCGTCCGCGCGATCCTCAACGGGTCGGAGCCGATCCTGCCCGCGACGCTCGATCGCTTCGTCGATCGCTTCAGCCCGGTGGGCCTGCGCCGCGAGGTGCTGTTCTGCGCCTACGGCCTCGCCGAGAACATGGTCGCGGTCGCGTTCCCCCCGGTCGGTCGCGCGCCGCGGATCGACCGCATCGATCGCAAGATCTTCGAGGCCGAAGCCCGCGCGACCCCGGCCTCGGCCGACGACGACGCGCTCGAGTTCGTGGGCGTGGGCACGGCGGTCGACGGCCACGAGATCCAGGTCGTCGACGCCGACGGGGCGCCGGTCGAGTCGCGTCGGCAAGGCGTCGTGCAGTTCCGCGGCCCCTCGGCGTTCAAGGGCTACTTCCGCCGTCCCGAGGCCACGGCGGAGGTCAAGCGCCCGGGCGGCTGGGTCGACACCGGCGACCTCGGCTACATCGCCGACGGCGAGCTCTTCATCGCCGGTCGGCTCAAGGATCTGATCATCAAGGGCGGTCGCAACTACTACCCCCACGAGATCGAGGAGGCCGCCGCGAGCGTCGACGGCATCCGGCAGGGCTGCGTGGCCGCGTTCGCCGTGCGCGACGACGCGGCGGGCACCGAGCAGATCGTGGTCGTCGCCGAGACCCGCGAGCGCGAGGCGCTCGCCCAGGAGATGCTCGTCGGTCGCGTCATCGAGGCCGTGACCACGCGCGTCGGCGTCCCGCCCGATCGCGTCGTGCTGGTGCCGCCGGGCGCGGTGCCCAAGACCTCGAGCGGCAAGATCCAGCGCCGCGAGAGCAAGCGGCTGCTGCAGGAGGGCACGCTCCACGTCGGGCACGGCTCGTTCGCGCGGCAGGCCGCGGGCCTGATGCTGAAGAGCCTCCCTGCGCGCGCGCTCGCGGCCCTGCGCCGGGTCGCCCGGGTGATCTACGGCGTATGGGCCGCCGCGATGATCGCGTGGCTGTGTGCGATCGCGGTGGTGCTCGGGCGGCTGTGTCCGCGCGGCCGGGCGTCGCGGCGCCTCACGCAGCTCGAGGCCCGCATCGCCCTCGGCCTGGCTGGCCTCTACCCGCGCCGCTCCGGGCTCGAGCACATCCCGCCGGGCGCGGCGATCCTCGTCGCCAACCACTGCGGCTACCTCGACTTCCTCATCTGCGCCGCGACGCTGCCGCCCGACATCCGCTTCGTGATCAAGGGCGAGCTGCGCGACAACCCGTGGGTCGGCCCGGTGCTCGAGCGCGTCGGCCACGTCTTCATCGATCGGCACTCGACCGCCAAGTCGCTCGCGGATCTCGAGGCCGTCGTCGCGCTGCTCGCCGCCGGCGAGCGCGTGATGCTGTACCCGGAGGGGACGTTCTGCGCCGACGTCGGGATGCGGCCGTTCAAGCTCGGGGCGTTCCGGCTCGCTAGCGAGACGGGCGCGCCGGTCGTGCCGATCGCGATCCGCGGCTCCCGCAAGGCCCTGCGCGACGGGACGTGGTTGCCGCGGCACGAGGCGATCGCCGTCGAGGTGCTCGCGCCGCTGCGACCCGAAGGCCGCGAGATCGCGGATCTCGTGCGGCTGCGCGATCGCAGCGCCGACGCGATCGCGGCGAGGATCGACGAGCCGCGGCTCTACGCGGCCGACATCTCGGTGCCGGGCCCGACTTGATCCTGCCGCGACGGCCCTGCTCGGGCCTGCGTCAGGGCGCGCGGGTCAGCACGACGCCGTCGACCGTCATCGTCCACACGCCGTTGGCCTCGGTCGGCGGTACCGTGACGTCGAAGCTCGTCGTCACCACCATCACGCCGACCACGAAGTCGTCGCCGTCGAAGCCCTTGATCGGGCCGTCGATCTGGACCCGACCCTTGCCCTCGGCGCGGTCGTAGTGCGCGTGGCCCTCGGGCGTGATCTCGAGGGTGACGCCGGGGCCGCGCCAGCGCCCGGCGTACTCGGCCTTGTCGGCGGGCAGAGGTTTGGCCGTGCACGCCGCGAGCGCGAGCGAGGCGCCGATCGTGCATGCGCGGATCCGTCGAGTCATCGGCGCGAGCGTAGCACCGCGGGCGCGCGACGACTGGACAGTCGCCGCCGACGTTGCCAGGCTCGTGGCACATGCAGACCTCGCCGCGGGCCCTGGGCATCCTCGTCGTCGCGCTGGCAGCAGCGCCGCTCGCGTGCGGCAGCGATTCCGATGAAGCCGCCGACAGCAGCAGCAGCAGCGGCACCACCGAGGCCTCCGCCGCGTCCGATCCGACGGGCGCCGGGCCCACGTCGATGTCGACGGCCGCCGACGTGACCGGTGATCCCACGGCTTGTAGCGTCAGCGAGTCCTTCGACGGCGGCGATGCGGCGCAGTGGCCCGCACCGTGGACCGAGCTCGGCGGCATCGCGATCGCCGACGTGGTCGGGGGGCGCGGTCGCCTGGTCCCGACCCCGAGCTCGTACTCGCTGGCGCGGGTGGGCATCGATGCGCCCTGCGTCGACGCCGAGATCGCGTTCAGCTTCGAGTTCACCGAGGCGGGGTCGCAGGGCGTCGGCGGCTACGTGCGCCAGAACGGCGGCCACCTGCAGACGACCGATCCGCCCGGCGAGGGCTACGTCGTGTTCGTCGAGTCGTTCCGCGAGCCCGCGGGCATCGGCATCTGGCGCGAGGTCGACGGCGTCGAGCAGCAGCTCGAGGGCACGGTCGCCGCGCCGATCGAAGTCGGGGTGGTCTACCGCGCGCGCATGCGGGTCGTGCAGCAGGACGCGACCACGACGAGGCTCCAGGCCCGCGTGTGGCCCGAGGCCGACGCCGAGCCCACCGCCTGGCAGATCGAGCGCACCGATCAGACCCCGAGTCTGCAGGGCAAGGCCGGAGGCGTTGCGCTCGACGCCTGGAGCTCGCGGACCGACGGCGCGGCGGCGGACCTCTTCATCGACGACATCGTCGTCGGCGAACCGGGCTGAGGCGAGGGCGGAGCGCACGCGCCGTCACCGCCCGAGCTGCGCGACGAGCTCTTCGCTGCGGCGGCGCGCCGGTCGGCTCGCCGGTCGCGACAACAGATCGGGCACCAGCTTGCGCGCCCGCGCCAGCGACTCGTCGTCGCCGAGCTCGATGAGCACCGCGAGGAGCTCCTGCTCGAGCAGGCCGCGCTCGGCGAGGTCGGCGAAGGCCTCGTCGGCGATCGCGAGCAGCAGGGAGTCGCGCGCGTCGTAGAGGCGCTCGGGTCCCATCGCCCCGTAGGCCCGCGCCACCGCGAGGTGTGGCGCGGCGGCCCGCGGCGCGATGGCCCGGAGCAGGCGCGCGTGGTGCAGGGCGAACCCGGGGTTGCGGGCGGCGAGCGCCAGGGCGAAGCGGATCCGCAGCGGCTCCGGATCGTCGGGCACGGCGCGCGCCCGCGCGGCGGCCATCGCGTCGGCGTGCTGTGGCGCGACGGGGGCGAGCGCATCGACGAGCAACCGCCACGGCACCGCCCCCACGGGCGTCAGCGCGGCGAGATCGGAGGGCCGCGGGTACTCGCGCAGCAGCCACTCGAGCAGCGCCTCGTTCGGCGGGTCGTGCAGGCGTGCGAGGCCCTCGGCGATCGAGCGGTCCCCCTCGGCGCGGCGGCCGACCTGACGCATCGCGATGCCCTGGATGAGCCATGGGTCGACGCTGCCGGGCCGCAGGCGCACGGCCACGTCGGCGCGGGCGATCGCGGTCGACCAGTCGGCGCGCTTGGCCGCGTCGCGGGCGAGCAGCCCGTGCAGTCGCCCGTCGAGCGGCCGTCGTCGCAGCTCGACGGTGGCGTCCGCGGTGCCGGCGAGGACCGCGGCGTTGTTCTCCTCGCGCCGCAGCTGGCTGCCCGGCCGCGAGGCGATGGCCAGCACGATCGCCCCGAGCAGGACGATGCCGCCCAGGATCCCGGCGCGACGCGGCGCGACGCTGCGCGTGGGCCCGGCCGACAGCGCGCCGGCCAGGGCGACCGCGGGCGCAGTGACGCCGAGGAACTCGAACGAGAAGTCGACGGTGTTCTGCAGCGCGACCGCGAGCAGGCCGAGCAGCACGATGCGCCGCGCGCTGAGATCCGAGGCACCGCGGCCGCGGAACATCGCCGCGCACCACCACGCCGACATGCCGACCAGCAGCGCCCCGCCGACGTACGGGCCCCACTCGACGATCATCGCCGCGGGGGCGCACTCGAGGTGGGTCGCGATCACGTGGGTAGGGTCGGCCCGCATCGCCGGGAAGAGGTCGATGAACGCGCCGCGGCCGATGCCCAGCGTGGGCGACAGCTCGAGGAGATGCAGCGCGTGGCGGGCCGCGGCGATCTTGTGATCCGTCTCGCCCCACGACTCGGCGACCGACGACAGCGTCGCCAGCTCGCGCCAGGCCCCGTGCTGCGCGACGAGCAGGAACAGGCACACGGCGCCGACGAGCACCATGATGCGCGCCGGCGACAGCCGCTCCGCGCGTCGACGTCGCGCGCGACGGCCCGCGCCCTGACGGCGCAGCCCCAGCCACGCGGCGACGGGGCCGAGGATCAGGAACGCCACCAGGGCGCCGCGCGACAGCGACAGCACTAGGGCCGGGATCATCAGCGTGACGCCGGCCATCGCGGCCAGGAACCGATCGCCGTAGCGATCGACGCGTCCGGGATCGGCGGTGACGAGGCCGTGGGCGTGTTGGTCGGCCGCGACCGCGACGCCGCAGAAGATCCCGAGCAGCAGCAGCCCCGACTGGTGGTTGGGGTTCACGAACGTCCCGAGGAGTGCGGGCACCGTCGAGCGATCGATGTCGCGGGCCGCGTACCAGCCGTAGATCGAGTCGAGGCCCGCGGCCTCGTGGGCGAAGCCGATCAGCGCCACCGCGCTGCCGAGCACGGCGACGAAGCCCGCGGTCACGCGCCACGACAGCTGGCTGGCGGCGACGAACACGGCGGTCAGGGCGAAGAGCCGCGCCGCCTCGAGGCCGGTGTCGCCGGGGACGACGGTGAGGCCCGCGCGTCCGGTCACGTCGGTGCCGGTCAGGGCGCCCTGCACCAACGCGTCGAGGCCCGGCGCCAGCGCCTCGCGCATGCCGCCCAGCGGCAGCCACTGCACGAGCGTCGCCGCCGCGGCGAGCAGCCCGAGGCCCGCCCACACCGGGATCCGCAGGCCGGCCTTCGATCGCCAGCACAGCCGCAGCCACAGCACCCACGCGATCACGCAGAACACGACGACGAGCAGCGGGTGCACGCCGCCGAACGCGAGCGCCGGAAGCATGATCGCGGCGCCGAGGAGGATCCGCGACCACGGCGTCGACTTGCCGCGGCGCGAGGTCCCGACCACCGCCTCGACGGGCTCGTCGTCGGGTCCTGCTGGCGCTTCGCCCTCTTCCATCGTCGTCCGTCCGTGGCCGCGCGCGGCCACCGTCCGCTAGACCGCGTCGCCCTCGGCCTCGTTGGCGCGGTACGTATAGTAGGACGAGTTGTACGCGTAGCGCTCCTGGCGGGCGTCGACCTCGTTGAGCACGACCCCGAGCAGGTTGGTGTCGCCCTTGGCGAGCTGGGCCAGCGAGCGCTGGACCTCACCGCGGGTCGTCGACTCGCAGCGCGTCACCAGGATCACGCCGTCGACCTCGCGGGCGATGATGAGCGGGTCGGTGACCGGCAGCACGGGCGGCGTGTCGACGATGACGATGTCGAAGCGATCGCGCAGGTCGGACAGCACGCGGCGGAACGCCGGGGTGTCGAGGAGCTCGGCCGGGTTGGCCGGCAGCGCGCCGCAGGGGATGATCTTGAGGGCGAGGGGCGCGTCGTCGGGCGCGTCGAGGATGACCTCGTCCATGCTCGCGGTGCCCGAGAGCAGCGCGGCCAGACCGGCGCCCTCCTTCTCGCGCGCCGAGGGGAACACTTGATGGATCCGCGGCCGCCGCATGTCCGCGTCGATGATCACCACGCGCTTGCTGGCCTGGCAGAACGACAGGGCCAGGTTCATCGCCGTCGAGCTCTTGCCTTCGGACGAGTTGGGCGAGGTGACCATCAACGTGCGCAGCGCGTTGGTGCCCTGGGCGAACGCCAGCGAGGTGCGGATGCCACGGCAGCGCTCGGCCATCAGCGACTGGGGATACAGGTGCGAGTAGAGGTCGCGAGCGCGACGCTGCGCGCGGGCGTTGGCGACCCCGAGGCGGGTGTCGGGCGCCAGCAGCGGGAGCTGACCGAGCACCGGCACGCCGAAGCTGGCGAGCGCGCGCTCGAGGTCCAGCAGGCCGCGGATGCGATGGTCGCGGAAGTCGACGGCGACGGCGAGCAGCGAGCCCACCGACAGGCCCGCCACCATGGCGATCGCGAACATCAGCGCCTTGCGGGGGAACACCGGGATCGTCGGCACGGTGGCGCGATCGAGGATCTCGATACCCTCGTCCTCGACGCGGTTGGTCATCGCGATCTCGGTGTCGCGGCGGGCGATGAGCAGGTAGTTCTCCTCGGCGGTCCGGGCGGCGCGGTCGAGCTCCTTGTACTCGCGCTCGTGGGCGCCGAGCTTGACCGCCCGCGAGCTCTCGCCGCCGAGCTTGCGCTTGAGGTCGCTCTCGGTGGCGATCGCGGCGTCGACATCGGCGCGCAGCGACTCAATGAGGTCATCGGCCTCGCGCTTCAGCTTGGCGCGGGCGAGGTCGAGCTTGCGCTTGGCCTTCAGGTGCTCGACGTGCTTCGGGCCGTACTCCTCGTCGACCTGCGTGAACTCGGTCTCGGCCTCGAGCTCCTGCTGGCGCATCGTCTCGAACAGCGCCCGCTTGTCCTCCGACAGCAGGGTCGACGCGGCGATGTTGCCGGCGGCGTGCAGCCGCAGCGCCTGCTCGAGCAGGCGCTCGCGCTGGATCCGCTCGGCCTCGGCCTGCTTGGCCCGACCCGACCAGATCATGATGTCTTGGTTGATGACGCTCTGCCGATCGGACAGCGTCGCCGCGGCGATGCCGTACTTGTCCTTGAAGTCCTGCAGCTCGCGCTCGGCGGTCTGCACCGCCGCGTAGGACCGCTTGCGCTCCTCGGCGATGTCGTCCTTCGCGTCGGAGCCGACGTCGGTGCGGCTCGACCGGGTGTGCTCGAGGTAGGCGTCGGCGATCGCGTTGGCGATCTCGCGGGCGATCTCCGGGTCGGGGTACTCGGACGAGATCTCCATCACCCGCGAGTTGCGGACCTCGTCGATCACCACGAGCTCGCGCAGGCGCTCGACCGGATCGATGGTCGCCGCGACGGCCACGCGCTCGGCCTCGGACTCGATGCCGTCGATGCCGAGGAACACGGGATCGCTGGCGAGCCCGAGCTTGGTCAGCGCGCGCTCGGCCACCGCACGGCTGTGCATGATGGTGCGCTGCGTCTGGTAGTACTCCTTGTAGCCGACGACGCGGGAGTCGGCGTCGTCGGCGACGCCCTTCACCTTGTCGAGGACCTGGGGGCCGGTCATGTGCAGCACGACCGTGGCGCTGGCGCGCCAGCGCGGCTGCATCATCGTCAACGCCAGCGCCGCGGATGCGATCGCGAGCACGGTGGTCACCATCACGACCAACCATCGACGCCGCAGGATCGCGACGACCCGGAGCACCTGCGCGATCGCGTCGGAGTGCGGGGCTTCGTCGTCGGACCGCATCGGCGGGCCTGGGTGGGTCGGGGCGTTCACGGGCGGGTGCGGGAACAAGCTTGGCAAAGGTCGACCTGCGGGGCCAAGGGCGGGGCAACGACGGTCCCCGAGGCGGGCCGGCTCCCGGTCCCCATCGCGGCCCAGCCTGGACCCGCGCCTCGGGGACGAGGACATCCCCGATCGTGGCCATGGTGGCGACCGGGCCGATCTGTGAGCGGGCCGAGCGGCGGACCGAGCGGCGGCATGGCGGCGCCGGGCTCGCTGAACGGACGAGCACCACTGCACCCCCGAGCCGGGCGCCATGCTACGGTCGCGGCGGGATGCCGAGGCCGCCCCTGGACAACGGGACCCTCGCGCCGGAGGCCGTGGACCGCTCGCTGCAGACGGCCTTGGTCCCGCCGCCCGCGGATCCGGCCGGGTCGCAGACGCAGCACCGACCCACGTCCGACCGTCGGCCGTGGGCCAGGCCACAGCTCGATTGCTACCGGCTCGATCGCGTCCTGGGCGAGGGGGCGATGGGGCAGGTGTGGCTCGCGTTCGACCCGGTGCTCTCGCGGTCGGTGGCGATCAAGCTCGTCCACGCCGACACCGGCGCCTCCGGGCAGGCGCACCTCGAGCGACTCGCCCGCGAGGCCCGCGCCCTCGCTCGCCTGTCGCACCCGAACGTGGTCGGGGTCTTCGACGTCGGCACCTACGCGATCCCCGGCGAGGATCGCTACCAAGGCCTGTACATCGTGATGGAGCTCGTCGTCGGCCCCACGCTCGCGCGGTGGCTGGCGACGCCGCGGCGCGTCGACGTGATCCTCGACGTGTTCGTCCAGGCTGCGCACGGCCTCGCGGCGGCCCACGACGCGGGCCTCGTGCACCGCGACTTCAAGCCGGCCAACGTGCTGGTCGGGGACGACGGGCGCGTGCGGGTCGGGGACTTCGGGCTCGCGCGCCGCGGCGCGGGCGAAGGTGGTGACGCGCGCGCGATCGCCGAGCCGCTCGACGCGCGCGCGATCGTCGAGCAGCTCGATGCGCACGAGCTCATCGAGACCCTCGCCGGATCGTTGACCGACGCGGGGACCGTGATCGGCACGCCGCTGTACATGTCGCCCGAGCAGCACCGCGGCGAAACCGCCGACGCGACCAGCGATCAATACGCGTTCTGCGTCGCGTTGTACGAGGCGCTCGCCGGCGTGCGTCCGTTCGTCGGTGACCTCGACCGGGCGTACGCCGCGAAGTGTGCGCGACTCGTCGCGCCGCCTGCCGCGGGTCGTGAGGTGCCTCGGCGGCTGCTCGAGGTGGTCATGCGGGGCCTCGCGTCGGATCGCGACGGGCGTTGGCCGTCGATGCGTGCGCTCGTCGCCGCGCTGCGACCGGCGGCCCCGCGGCGGCGCACGACGGCCGTCGCCGTGGGGTCCGCCCTGGCGTTGCTCGGACTCGCGGCCGCCATCGCGCGCGAGGAACCCGGGATCGCCTGCGCCGATCGGGCGCGCATCGATGCGGCCTGGGACGATGGCGCGCGGCGTGCCGTGACGGCCTCGGTGAGCGCGGCGGACTCGCCCGAGCAGGCAAGGCGTGTCGTCGCCGCGCTCGACGGTCAGGTCGACGCGCTGCACGTGGCGTTGGACGAGCACTGCGGCGCGCCGCCGACCGCCGCCTCCGCGTGCCTCCGCGACGTGACCACGCAGCTGGTCACGACCGTCGAGGTGCTCGCGGTGGACGAGCGCGCCGCGGTCGAGGCGAGCGGCGCGGTCGCTGCGTTGCCCGAGGCCTCCAGCTGCGCGCGGGCCGTCGCGGGCGCCGGGGCCACCGATCCTCGGCTCGTCGCCGTGCGTGATCGCGAGACCGTCGCGGACGCGCTGTGGAACGCCAACCAGGTCGACGCGGGCCTCGCTGCGGCGCAGGACGCCCGCGAGGCCGCGTGGGCGCTCGGCGAGCTCGGTCGCCCGGCTGCGGTGCGACTGTCGCTCCGGATCGCGCGCATGCACGACACCCTCGGCGAGGCTGAGCTCGCGCGCGCGGGCTTCTCCGAGGCCTACTTCGCTGCGAGCGAGATCGGTGATCACGACACCGCCGCGATCGCGGCGATGCGCACCGCGCTGCTCTTCGCAGAGGACGCCGACCTCGAGGGTACCGAGCGGTGGGCGCGGGACGCCGAGGCCAACCTGGCGCGGGCGGAGCTCGAGCCGTGCGAGGCCCACCAGTTCGAGACCGACCGCGGGTTGCTCGCGGCCCTCGCCTACGACTTCGAGGTCGCGGAGCGGTTGCTGCGTGACGCGGTCGATGGCTGCGGAGCGCTCCGCTGTGGCGAGCGCTGCGTGGTGGCGACTGCCAACCTGGCGCAGATCCTCAACCAGCTCGTGCGTGACGAGGAGGCCCTCGCGTACCGACGGGAGGTCGTCGCGCAGTTCGTGGAGCTTCGGGGCCCGGAATCGCTGCCGACCGCGGAGGCGCGGGTGAACCTCGCCCAGAGCCTGGTGCGACTCGAAGCGTTCGACGAGGCCCTCGCCGAGCTCGCGCTCGCGGAGGCGGTGCTCGAGCGTCGGGGCGGCCCGAGCCACCCGCGGCTCGCGTCCGCGGCCATGCTGCGCTCGCAGACATACGGGGCGCTCGGCGACTTCACGGGGGCGGTCGAGGCGGCCGAGCGGGCGGTCGCGATCGGGGCGCTGCACATGCGGCGCGACAACCCCCAGCACATCGGTCGCGTCATCACCTTGGCCAACGCGGTCGGCGATGCCGGCGACCCGCGCCGCGCGCTCGAGCTCTACGACGGCGTCCTGTTCGACGTGAACGAGCCCAACCCCGCGCACGGGCTGGCGTTGATCGCCCGCGGCTACACCCGCATGGAGGCGGGCGACCTCGTCGGGGCCCTCGATGACGCGCGTCGCGGCCGCGCGCTCCTCGAGCGCTACGCCCCGCGCGACGCGAGGCACATCTCGCTGTCGTACCAGAACGAGGCCGATGCGCTGGTGCGCCAGGGCGCCTGCGCCGAGGCCGATCGGGTGGTCGCCGCGGGAATCGAGTGGGCGGACGCCGAGGCGCTCGACGGGGCGCGGCGCGAGCTCACCGACGCGCGCGCGGTGGTCGCGGCGACGTGTCGCGAACGTGGGCCATGAATCGCGGGTCGCTCGCGCCATGACCGGAACGCGCCGGCGGATCGGCCCATGCGCCCACGCCATGACGCCTCGATCGGGCGCAGGCGCCCGTCACCCGGCGAGCGGCGTGGCGCCACTGCTCGATTCGCCCCGTGGCACGCGTCGTGCTGTGGCGACGCCTGTGAAGAAGACCGATCTCCAACTCAAGCACGATGTCGAGCAGGAATTGGCGTGGGACCCCCGCGTCAACGCAGCGCACGTGCGCGTGGCGGTCGACGGCGGCGCCGTGACCTTGCTCGGGACGGTCGACAACCTCGTCGAGCGCGCCGCGGCCGAAGCCGCGACCAAGCGGGTCGCCGGCGTCCGTGCGGTGGCGCAGGAGCTCGCGGTCAACGTGCTGTCGAAGCACACGCGCAGCGACGCCGAGATCGCGACGGGCATCGCCCAGGTGCTCGAGTGGAACGTGCTCGTGCCGAAGACCGTCACGGCGAAGGTGGAGCGCGGCGTGGTCACCCTCGAGGGCGAGGCGATGTGGAACTTCCAGCGCGTCGCCGCCGAGCGGGCGATCCGGCCGATCGTCGGTGTGGTGATGATCCGCGACGCCGTGAAGCTCGAGGGCGGCGCGGCGACCGTGCCCGTGCACGATCTCGTGAAGGCGGCCCTCGTCCGTCAGGCCCTGGACGACGCGCGGTCGATCGCGGTCGAGGCGGTGGGCGGCCGCGTGACCCTGAGCGGTCAGGCAGGGTCGTGGCGCGCCATCGACGACGCGATCGCGGCGGCCTGGTCGGCCCCGGGCGTCGTCGAGGTGACCAACCTCGTCAAGCACGAGCCGGTGAACGCATGATCGCCGTCGCGATCCTCCTCGTCCTGCTCGTCGTCCCGCTCGTCGTCAGCGCGCTGTGGCGGCTGATGCACGGCGCGGTGCGCCTCGCCGTCCCGGTGCCGAGCCCGGTGCTGGTGGCCGCGACGCCGGATGCGAGCGTGCACGCGCCCTAGTCGGGGCCATTCGGACCGGTCGGGTCAGTTGGGCCCGTGGCTCTTGTGAGCTGAGTCACGAAGGACCTCGGTTAGGGCGGCGCCCGACTTTCTCCTCGCTGCCGTGCAACACCGGCGTGGTACGTTCGACCAGTGCGGACGATGCCAACGTACACGACCGGTCTCGAGGCGCGCTTGCTCTCGGTGCTTCTTGCGACGGCGAGCTGCTATTCGCCCAATGAGCCGATTCTGGTGGATGACGCTGGCGAGGACCAGAGCACCACAGCCGACTCTGGAGATCCGGACACCGCTTCGACCGGCATGACGAGTGTTGAGTCGTCGGGAGTTGCGAGCGACGAGGGGAGCTTGACCACCGGTGACGGGGGGACCTCTGTCTCGGACACGACTGCGGGTGGCGGTGTTTGCGGGGATGGTCACCTCGATGCAGAGGAAGTCTGCGACGATGGCGTCAATGATGGAGCCTACGGAGGTTGCAGTCCTGGATGCTCGTCCCGCGGTCCTCACTGTGGCGACGGGAGAACTCAATACGAGGAGAGCTGCGATGATGGTAACGATGCGAACGCGGATGGCTGCAATATTGACTGCGTGGTGAGCGGAACGCTGATTTGGAGCCGGACGTTCGAGACAGGGACCGCTACCTCCGTGGCAGTAGACGAGTTCGATAGTGTTGCGGTCGGGCAGTTTGATGGAACGATTTCTACGTACGGCTACGATGGCTCCGTAGGGTGGTCGTCAATGTACGCCTACCCCAACGGAACGGCCACTTCGGTATCTGCTGTCGCGTACTCGCCGTTCGATGCGGTCTGGGTTGTTGGCGGCTCTGCTAATGTTGTCGGCCAAGAGTCCAATGCTTGGTGGCGTAAGCTTGATGCCGCGGGCCTTCCTCTGATGACGACCACCTACGACAGTGTGCTTCATGATGGAGTTCAGGCCGCCTCGATTGTTGCGGACTCCAACGGCGATTTTTATGTCGTCGGGTCTACGCAGTCGGGTGACTTGCCTGACGATTCATACATCTGGGTGCGGAAGTATGACGCGGATGGGGCGCTCTTGTGGGCGCAGACGATTGATCAGCCGCTTGATGATGTGGGGCGCGGCGTTGCGCTTGACGATGCCGGCAATCTCTACGTCGCGGGGTCTGTCGAGATCTCTGGTGCCTTGCGCTACTGGTGGCTCCGAAAACTTGACTCAGAGGGCTCGACGCTGTGGACCAAAAGTGGAGGTGAATCGTCCTCGGACGCGGCGATGGCGGTGGCGACCGGTCCCGGGGGTGTCGTTGCCGTGTGCGGGAGCGTTGCTGACGATGTCTGGGTTCGCCTGTATTCGCCGGGAGGTGTCGAGGTTTGGACGAACACCTACGATGGTCCTGCGGCCGATCCAGGTCCCTTGGCCGAGATCGCATACGATGTGGCGATCGACTCGTCCGGGGCCGTACTGGTCGCAGGCGGCTACGCGGAGGAAACGGCGGGTCTGGTTCTCTGTCTGATCACGCGGCACATTGGATCCGCTTTCGCAGTGGCTTGAGGGTCGCGATGATGCCGTCGTCCCAACGGTCGCTCTGTGCCAACGCGCGGAGATGCAGAACACGGT
>JBIJCC010000007.1:0-171870 GCA_044344875.1 Nannocystaceae bacterium
CAAGACCGCCGACGAGATCCTCGACAAGCTCCGCGAGTTCGGCGACCGCACCCTCGCGGTGCACGGGGACGCGTGATCTTTTTGGTAGAAAACCCTGATCCGGGTGACTAGCGCGACGCCGACGATCGTTCCCCAGGTGATGCTCCGCCGCATGGTGCCTCTCGCTTGCATGGTCCGAACGCGCGCGGGGCTTCAGGCCTTGCACCCGCCCGTGTGATGCACACACGGGCCCGCGCCGCGAGTCGTGTACGCGCGAACCAGGGCGATGGTTTCCGATCGACGAAACCGTGATCGGGCTCAGCCCGGCTCGTCGGGGTCTGGGCCCGCGGTCTCCTGCGGCGACTCCAGGATCTCGGCGGCCGGCGCCTCGAGGCGCGCACCGTCGACGGCCTCGCGCTCGCGCGTGCGCAGGGCGGCATCCCGCTCCCGCTCGGCCCGCGTCCGTCCGTGTCGGACCGCGTTGGCGTCGGCGCGGGCCTTCTCGGCCGCACGCTCGCGAGCCTTGCGGATCTTCCCCAGGTGGATGATGTCGCCCATCGTTCGGCCTCCGAGCGTAGCCGACGCCCCCGGCGACCGTCGAGCTGCGCGGACTGTCATCGGCAGCACCGTCGGTGCAACTCGCCTGGGCACCGCGCCCAGCCGGCTGCCGCATCCGCCGTCGCCGGTGGCCGAGCCGACACCGGGTTCTCCCCCTTGCCCCCGGTGGAACGCCCGATGCACACTGCGCTTCGATGGCCGTTCGCTCGCGTGCCGACGCACGCACCACCCCGACGGCCACGGAATCGAGCGGCACATGCGGAGCGCGACGCGAGCAGCGAGCTTGATGATCCTGGCCCTCGGTTGCGCCGCCGACGGCGGTCGGGGTGGCGCAGCCTCGGGCGGCTCGGGCATCAACCCGACGCAGGGCGCCGGTGACGACGACGCGGCGACCGACGCGGGCACGGCGGCCGCCGACACCGCCGGCACGACCGGCGGCGACGGCAGCAGCAGCGGTGTGGACCCAGGGGGAAGCGGCCCGAAGTTCGACATCGGCGGTGAGACCGGGGACGCCGTCGACGAGGGGGGCACGGCCTGCGAGACCGAGGAGTGCACGTGCACCATCCCCGACCACGTGCCGTGCGACGGCGGCAACGACCTGTTCCAGGCGATCGGCCTCAACTGCCCCGGCGAGCCCCAGGTGACGGCCACGACGATGGGCCCCGCGGGCGCGCTGGGCGTCCGCACCGCATTCGGCGGCACCAACACGTTCGACCCGCGCGAAGGCACGCACTACGCGGTGATCGGCAGCGGCTTCGTGAGCGACCTCGACAGCGAGACGCCCTTCTTCGACAGCAACGGCTTCCCCACCTACTGCAACGACGATCTCGGCGGCAACGATCCCGGCGCGAACCTGCCGGCGCCGCTGCGGACCAACGATGTCGGCGGCGACTGCACCAACAACGTCGCGCTGCTCGGCACGGGCGACTGCTCGAACACGATCAACGGCCAGTTCAGCCAGGGCGGCGAGGCCAACGACTACGTCGAGATGCGCTTCGAGCTCGACGTGCCGCCCGATGTGATCTCGTTCAGCTACGACTTCGCATTCTTCTCGGTCGAGTACCCGGACTACTACGGCTCGCAGTTCAATGACATGTACGTCGGCTGGCTCGAGTCCGAGCTGTGGACCGGCAACATCTCCTTCGACGCGGCCGGCAACCCGATCTCGCTCAACGCCGGGTTCCTCGACTTCCGCGACGACGGGGCCAACCTGGCCGAGTTCGACAACACGTGCATGAAGCAGCACGCGGGCACCAACTGGCTCACGACCACCGCCGGCGTCGCGCCGAGCGAGCACATCACCGTCGTGTTCGCGATCTTCGATCTCTCGGACTCGATCCTCGACAGCTACGCGTTCATCGACAACTTCCAGTGGGGCTGCGACCCGACGGGGATGCCGTCGACCGAGCCCGAGGGGTAGACCACTCGGTGGGGTGCGTCGTGGATCAACGACTCACCACACTCGCGGGAGAACGCCGCGCGACAGACCGCGGCACGGGTGCGGGGCTGCCATGGCGCGCGACCCACCAGGCCCACCACAGCAGCGGGATCTGCATCGGCAGCCGCACCCACGCGACCGTCGCGTCGGCCATCGCCCGCGGCAGGTCGGGGTGGGAAATCCCGCCGGACAGCGCGTGGTGCCAGTTCGCCGGCCAGACCGCCAGGAGCGTCGCGAAGGCGAGCCAGCCCCCGAGGACGCGCCACGCGGGCACGAGCAGCAAGACGCCCGTGACGAGTTCCGCGAGGCCCGACAGCGCGACGAGCTCGGCGTGGGCGGGCAACCACCCCGGCATGAGGGGGAGGAAGAACGCGGGCCGCACGAAGTGCATCGTGCCGACGAAGAGGAACAGGGCCGCCAGCGGCACGGGAGCGAATCGCCGCATCATCCCCGTCTACGTTCGCACGCCCGGCGCTGGATCGGAGAGCCGGCCACGCGGGTCCCTCCGATCCGGGCGTGGGCGGCGAACGTACCCCGGCCCGCATGGATCGACACTCCCTTCGATCGCCGTGGCGTCATACCGGGCTCATCCTGGCGTGCCTCGCGGCCTGTGACACCCCCAGAGCCCCCGCCACGTCCGCCTCGGCCCCGGTCACCGCCGCGGACCCGGTCGCCGCCCCGGTCACCGCGGCGGCCGACGCGGCGCTCGCCCTCGCGTACATCCCCGCCGAGGGCGAGGCCGAGGCGGCGATCGCCGCGGCCCAGGACCGCGTGCGTGCGAGGCCCGACGACGTCGCGGCCTACGACGAGCTCGCGCTGCGGATGCTCCGACGCGCCCGTGAGACCAGCGACGAGAGCTACCGCCGCTACGCCGAGGACGCCCTGCGGGCGGCCCTTCGCCGCGACGCCAGCAACCCCGAGACGCTGATGGTCGCCGCGATGATCCAGCAGGATCAGCACCGCTTCCGCGACGCGCTCGCGACTGCGCGACAGTACATCGGCGTCCGCCCCGACGATCCCACCGGGCACCTCCTCGCCGGCGATGCGCTGCTCGAGCTCGGCGAATACGACCCCGCGATCGACAGCTACCAAGCCGCGATGAATCTGCGGCCCGACCTGCGCAGCTACAACCGGGCGGCCCACATGCGTTGGTTGATGGGCGACGTCGACGGTGCCCGCGAGGTGATGGCGCTCGCCCTCGACGCCGGCAGCATGCGCGACCCCGAGTCCCGCGCGTGGTGTTTCGTCGATCTCGGCGAGATCGATCTTCGCCGCGGTGAGGCCGAGCTCGCGCTCCGAGCCACGGGTGCCGCGCTCCAGCTCGTGCCGGAGTACCGCCCTGCCCTCGTGCTGCAGGCCCGCGCGCTCCACCGACTCGGGCGCGTGGACGAGGCCATCGAGCTGCAGCGGGCCGCGCTCGCCCGCAAGAGCGCCGCCGAGGATCTGCTGCGCCAGGCCGAGTGGCTCGCCGGCGCGGGCCGTCACGACGAGTCCAGCGTGCTGCGCGAGGAGGGCCTCGCGCTCGCCGACGCGGAGCCCCGCGCGGTGGCGATGTACCTGGCGCGGACGCGCTCCGAGCCCGAGCGCGCGCTGCAGCTCGCCGAGGCCGAGCTCTCCGCGCGGCAGAACATCGCCGCCCACGACACCCATGCCCTCGCCCTGCTGCGGCTCGGGCGAATCGACGCCGCCCGGGCTGCGATCGATCGTGCGATGGTGTGGAAGACCGCCGACGCCGAGCTGCACCTCCACGCCGGCCTCGTCGCCGCCGCAGCAGGTGACCTCACGCGGGCCCGCGCCGCACGGGCGCAGGCGCTGGCCCTCGACGCGGGCGTCGATCCGCTGCTGATGGCCGAGCTCACCGTCGCCGTGGGGGAGAGCTGACATGCGCACCGCGATCGCCGTGCTCCTGCTCGCCGTCTCCTGCCGCGCCGACGAGTCCACGCCCGAGACCGCCTCGGCGCAGGACGTGCCGTCCGACTCCCCGACGACCGACACCGCGGCGATCGACGCTCGCGATCAGTACGCCCTGCTCGCGACCATCGAAGCGACGATCGGCGACGCCCTCACCCGCGATGCCGGCGCGATGGCGTCGGTACGCGCGGACTGGGAGGGCCGGCGGTACCGCTGGGAGGTCGCCTTCGTGCCGCAGCTGTGCGGTAGCGCCGACGCCTGCCACGTCCGCCCCTTCGACCACGGACGCCTCGGCGGCCGGCGTATCCAGCAGGGTTGGATGCCGCAGCTGGAGCTCGATGCGGCGGGCCTCGCCGCGATCGGCCAGCGCTGCGCCGGCCACCGCGTCTGTGTGCTCGACCTCGAGGCGACCCTGCGCGAGTTCGTGTTCGATCCGGAGCTCGCGACCGCGCTGCGGTTCTCGGACGTCGCGATCCATGGGGCCCGCGACGCCACCGCGACGGAGTCATGGATGCGCTCGAGCGCGCCGGTCCGCGGCCGCACCTGAGGCCAACACGGGCGAACCCCTGGGTGTTCGACGACCGCGCCCGCGGTTCCCGAGGCGGCGCGTGAGCGAAGCGACGCGAGCGCGCTGCGCCATGACGGTCCCAGGCTGGTAGCGTCCGAACGCGGCGGCCGCGATCGGATGGCGGCCACCGGGGGGACAACGACGATGACGACGGTTCGGCAGGTCGCGTGGTTTACGGTCGCGGCGACACTCGGGTGCGGCGGCGACGACGGCTCCAACGCGTTCGACAAGGACTCCGGCTCGAGCAGCGGAACATCCGTCATGGGTACCGCCGACACGACGGCCGCGGCCACGACCGGATCCGCCGACGGCACCACCACCGGGAGCAGCTCGGCTGGATCCGCCGACACGACGGGCAACCCGATCTTCGACGTCGGCGTCGGCGACACCGACGTCTCCGACGGCTGCGGCTGCGAGTACGAGTACATCTGGATCGCCAACGCAGAGCAGGGCACGGTGTCGAAGGTCAACACCCGCACGCTCGAAGAGGAGGGCCGGTACATCACCCGCCCCGACGGCGCCGGCAATCCGTCGCGCACCTCCGTCAGTCTGTCGGGCGACGTCGCGGTCGCGAACCGCCACGGCGGCCTCGTGAAGTTCTACGCCGACACGACCAAGTGCCAGGAGAGCAACGGCATGCCGGGGATCCAGACCTCGACGGGGGCCAACAACCTCCTCGGCTGGGACGTCGAGGAGTGCCGGGCGTGGTACGTCGAGTTCCCCACCACCAACCAACGACCGGTCGCGTGGACGCCCGGCACGCTCTCCCGCGACACCTGCGACGCGGTCGGCGAGCAGGTGTGGACGGTGATGAGCGCGACGCCAGGCCTCGCGCCCGGCCTCGGCGGAGCCGGTGGGGTCATCGCCTCGCTGCTCGACGGCGACACCGGCGACATCGTCCAGCAGGTCCCCGTCGACGGCTTCCCCGGGACCCAGCTCGGGGCCTACGGCGGTGCGGTCGATGCCGAGGGCAACCTGTTCTTCACACCGATGGGTGGCATCAGCTTCAACAACCAGCTGGCGCGGATCGACATCGACGACTACAGCGTACAGCTGTGGCCGGTCCCCGCCGGCGTTGCGCCCTACGGAATCACGGTGGATCACCTCGGCAACGTCTGGGTGTCGTCGGTGCTGGGCGCGAGCGCGGCGCGGTTCGATGTCGCGACCGAGACCTGGGAACCCGTGGTGGCCGGCTTCATGAGCCTCGGCGGCATCGTCGAGGGCCCCAACGACCTCATCTGGGTCGCGGTCGACGGCGGCGCCTTCTCGATCGACATGAACACGCTGATGCCGGGCCCGAGCTTCGTGAACGGGCAGACCGTCAAGGGCGTGAGCATCGACGTCGACGGCTATCTCTGGGCGGTGGACAACGCGGCGCACAAGGTCGACGCGACGACCGGCCAGCTCGTCGGCAGCTACAACGGATTGACCGGCCCGTACACGTACTCGGACATGACCGGGCACGCGCTCAACAACACGTACTGCCCGCCCGCGGGCTGACGCCGCCGGCCCCGATCAGTCGGCCGGGTCCACGCGATCGACCTCGACGAAGCCCCAACCGATCGGGGCCGACGGCTCCATCGCGATCGCCCACACCGAGATCGGCGCAGTGGTCTCCTCGGTGTCCGGATCGTAGTCGAGCGGACCCGACGCGCCCTCGACGTCGATCGACGCGCCGCTGCGGAATCGCTCGACGACCGTCAGCCAGTTGGTCGGCAGGATGTCGACGCGTTCGCCCGAGCTCACCCGCCGCAGGCCGCGGGCGATGCCGAGGCCGCCGATCGTCTCCTCCTCGAAGCTGGCCCGGGCGATGCCGTACAGCACCAGCCACGCCGCGTCGTAGGCGTGCGGCGTGAAGCCGGAGGAGTCGGCGTCGGCGTCGAACTCGGCGGCATAGGCCGCCGCGAACGCGTTGAACAGTACGCCCTCGGCGCTCGCGGGCCGCGTCCCGCGGATCCGCGGGTACAGCGGTGCGGCGCGCTGCGCCGTGTCGACCAGCAGCATGTCGTTGAACGCCGCGTCCGCGAAGAACAGCCCGACATCCGGCGAGGCGTACGCGTCGACGAGGGCGTCGGTCGCCGAGGCCGCGAGCAGGAACGCGGTGTAGTCGGCGAGGTCCGACGACACGAACAGAACCTCGTCGTATTCGCCGGCAGCGACGCTGGCCCCGAGTGTCGCCACCGTCGTCGCGAACTGCCCCGACTCGAACGGCATGCGCTCGACCGTCTCGCCGCCGTCGGCGATGAAGCGGCTCTCGAACAGATCGACCAGCCCTTCGCCGTACGCACCCAGCTGGTACATCGCCGCCACGCGGGTGGCCGAGCGCGCGAGCATGTCGGCGGCGATCACCTCGCTCTGCAGCGTGTCGGGCGGCACCGTGCGCCACAGCAGACCCGGGGCCTCGAAGCTCGGGTCGGTCGCGTCGATCCCGGTGAGCGCGGGGCTGGTCGCCGACGGCGAGATGACCAGCACGTCGCGATCGCGGACCGCCTCGAACACCGCCTGGGTCCGCGACGATCCGCGCGGACCCACGATCGCGGGGACACCGATCGCGTCGGCGAGGAACCGGGCGGCGCTCGCCGCCCCATCGAGGTCGTCGAGGTCGTCGCCGGCCATCGCCGCGGTGTCGCAATGCACGATGCCGACCGGCCGCCCCTCGAGCCCACCTTGGCCCGCCACTTGGCGCACGGGGAGCTCGGCGGCCAGGAGCGTGTCGGCGTGCTCGACGAAGTCGAACAGCGCGCCGATGACGAGGGTGTCGCCGAAGTCCTCGGGGCGATCGAGTAGACCCGACGGCCAGCTGCGGGTGCACCGCGGGTGCTGCAGCGGCGCGCTGCAGAACCCGTCGGCGCCGCACACCGAGCCGACCCCGAACGCGCGGCGGCAGTCCTCGAGCCCATCGCACGCGTCGGGGTCGATCGCGGTGAGCGTGCAACCGCCGAGCGCCAGCGCGACGAGCCCAGCGATCGACCCCGCGCGGTGCGGACCCCTCGGCCGTCGAATCGGCCCCGCGGTTCGGATTGCCTGCAGACGCACGGGCGGCGCCAGTATACTCGCGCCGTGGGGGCGGGCCTGCAGCATCGGGTGTGCGCCGGCGTGCTCGTGCTCGTCGTGGCGGCCGCCGCCGCCTCGCCGGCCCGGGCCGCGAACAAGCCCACCGCGGCGGAGCTCGCCCGCGCGGAGGAGCTCTACGACAACGGCCGCACGCTGTTCGCGGAGGGCTCGTACGACGCGGCCGCGACCGCGTTCGAGCAGGCGCATGCCCTCTCGGGCAACCTCGACATGCTGTACAACGCCGCCCTCGCCTACGATCGGGCCGGCCGGTTCGAGGAGGCGATCCTCGCGCTCGATCGCTACCGGGCCCTCGCGCCGGCGTCCGAGCGCGCCGCCCTGGACGAGCGCAAGAAGAGCCTGCAGCGGCGGCTCGACAAGCAGCGCGAGGCCGCGGCCGCGGCCGGACCATCGGCCGATTCCGACGAGCCCGTCACTGCCGCGCCGGACACGACCCCCTACCCCTCCGCGACCCCACGCAATCGCCGGGTGCAGCCCGTGACGTGGGCGCTGCTGGGCGTGGGCGCGGGCGGCCTCGTCGTCGGCACTTCCCTCGGCGCGACCTCGCTGGCGCGCACGAAGACGGCGAACGGTGGCTGCACGCAGGGCGGCGGAATGCTGCTGTGCAGCGACGACGTGGCCACCGCGGCGCGCTCGAGTCGCCCGCTGGCGATCGGGGCCGACGTCGCGTTCGCGATCGCCGGCGCGACCACGGTGGCCTTCATCGCCCTGCTCGTGCTCGACCTGCGGCGCAGTCGGCCGTCGTCGCAGGCACGGCTGCGACCGCGGCCCGGCGGCCTCACGGTCGCGTTCTGAGTTGCGGATGAACGCGAAGCGTTCACCCGCGACGAAGGCAAGGAGCGAAGCGACGGAGGGATGGGAGGCTCCGGCGGGCTCTGCCCGACGGAGGGAAGGGATGGGACGGGCCGTCCCTTCCCATTTGCTTGGTAGTTTGCGGAGGAGACGCGAGTGCGTCTCGCTACGCCCCTGCGATCGTCATCTCGTCGACCCGGAAGCTCGGCGACGTGATCGCGGTGCGATGATCCAGATCGTCGGCGACCCGATCGATGCCCTTCAGCAGTTCGTCGAGGTTGCGCGAGATCGTGATCTCGCCGATCGGCACCGTGAGCTCGCCGTTCTCGATGAGGAAGCCCTCGGCGCCGCGGCTGAAGTTGCCGGTCGTCGCGTCGAAGCCGAAGCCCATCATGCGGTGCACGTACAGGCCGCGCTCGATGCCCTCGAGCAGCTGAGCCGGGCGCCACTTGCCGGCCTGCAGCACGAAGTTGCTGGTGCTCGCGTGGGGGATGCCGCCGCCCCCGGCCGCCGAACCCGTCGGCTCGGCGCCGAGCTTGCGCGCGCTGTAGGTGTCGAGCAGGAACGTCTGCAGCTTGCCGCCCTCGACGACGAGGAGCTTGCGCACCGGTCGGCCCTCGCCGTCGAACGCCCGAGAGCCTGGCCCGCGGCGGATCAACGGATCGTCGACGATCGTCACGTGCTTGCTCGCCACGCTCTGACCGAGCTTGCGCGACAGGTAGCTGCGCTCGCGATAGACGGCGTCGCCGAGGATGCAGCCGGCGAGTAGCCCGAGGATCGCCCGCGCGGCGTCCTTGTCGAACACCACCGGGAAGACGCCGGTGTCCATCTTCGTCGCGCCGAGGTGACGCAACGCGCGGACCGCCGCCTCGCGGCCCACCGCCGTCGGCGACTCGAGCTCGGAGAAGAACCGACCGCCCGTCCAGTAGACACCATTGCGCTTCTTGCCGCCCTCGTCGTCGGCGACGGCCTGCACCGCCAGCGACTGGTAGGTGCCCGCGCGCTCGCCCACGAACCCCGCCGTGTTCGCGAGCACCGAGTGCCCGCTGCTGCGGCCGAACGATGCGCCCTCGGACGCGGTGATGCGCTTGTCGGCCCCGAGCGCGGCGGCCTCGGCGGTGCGCGCCAGGGCGATCGCCTCCTCGGCGTCGATCCGCGAGGTCCGCTCGTCGAACAGGTCGAGCTCGGGCCAGCGCTTGGCCAGCTCGCGTCGACCCGGCGGGGCGGCGAGCGGATCGGACTCGCTGACCTCGGCCATCTCGACGGCGCGGGCGAGGAACGCCTCCACCGCGGCGCGGCCGAGGTCGGTCGTCGAGCTCGTGGCAACGCGACCGTCACGGATCACCCGCACCGACAGCCCGCTGCTCCCGGCCTCCTTCACCAGCTCGACCGCCCCCTGGCGGACCGAGACCTCGAGTTCGTGCCCCGTGGCGACGCTGACCTCCGCCGCATCGACGCCGAGGCGCCGCGCGTGCTGGATGGCATGCTCGGCCACCGCGAGCAGCCGCTCGACACCGGACGCGGCGGCGGGCTTCGCCTTCGCGACGGGCTTCGCCTTCGCGGCGGGCTTCGCCTTCGCGACGGCCTTCGCCTTCGCGACGGCCTTCGCCTTCGCGACGGGCTTCGCCTTCGCGACGGGCTTCGCCTTCGCGGCGGGCTTCGCCTTCGCGGCGGGCTTCGCCTTCGCGACGGGCTTCGCCTTCGCGGCGGGCTTCGCCTTCGCGACGGCCTTCGTCTTCGCGGCGGGCTTCGCCTTCTTCGCGGCCTTCGTCTTCGCGGCGGGCTTCGCCTTCGCGGGCTTCGCCTTCGCGGATTTCGTCTTGGCCCGGGGGCCCCTTGCGTCACTCATGTCAGCGCAGTGCCTCCGACGGTCAGTCGGTCGAGCTTGATCGTCGGCATGCCCACGCCGACCGGCACGCTCTGCCCGTCCTTGCCGCAGGTCCACATGCCGTCGGACAGCGAGAAGTCGTTGCCGATCATGCTCACGGTGGTGAGGGCCTCGGGTCCGTTGCCGATGAGGTTCGCGCCCCGCAGCGGCGCGGTGAGCTTCCCATCCTCGATGAGGTAACCCTCGGTCAGGCTGAACACGAAGTCGCCGTTGGAGATGTTGACCTGGCCGCCGGAGAACTTCTTGGCGAAGACGCCACGCTTCACCGACCGGATGATGTCCTCGGGATCGTCCTGGCCGGCCGACATCAGCGTGTTGGTCATGCGCGGCATCGGGACGTCGCGGAAGCTCTCGCGCCGCCCGCTGCCCGAGCGCTTGCGGCCGAAGAACCGTGCGCTGATGCGATCGTGCATGTACCCGCGCAGGATGCCGTCCTCGATGAGGACCTCGGCGTCGCCGGTGACGCCCTCGTCGTCGACGTCGATGCTGCCGCGGCTGCCGGGGAGCGTCGGATCGTCGATCACCGTCACGCCGGGCGACGCCACGCGCTCACCGATGCGATCGGTGTAGTTCGACGTCCGCTTGCGGTTGAAGTCGGCCTCGAGCCCGTGGCCCACGGCCTCGTGCAGCAGGATCCCCGAGTCACCGGCCGCGAGCACCACCGGCATGCTGCCGGCGGGCGCCGGCCGCGAGTCGAGGTTGACCAGCGCGACGCGGGCGGCCTCGCGACCGTGCTCCTCGGGCGAGACCCGCTCGAAGTACGAAAGGCCGAGCCGGCCGCCGCCGCCCGAGCTCCCCGACTCGGTGCGAGTGCGGTTGCGGGCGATGACGCTGGTGCCGAAGCGCACCATCGGCTGCTGGTCGTAGGCGACCCAGCCGTGGCTGTCGACGACGAGGATCTCCTTGTGAACCGAGACGATCGACGCGTCGACGCGGATGATCTTCTTGGACACCTTGCGCGCGGCCGCGTCGGCGCGGCGCAACAGTTCGACCTTGTCGATCCCTGCGATGTCGACGACCTCGCGGTGCACGGGATAGCGACTGGGGACCTCGCGGGTCCGCACGCGCACCGCCTGGGCCTTGCCACCGCCCTGGGCGATCCGGCTGGCGGTCTGTGCCGCGCGAATCATCTCTTCGGGATCGATGGACTCGGCGAATGCGTAGCCGACCGCCTCGCCCTGCACGACGCGGACGCCGACGCCCATGTCGATGCCGCCCGACACGTTGCGGACGCGACCATCCTCCATTGCGATGGCGCTGCTGCGGCGGTACTCGAAGAACAGGTCGGCGAAGTCGCCGCCCCGCTCGAGCGCAACGCCGATCAGCTTGGCGAGCAGCGCGTCGTCGACGAGGCCGCGGCCGGGCGCGAAGGGGGCCTCGATGGCCTCGGTCCGGAGGACCGCCCCTTTGCCTGCGCCGCCGATCGACGCAGGCCGAGATGCCGAGGCCCCCGCGCGGGCCATCACGCCTTCTTCTTGCCGGCGTAGCGACGGCGGAAGCGATCGATGCGCCCCTCGGCGTCGAGCTCACGCGCGTGGCCGGTCCAGAACGGGTGGCTGTACGACGAGACGTCGAGACGCACGACGGGGATTTCCTCGCCCTCGTACTCGCGCTTGTCGCTGCCGCCCATCGTCGAGAACGTCATCCACTCGTCGCCGGTGGACGAGTCGACGAACAGGGTCTTGTGGTAATCGGGATGGATGCCCTTCTTCATGACGACGCTCCTCACCAGCTCGACTTGGTGACACCGGGCAGATCGCCACGCAGGGCGAGGTCGCGCAGCGCGACGCGGCACAGGCCGAACTTGCGATACACGGCCTTGCTGCGGCCGGTCAGCATGCAGCGACGGGTCTTGCGCGTGCGACACGAGTTGAGCGGGAGCTTGGTCAGCGCCGTGCTCACCGCCTGCTTGTCCTCGGGGGACATCTCCGGATCCTTGAGCTTGCGGCGCAGCTCGTCACGGCGAGCAGCGTACTTGTCGATCAACACGTCGCGCTTCTGATCGCGCAGAACCTGGGAAAGCTTGGCCATGGTGCGGGGGCGCCGGGACGCGGCGCGGGCCGGGAAAGTAGCCTCACCGCTTTCGCGATGCAAGCCGACTCGGGCCCGATTTGCCGCCCTTGGCGTGGGCTTTGCCATGGGCCTTGGCCGCGCCGGGGCGGCCCTTGGTCCCGGGGCGAGACGGGGCCGAGGCGACTCGGCGGGTGCCCTCACGGGGGCCGTCCTTGCCCGAAGCGCCCGCGGGACGGGGCGCCTTGGCCGTCCGCGTGGGTCGGGCCGTGGACGGCGTGGGCCGGGCGGACCCCGTCGACGACGCGCCGCGGCGGCCCTCGACGGGGCGATCGGCGGCCTCGGGCCGGCCCGGTCGGGTGGGGGATCGCGTCGCGGCCGGTGCGGGTTCGGAGCGGCGGCCGCGGGTCGACGGCCGCTCGGGCCGGGCCTCCGCGGCCTCCTCGGCCGGTGCGGCGGCTGCCGGTCGCGCGCCGCGACCCCGTCGCATCGTGCTGCCGGCGGCCTCGGCGGCCTCGGCGGCCCGGTCCGATTTGCGCGGACGGACCACCGCGAGCCCGCGCGGCGTGGCGGCCGGCGCGACCTGATCCCGCGCCGGGGCCTTGAACCCCGCGAGCGTGTAGAGGCCGGCGACCTCCTCGGGCTTGAGGTGACGCCACTGACCCTCGCGCAGCCCGTCGGCGGTGATCCCCGCGAACGCGACCCGGATCAGCTTGAGGACGCTGTGCCCGATCGCGTCGCCCATGCGACGGATCTGACGGTTGAGTCCCTGCGAGATCGTGAGCTGCACCCACGTGTTGGTCGTCGTTCCGCGGACGACCTCGACCTCGAGGGAGGGACGCGTGCGCGTACCGTCCTCGAGCTGCACGCCGGCGTGCAGCTGCGCGAGCTCGTTCTCGCCGAGCTTGCCCTGGAACTTCGCGTGGTAGGTCTTGGGGACCGCGCGGCGTGGGTGCAGCAGCGCAGCATGCAGCGCGCCGTCGTTGGTCAGCAGCAGCACGCCGCGCGTGTGGTAGTCGAGCCGACCGAGCGGCACCACGCGGGTGCGCAGACCGCCGAGCAGCGACACCACCGTCGGACGGCCGCGCGGGTCCTTGGTCGCCTCGGCCGAGCTCACGCACTCGTCGGGCTTGTTCATCACGATGTAGGTCGGCTCCTGGGCCTCGATCACGCGACCGTCGACCTCGACGGTCGCCTGTCGGGGATCGACGCGCGTGCCGAGCTCGGTGACCGGTCGGCCGTCGACGCGGACGCGCCCCTGCGAGATGAGGGTCTCGGCGGCGCGACGCGAGGCGATGCCCGCCTGGGCGAGCAGCTTCTGCAGACGCGGCGGACCGTCCTCGGCCTTGGCCTTGGCCTTGGTGCCGGGACGCGCCGGCTTGGCGCCAGGCCGCGCCGACGCGCGCGCACGCCTGGGGCCGGGTGCCTTGCGGCCGGTACGGGGTCGAGTGGGGCTGCTCATCGGGGTTCACTGTCCTCCGCGGCGTCATCCGCCGCGGCCTCGTCCTCGACCACGGGCGCTTCGGCGTCCGCGGTCTCGTCTGCGGGCGCGGGGACGTCGGCGGCGACCTCGTCGTCTTGCGCGACCTCGTCGTCTTGCGCGACCTCGTCGTCTTGCGCGACCTCGTCGTCTTGCGCGACCTCGTCGTCTTGCGCGACCTCGTCGTCTTGCGCGACCTCGTCGTCTTGCGCGACCTCGTCGTCCGCCACCTCGTCCATGTCGCCCGAGGTCTCTGCGCCCTCGACGTCCTGCACCTCGGCCTGCGCGTCCGCGCCCTCGACGTCCTGCACCTCGGCCCGCGCGTCCGCGCCCTCGACGTCCGCGGCCGCCGGGGCGTCCGTGTCGTCGGGGGACGCCGCGTCGGTGCCACTCCAGTCGAGGACCTCCTGGCCCATCGCCTCGCGCTCGTCGTAGAGGCCGGATTCGCCGAGCTGCTCGCGCATGACGGCGCGGCTCTCCTCGGTCAGCTCGCGGAACTCGTGGAGATCCGGCATGTCGCGGAGGCTGCGGAGGTTGAAGAACTCCAGGAACTTGAGGGTCGTCCCGTACAGGTGCGGCCGCCCGGGCTCCTCCTTGCGGCCGACGATGCGGACGAGGTCGTAGTCGAGCAGGACCTTGAGCACCGCCGCACAGTCGACGCCGCGGATGTGATCGACCTCGGGCTTGGTGATCGGCTGGCGATAGGCGATGACGGCGAGGCTCTCGAGCTGCGAGCGCGAGAGCTTCACCGGGCGCTCCGCCAGCAGCTGCTGCACCCAGCGCCCGTTCTCGGGGTTGGTGCGCAGTCGGAAGCCACCGGCGGCCTGCGCCAGCACGACGCCACGCCCCTCGAGATCGCGGCCGAGCTGCTTGAGGGCGAGCTGCACCTGCCGGAGGCTCGCCTCCTTCAAGATCTGCCGGATGTCGCGGACGCCGAGCGGCTTGCTCGCGGCGAACAGCAGGCTCTCGACGATCGACACCAGCCGCGGCGCGGCCTCGCCCTCGATCGCGCTGAGGTCGTCGTCCTCGGACAGCGGCAGCTCGGCCGACAGCAGGATGTTGGGGACCTCGACTTGCTTCGGGGTCGGCGTGGGCGTCGGCGCGTCGCTCGACGGATCGGACGTCGGCGCCCCGTCGGCCGGGCGACGCCCGCGACGACGGGTCGGGGCCGGCTCGGCCGCGACCTCGGACTCCAGCCCGGCGACGAGATCGTCCAGGCTCGCCGACTCGGTGGACGGCGTCTCGGCACGGGCGGAGCGCGGGCGCTTGGGCGTCTGCGTCGTGCTATCGACCATCGTCGTCGTCCGTTCCGTCGTCGGGCATGTCGGGGGTCGAGGTGGCGGGCGGGGTGGCGAGCGGCGCGGCGGAATGGTTCGCGGCCGCCGCCCCGTTGGCGGCGAACGGTTCGTTCGCCACCGTGGGCTCGTTCGCGGGCTCCGGGCCGTTCGCCGCCGCGGGCCCGGAGGCGTTTTGCGCCACCGCGTCGGCGCTCGCAAGGGGGTCGTCCGTCGGTGCCTCGACCGGGGCGCCAGCCGGCGTCTGGGCCGGCTGCACCGCCTCGGGCTCCGGACGCACCGCGGTGTCGAGCCCGAGCAGCGACGCATCGGCGTCGTCGAAGTCCTCGTCGAACGGATCGTCGGCGTCCTCGTCCGGCTCGGGCGCCGGTGGAGGCGGCTGCCCGAAGCTCGCGTTCTCGTCGTAATCGGACAGGGCGCGCTCGGCCTCCTCGGCCGTCGCCGCGCGCTCGATGAGCAGCACGTCGGCGCCTTCGGGCTGGTGCACGCGCGCGACCCCGAGTCGGACCAGCTCGAGCACGCTCATGAGCGTGACGATGAGCATCGCCCGGAGCTCGTGCTCGCTCGTCCAGGTGCGCTCGAGGAAGATCTGCTCGAAGTCGAAGCGCGATCGCTCGAGCAACAGCGCGGTGAGCTGCTTCATCCGCGCCGAGACGCTGACGCGGGCGATGACGACCTCGTGGGTCTTCAGCACCCGCGCCCGATCCAAGACCCGGTGATAGGCCTCGGCGAGGCGATACAGGGTGATCGGCGCGAGACCCGAGTCGAGCGGCTCGACGTCCACGGTGCCGCCGCGATCGAAGACGTCGCGGCCCGACACCGGCATGCGGTCGAGCTCGGCCGCGGCGGCTCGGTAGCGCTGGTACTCGAGCAGGCGGGCGATCAGCTCGGCGCGCGGATCGGGGCCGCCCTCGTCGACGCCGTCGACCGCCGTGGGATCGGCGGCCGCCTGCGGCACCAGCTCGCGGCTCTTGAGGTAGGCCAGCGTCGCGGCCATCACGAGGTACTCGCCGGCTGTCTCGAGGTCGAGCGCGCGCATCACCTCGAGGTACTCGAGGTACTTCTCGCAGACGAAGGAGATCGGGATGTCGAGGATGTCGAGCTCGTGGCGTCGCACGAGGTGCAGCAGCAGATCGAGCGGCCCCTCGAACTGCGGCAGATCGACCTCGCAACGCCCGTCGCCCGCCCCGTCCGGACGTGGGCCGTCCCCCTCGATCGTCGCGTTCACCGGTGCTCCTAGACGACGGCCACGAGCGCCCGAAGGCCGAGCTGGATCACCGGGCCGAGGACGGCCTGGAGGACCTGCGGCACCGCGAAGACGAGCACCATCAGGATGATGCCGCCGTAGCGCTGGAGGAACTCGTCGATGTGCTGGTGCCTGCGGCCGAGGATCCAGCCCAGCACCTTGCCACCATCGAGCGGGTGCAGGGGCAGCAGGTTGAAGGCGAAGAGCACGAGGTTGAGCGTGAAGAACATCGCCAGCGGCATACTCGGATCGAACAGCCACGCCCGGTCGACCCCGCCCTTGTTCAGGCCCCAGATCAACCCCAGCGTGAGCGACGCGAGCAGCAGGTTGGACAGCGGGCCGGCGAAGGCCACGAGCGCCATGCCGCCGCGCATCGTCACCTTGCGCGTGAAGTACCGGGGTTGGGTCTGCACCGGGCGGCCCCAGCCGAACAGCATGCCGGGGCTGAACAGACCCAGCACGATCGGGAGGAGCAGGGTGCCGATCGGATCGGCGTGGGCGATCGGGTTGAGCGTCAGGCGTCCCTGCCCCTCGGGCGTCGGATCGCCGAGGCGATGGGCCGCGAAGGCGTGGGCGAACTCGTGCACCGTCACCGCGAGGATTAGGCACAGGACGTAGAGCAGCGCGACGCGGAGATCGCCGACGTTGACGGCCATCAAACCGAACACGGCGGCGGCGAGATGGGGGTGCGTGACGACCGACACGGGCTGGAGATCTCGGGCAAGTGTGGGAAGCCCGGCGCCGGGCCGCAAGCGCCATGGACAAAGCCGGTACGGATCGCCGGCAGGTGACCCGCAGCGGCCCGCGGACGCGACGACGGGCCGACCCCTCCGCGGGGCCGACCCGATGGTTCGACGCCTCGGGCGCGGGGGCCGACCCCCGCGCAGTTGGCGGACCGCGGCGACCCACCGCGACCCCTCGGGGGCGTCGGCGGTGCCGCCGGGCGGATCAGCAGCCGTTGTTGTTGCCCGTGGTGTCGCCCATGCCGTCTTGCACCCACTGCTTCAGCATGTCGGCGAGGGACTGCACGTCCGAGATGCAGAGCTTCGGGTTGGCCTGGATCACGAGCTGGCCCCCGAGCGCCTTGATGCCGATGGGGCCGTCGATCGAGACGAGCTCGGGGTTGTAGGTGATCGAGATGTCCGGGTAGTTCGGCGCGCTGCTGCTGTCGGTGCCGACGGCGACGAGGTTGTCGAAGGCCGCGATCTGGGTCAGGACCGGGTTCTCGTCGATGTTGATGCCGAGCTTGATCTCACCCAGGCCATCGAACCCGAAAATGCCCGTCAGCGCCGCGTTCTTGGTGAAGATGACCGCGCCGCCGATCTCCGTGAGCCCGTCGAACCCGTAGACCTCGACGAGGTTGGGGTTCTCCGAGACCGAGATCGAGCCGCCGAGGGTGGTGAGGTTGCCCAGGCCGGCGATGTCGGGCGCCGAGGTCCCGAACACCTGGATGTTGCCGCCGACGCTGGTGATGCACGCCATGAAATCGAGCGAGTCGATCACGGGGTCGAAGATCCTCAAGTCGCCCTCGATCTCGGCGTAGCCCTCGAGGAGCGCCATGTCCTCGACCGAGTCGATGTAGCTGTCGCCCTCCCAGAGCATCGTGCCCGGGGTGGGGCACTCGACGACCATCGCGGCGGAGGTATCGGAGGTCGGATCGGCCGTGGTGGGATCGGTGTCGTCGGCCGTGGTCGTCGGCTCCGGGTCGGTGGCCGTCTCGGTCGTCGCGAGCGTCGAGCTCGAGTCGGGGTCGGTGGTCGGATTGCCGGTCGTGGTCGCCGTGCCGGTCCCCTCACCGTCGTCCGCGGGGCAGCCCGTGGTGAACAATGCAACGATGGCGACGGCGGCGCCGGTGCGCGCGCTCAGGATCTGACGGTAGGATGGACGGTGCATGGTCAAGACGTGCCCTCTGGCTCCCCGCGTGGGTGCTCGGGCACACGGTAGAGCGATCGCGGGATGCGACGCAAGCGTGACTTGCGGGTCATGCGGGTTTTGTTGGGAGGCTGCATGCGTTCTCGATGGGGCCGGGGCCGGGCCCGCACGAGCGGCACGGTCTCACGCGCGGGCGCGGGCGCGGGCGCCGGCGCCAGCGCCAGCACGAGGATGATGGCGATCGTAGGCCGCCCGGGTGTGGGCGCCGCTGACGTGGGTATAGACCTGCGTCGTCGAGATGTCGGCGTGCCCCAGCAGCGCCTGCACGACCCGGAGATCCGCCCCGCCCTCGAGCAGGTGGGTCGCGAAGCTGTGGCGCAGCTTGTGGGGCGAGATCGGCCGCGTGATGCCGGCCGCCAGCGCGTGCTGCCGGAGGCGCTCGAACCAGCCCTGGCGGCTGAGCCGACCGCCGCGCACGTTGAGGAACACCGCCGCACGCACCGCCGCCTTGGCGCTCGGCCGCAGCAGGACCGGGCGGCCGCGGTTCAGGTACTCGCGCAGCGCCGTCGCGGCGTAGGCCGAGATCGGCACGAGACGGTGCTTACCGCCCTTGCCATCGACGGTGGCGTGGCCGGCGTCGACGTCGAGTCGCGCGAGCGTGAGGGCGAGCGCCTCGCTGACGCGGCAGCCGCTGCCGTACATGAACTCCAGCAGCGCCGTGTCCCGCAGCGCGAGCGGATCCGCGGTGCCGGGCGCCGCGAGCAACGCCGTGATCTCCTCGCGGGTCAACAACGCCGGGAGTCGCTTGGCGAACCGCGGCACGGCCACGCCCTGCGTCGGGTCGGCGTCGATCATCCCCTCGCGCCGCAACCACTTGCAGAGCCCGCGCGTGGCGACCCATCGGCGCGCCTGCGATCGCGCCGACTGCCCTGCCCCGCCCAGGCTGCCGAGGAACTCGAGCAGCAGGCCGGGCTCGAGCGCACCCACGTCGTCGACGCGGCCCTGGGTGAACTCGGCCAGGCACGCGAGGTCCGACGCGTACGCGGTGATGGTGTTCGCCGCCAGTCCCCGCTCGACCTGCAGGTGGCGCAGGTACTCGTCGATCGCGGCGTCGAGCGACGTCACCGGCCGTCCTCGGCCAAGCCGAGGACCTCGCGCACCAACTCGATCACCTGCGGAGCCTGGATCGGCTTGGTGATGTACGACGTCGCGCCGAGGGCCAGCGCGCGCTGGCGATCTTCCTCGGCGCCCTCGGTCGTGATGATGATGATCGGCACGTCGCGATAGGCCTCGTCGGCGCGCAGGCGCTTGATCAGCTTGAGGCCGTCGAGGATCGGCATGTTGATGTCGGTGATGATGATGTCGAACTTCATCGACGCGATGCGGCGCAGGGCATCGACCCCGTCGTCGGCCTCGACCACCGTCAGGCCGCGGACGCGCGACAGCGCGAACACGATCATCTTTCGCATCGGCGGGCTGTCTTCGACCACCAGTGCGGTGAGTTTGGGCGGCCCACCGGGCCCGTTGTCGTTCGCCTGCGTCATGTCCCCACCAACCGTTCGAGAGCGCCGCGCGAGAGCGGGACGTCCTGCGCGTGGGCGCGGATCCAGGCGGTCTCGATCCCCACCCCCGCGTGCTCGGACACCAGCTCCAAGAGACCCGAGTCGCCGTCGTCGAGGCCGGCCTTCTGCGGCAGCAGCCGTTCGACGCGGACCAGGCCCACCAGGCGCGTGCCGGCGTACAGCGGCAGCTGCAACAGCACGCCGGGCTCGGCGCCGCTGGGCGCGTCGGCCGTCCATCGACCCCCGCGCGACGTCACCTCCGCGAGGCCACCCTCGCCGGGCAGCGCGAGTTCGTCGAGCTCGGCGAGCTCGGCCCCTTCGCGCAGCAACGGGAACAGCGTCTGCCGCTCCTCGTCGACGACGTAGACCGAGAAGCGACCGGCGCCGACGAAGTTCAGCAGGATTTCGGTGAGTGTTCGCAGCACGTCTTCGACCGTGGTCGCGATGTGGAACTGGCTCCCGGCCACGTACATCGCCGCGAGACGATAGTGCTCGCGCTCGAGATCGTCGAGCCGGTTGCGGAAGCCAGTGCCCGACTCGCGACCGCCGAGGGAGGTCCGCCGCAGTTCGGCGCACTCGGCCTCGAGCTCGGCGACCTGCCGGTAGAGCCGCTCGATCGTGCGGGCGGTCGCGCCCGCCTCGCCCTCGCCGGCCGACACCGCGTGGCGCAATCGGTCGTTCTCGGCGATCAGCTCGCGCACCAGCTGCTCGCCCTTGGCGAAGAACTCACGCAAGAAAGCTTGCGTGCGTGCCTGCAGCGAGGGCCCAGCCGCGTCGTGGCTCATCGAGGTCAGAAGCGTATCACACTGTCGCGCGAACCACGAAATCGAGGACAGACCGAACGATGCCGTCGAGCGAGCCCACCTCGTGGACCACCCCGGCCGCGATGGCGGACTGCGGCATCCCGCTCATGACCGCGAGCTGCGGGTCCTCGGCGAGGACCAGGCCGCCGGCCCCGTGCGCGACGCGGGCCCCCTCCGTGCCGTCCGAGCCCATTCCGGTCAGCACGACCGTGCACAGGCGTGCACCGAACACGGAGACCGCCGAGCGGAACAGTCGGTCCGCCGACGGCGTGACGGTGGCCGGAATGCCGGAGGCCGCGCTCACCCGAGCGACGGGTCCCGCCGCCCCCAACGCGACCTCGAGGTGCGCGGCGCCGGGCCCGACGTACGCGGTGCCCGTCAGCAGGAGGTCGCCGTCCTCGGCCTCGACCACGCGCATCGGCACCACGCGATCGAGCCGCTCGGCGAAGGCCCGCGTGAAGCGGGCGGGCATGTGCTGCGCGATGAGCACGGTCGCGCCGAGGTCCCGCGGCAGCAGGCCGAGCACGTGCTGCACCGCCGGCGGACCGCCGGTCGACGCCGCGATCGCCACGGCCACCCGCGACGGCGAGCGCGGCCCCACGCCGACGTTCGCTCCGCCGCCCGACGGCGCCCGCTGCAGCGCGGCCGCCCGCTCGTGCAGGCGCTGCACCTGCACCACCTGCAGCCTTCGCACGAGCTCGACCTTCGCCACCAGCTCGCGCTCGATGCTCCGCAGCTCGGGCGAGACATCCGAGCCCGGCTTCGCGATGAAGTCGAGCGCGCCGAGTTCGAGCGCCCGGAACACGTCGTCGCGCGCGCTGTGGTTCGACACCACCAGCACCGCCGTCGGGCGACGCTGCATCAGCAGCCGCAGGAACGCGAAGCCGTCGATCTCCGGCATCTCGAGATCGAGGGTGATGAGGTGCGGCCGCAGGTCGAAGACCAACCGCAGCGCCTCCTTGCCGTTGGTCGCCCGCCCCACGACCTCGACGCCCGGCAGCCGCTCGAGCATCCCCGCCAGGGTCTGTCGGTTGAACGCCGAATCATCGACGACCAACACGCGCAGGCGCTCGATGGAAGAATCGTTCATCGGTCGGAGGTCTTGGGGGGCAAGGGCCGGCGGTAGACGAGGTCGTTGGACAGGTGGACGAGGTCGAACCGGGTGCTGACGTTCAGCAGGCTCTCGGAGTGACCGAGCAGCAGGTACCCGCCGGGATTGAGCGTATCGTAGAACGCCTCGACGATGCGGGCGCGCGCGGCGGGGGCCAGGTACATCAGCACGTTGCGACAGAAGATGACGTCGCACGCGCCGAGCACGTGGTAGCGGTCGGTGGCGAGCAGGTTGAGCTGCCCGAACGAGCACATCGCGCGGAGATCCTCGCGAATTTCGAAACCGCCCTCGACGTCGCGGAAGTAGGCCTTCTGGTACTGGGCGCTCGTCGTCCGAAAACTCGATGGGCCGTAGCACCCGCGGCGGGCCCGCGCGACCACCTTGCGGCTGATGTCGGAGCCGACCACGCGCAGGGACCATCCGCGCAGCCGCGGCGCCTCCCGCAGCAGCATCGCGATCGTGTAGACCTCCTCGCCGGTCGAGCAGCCGGCGCTCCACACCGTGAGACGACGCGAGCCACCGAGGCGGTTGGCGAGCTCGGGGAGGATCTCGCCGACGAACGCGTCGAGCTGGTACTGCTCGCGGAAGAGATAGGTCTCGTGGGTGGTGAGCCGCTCGATGGCGTCCTCGAGCTCGCGCGCGCCGGCCGGGTCGTAGCGGAGGTAGTGGTAGTAGTCCTGGAAGGTCGCGAGCCCGAGGGCCGCGAGCCGCGGCCCGAGCCGACGCTGCAGGAAGAACGGCGAGCCGATCCCGTACGACAGGCCGCAGTACTCCTCGACGACCTCCTGCAGCAGCCGCGACTCCTCGTTGGAGATCGGCGGCAGGCCGCCGAACTCGCGCGGCGGTGGCGTGGGCCGGGTGGTCACCCGCGCCGCTCCGCCGAGAGGGTGCCCCCGAGCTCGGCGACGGCGTCGCCCACGGCCTGACGCACCAGCGGATCGCGCTCGTCCTCGTGGACGCGCAGCAGCGGCGCGAGTGCGGTGCGATCGCGGCGACGGGCGAGCGCCTGCGCAGCGGACCAGCGCACGTCCCAACGCGCGTGCGCGAGCAGCCCGAGCAACGCCGCGGTCGCACGGTGGTGCGCGAACCCGGCGAGCGCCCGTGCGGCGGCCTTCACGACCTCGTGATCCGCCGACAGGCTGAGGCTCATCAGCATCGTGAGATCCTGATCGGAGCCCGAGCGACCGAGGCCTGCGATCGCGTGGACGACCGCGGCCGGCGCGGTGTCCTCGGCGACGATGGCCCGCAGCCTCGGCAGCGCGATCGGGTTGTCGAGCATGACCAGGGCGCTGACGGCCGCGGCGCGGACCTGCGGCGCGCGGTCGTGCGTCGCCGACAGCAGGGCCTGGGGCGCCTGCGGCACCGCGAGCTGGCCGAGGGCGCGGCACGCCGCGGCGCGCACGAGCGGCTCTTCGTCGGCGAGGGCGAACGCCAGGGCATCGGCGCCCTCGTGATCGCCCGGCACCGAGCCCAGGGCGATCGCCGCGGCGACGCGCACCGATGGATCCGCGGAGCCGAGCAACCCCACGAGCGACGGGGCCCACCGCGACGAGCCCAGGGCCCCCGCGACGCGGCACAGGTTGCGCGCCAGCGCGGCCTCGCTCGGCCACGGCGAGCCGACGATGAGCGTGAGGTCCTCGGCGCTGTTGGTCCCGCGGCCGAGGATCGCCGCGACCGCGTCGGCGGCCGACTCGCCGAGCCGACCATCCTGCGCCATCGCCCGGTACAGCGGCGCGAGACAGGTGCGATCGCCGATGAGCGCGAGCGACTCGGCCGCGGCGACCGACGCGTCCTCGCCACCGTCGCCGAGCCCGGAGGTCAGGCACTCGAGCAGCAGCGGATCGACACGGCCCGGCGGCAGCGCGCCGATCAGCCGGAACAGCTGCTCGCGCTGCGACGGCGCAACGCGCCCCGCAGCCACGCGCAGTACCGCGTTCGCCGAGGCGCCGAAGGCGGCGACCATGGCGATGCCTCGATCCAGCGCGACCGGGTCGTCCATGACCTCGAGCAACACCGTGATCGCCTCGACGTCTCCGGCCAGCGCGCACAGGCGCATCGCCGACTGACGCACCGGCGCGGCGCGGTGCTCGAGCAGGCCCCGCAGTCGCTCCTTCACCACCGCGTCCGCCCGCGACAGCGCGGCCCCGACGACGTAGGTGTGGCCCGCGTCGTCGAGCTCGTCGTCGAGCCTCGCGAGAGCCACCACCGCGGCCGCCCGGACCCCGGCCATCGCGTCCAGCAGCAGTGCGACCAGGGGTTCCACCGCGTCCGGCGATCGGCTCTGGCCCAGCACCGCGGCGGCCGCACGCCGCGAGATCGGCGACGCGAGCAGCGGCTCGATGCGCGCGGGCTCGACCGCCGCGCCCGCCTCGCGAAGCGCATCGAGGGCGCTGATCCGCAGCGTCTCGGCGGGATCGTCGAGCATGCCGAGCAACGCCTCGACCGCCGCGGCGTTGGCGATGCGACCGAGGCCCGCCGACGCCGCCGCCCGCATGTTCGCCCCGTGTCGATGGGCGTCGATGCGCTCGATGAGCCGCGCGGTGTCGTCGACGTCGGCGATCTCGCTGAGCAGCTCGACCAGCGCGCGCTCGTCGGGCTGGGCGTCGATGCGCCGGCGCAGGGCCGCACGCGCATGAGTGGCGTGCCGCACGATCACCTCGCGGGCGCCCGCGCGCGGCTCGACCTCGGGGCTCAGCACGAGGTCGAGCAGGCGTTCGATCGCAGCGTCGATCTCCGCCGGTGGCGCCGACTCGAGGGCATGGGCGACCGCGTCGGCGGCCTGCTTGCGATCGCGCCACGTCGGCGCGCCGAGGGCCGCCAGCGCCGAAGACAGCGTCACGGCGTCGCTCACGGGTGCACCTCGGGGCGTCCGAGGGCCACCATGAGCTCGCGGAACGCATGGCGGATCGGATCGGATCCCGCCGCGCCCGTGCCCCGGGACACGTGGGTGAAGAGCTCGCGCGCGGCCTGGAGATCGGGCGCGAGGGCGAGCTCGGCCGAGACCGCATCGGCGGTCTCGAGGATGCGATCGCCGTTGTAGAGCACCACGTCGGCGACGATGAGCTTCGCCAGCTCGGCGTCGGCGAACTCGCCCATGCGACCGTCGCCGATCTCCCGCAGGGCCTCGCCGGCGTCGAGGTGCATGTCGGCACCGGTAGCGTCGAGACCGAGGCCCAGGGCGCGCCGCAGCTTGGTCGGCAGCGCGTCGCCGAGGTGGTGGATCTCGACGTAGTCGTCGGCGCCGTAGAGCCGCGTCGGGCGGCGCTTGTAGCTCGTCGGGCGGTACACCGAGGCGACCAGCACGATCGCGCGGGCGCCGAGGCCCGCGTCGCGCAGCTCGCGGGCACGGTCGCACAGCTCGAACGCCGGCGTACCCGGGAGCGCGACGTCGAGGACGAGCCCGGCCCACGGCCGGTCGCGCAGGGCGGCGAGCACCGCGTCGGCGTCGGCCGCCGGCGTGGGATCGAAGCCCTCCTGGCTGAGGACGTGGCCGACGATCTGCCGGACCGCGGAGCGTTCGTGGGCGACGAGTACCGTGGGCCGAGTCATGAATCCTCGCCGTGCGGGGCCGGGCGCCCCAAGCTTGGGTCGAGCAACGCGTCGAGGTTGACGACGAAGACCATCTCTTCGCCGCTGCGGCACACCCCCGAGAAGAACTCGTGGCTGGTGCCCTTGACCCGCAGCAGCGACGGCGCGGGCCGGACGGAATCGGCCGAGACCCCGAGCTCGCCGATGATGCGATCGACTCGCAGGCCGAGGATGCGCCCGCGGACGCTGACGATGATGAGCTTGTTGAGCCGCTCGAGCGCGGGGTCGATCTCGACGTTGAACCGCCGGCGCAGGTCGACCACCGGGATGACCACGCCGCGCAGCTGGATCACGCCCTCGATCAGATCGGGCGCGTGGGGCACCGGGCGGATCGCGTGGGGCCGCGCGTCGATGACCTCCTTGATCCGCATGATGTCGATCGCGTAGGCGTCGGGCCCGACGCGGAACCCGGCGAGCTTGAGCTGCGGCCGGCCGTCCTCGCTGCGTGGCCCGCTCATGCGCGCCCCCGGGGTCCGGCGTCGCCGCGGACGAAGTCGCGGGGGTCGAGCACCACCGCGAGGTCCAAGATGATGAGGATTTCGTCGCCCTGCCGCGCGAGCGCGGCGATGAAGCCGGCCCGTGCGCCCGCCAGCGCCCCTGGAGGCGGCTCGAAGGCCTCGGGCGGGATCGGCACGACGTCGTGCACGCCGTCGACGACCAGGCCGTAGAGCTCGCCGCCGTGGTTGACGATGAGCACGCGGGTCGACGCGCCGGTGCGCCGCGCGACCAACCGAAGACGCCGGGCCAGATCGACCATCGGGATCACGGTGCCGCGGACGTTGCCGATGCCGACCACGAAGTCGGCCGTTCGCGGCACGGGGGTCGTCGACATCGGCTTGGTGATCTCGGCGAGGTCGTGGATCGACAGGCCGTAGAGCTCGCCGCCGCAGCGGAACGTCAGGCACAGCCGCAGGTCCTGCCGGACCTCGCGCGAGTAGCCGTGCTCGTAGTCCTCCTCGGTCGCCAGCGCCTCGCCGCTGCGCGACAGCGACTGCCACAGGTCCTCGGCATCGCGCTCACGCGCCATGGGTGACCTCCGACGGACCGCTCGCGCTGGCCGCAGCGCCGCCGATCTCGCGGCCCACGGCCTCCTCGACCAGGGCCGCGACGTCGAGCAGCAGCACCGTCCGACCGCCGCCGAGCTCGGTCGCCCCCGCGATGCCGGGGATCGATCGCAGCGCGCTGCCGATCGACTTGATGACCACGTCCTGCTGTCCGAGCAGGTCGTCGACCACGAGCCCGACCCGGTGCTGGGCGAGGCCGACGACGATGACGTAGATGCGCGAGCGCTCGGGCGACGCCTGACGCCGCAGCTCGAAGAGCCGGGCGAGGTGGCACAGCGGGAGGGTCTTGCCGTGCAACGTGATGACCTCCGCGCCATCGACGGTGCGGATCTCGTTGCGTGTCACCATCACCGACTCGAGCACCGAGTTCAGCGGGATGCAGAAGGTCTGGCCCGCGGTCTGGACCACCAGCGCCTGGATGATCGCGAGCGTCACCGGCAGCGTGATCGAGAACGTGGTGCCACGCCCCACCGTGGTGTTGACGTCGATGATCCCCGACAGCCGCGAGATGTTGGTCTTGACGACGTCCATGCCGACGCCGCGGCCCGACAGCACGCCCGGGGTGCTCCGCGTGGTGAAGCCGGGCATGAACACCAGCTCGATGATCTGCTGCGGCGTCATCTCGCGCAGGTCCTCCTCGCGCTGCAATCCGCGGCGCAGCGCGGACTCGCGGATCTGTCGCAGGTCGATGCCGCGGCCGTCGTCCTCGACCTCGAGTACGACCCGGCTGCCGCGCTGGAACGCGCGGAGCTCGACGCGACCGACCGGCGGCTTGCCGGTCGCGAGCCGCTCGGCCCGCGACTCGATGCCGTGGTCGATGCAGTTGCGGATCATGTGCATCAGCGGATCGCTGAGTTCCTCGACGATGAGCTTGTCGAGCTCGGTCTCCTCGCCCGAGATCGACAGGCGGATTTCCTTGCCGGCGTCGCGGCCGAGCTTGCGGACCACGCGGGCGAGCTTGTCGAACACCTGACCCAGCGGAACCATGCGCACGTCGAGGACGCCCTGCTGCAGCAGCGAGACCTTGCGCGACAGCGTGCGCAGCTCGCCGTTGAGCTCGCGCGCGATGTCGGGCGCAGCGCCGCGGCGGCGCAGGCGATCGACGCTGTCGACCAGCGTGGCCTGGGCCACGCCGATCTCGCCGATGAGGTTCATCAGCTGGTCGAGCCGCGCCAGATCGACGCGGACCGTCCGGCTGATGCTGCGCAGGCTGACATCGTGCCCGACGCCCGCGTCCGGATCGTCGAGGATCCGCCCCGCATCGACGTACCCCGCCGCGTGCTCGGCGTTGCCGGCGGCGGCCGTGGCACCGCTGGGCTCGCGCGACACCCCTTCGCGCACGAGCGGGTGCACGGTGACGCCCTCACTCGCGAGCGCGTCGGCCACCGCGGCGTGCTCGGCGTTGCTGCCGAGCAGGATGTCGAGGTCGATCCGATCGTCGGCGCTCGAGTCGGCGCTGGGCAGGTACGTGATGACCTCGCCGAACTCCTTGAGCCGGGCCTTCAGGCCCTCGATGCCGACGTCGATCGCGAGCAGGTCGAACGAGGCATGGACGCGGTACAGCGTGCGGCCGAGCCGCACGTTCTCGCGCAGTCGGTGCTCTTCGTACTCGGTGAGCACGCTCAGGATCGACTCGTCGATGCCCGGCAGCTCGGTCGCCTCGCGCTCGGGGCGGATGCGACCGACGAGCGAGTCGATGCGACCGAGCAGGCCCTCGATGCCGGGGCCCTCCGTCTCGTGCTCGTGCGCGGCGAGCAGGGCCGCGAACGACTCGACCGCCTCGAACAGCACGTCGAGCGTCGCGGCGTTGAGCGGTACGCGACCGAGACGCAGGGCGTCGAGGGCGTTCTCGAGGCTGTGGCTCAAGGTCGCGATCGGCCCGGCGGCGAAGAGCGCCGCGAGGCCCTTGAGGCTGTGGATCGCCCGGAACGCGGCGTTCAGCGACTCGGGCTCCTCGACGCCGGTGCGCTGACCGGCCTCGAGTTCCAGCAGGCGCCGCGAGAATTCCTCGACGACCTCCTGGGCCTCGGGCACGAATTCGGTGGTGGGGCGCGCCGTGCTCATGACGAAACGAAGAGAGTCGCGCGCGCTACTGGGTCGGACCCGCGCCGCTGCGCACGGTCTCGATCGCGGCGAGCAGCTCCTCGGCGGTGAAGGGCTTGGCGAGGAACCCGTTGGCCCCCGCCGCCAGGGCGCGATCGACGTCGTGGCGCGCCGCGTCGGTGCTGATGATGAGCACCGCGACGCCGGCGTGCCCCGGCCCGCGTCGCACGAACCGCGTCAGCTCGATGCCGTTGACGTCGGGCATGTTGACGTCGGCGATGATGACGTCGATCTGCATGCGCGGGATCTTGCGCAGGGCCTCGAAGCCGTTCTCCGCCTCGTCGACCTCGAAGTCGTTCGCCTCGAGGATCGCGCTCACGTACGCACGCATGGCGCGGGAATCCTCGACCAACAGCACGCGCGCGGTCATTGAGCGAGGAGTATAGCCCGCCTGCGCGACCGGCTCGCGATCGTCGTGCGGGCCCGTGCCATCGGGCCGCACGACGCGGGACGGCGCGGGGGCGCTAGGTCTCGGCGGCGCGGGGCGGCCCCTCGAGCAAGCGGCGCAGGCGGCCTTGGTGCCGGGGATCCGCCACGACCCACCACCGGCACACGTCGGCCCGCAACGGGTCGGGGGGCGCGTCCGCCCGATCGTCCGCCGGATCGTCGGGCACCTCGGCCGGCGCGATCGGGCGCGGCGCGCTGACCTCGACCGGCCGCGCGACCTCGGGCGCCGCGTCGTCGACGTCGCCGTCGACGCTCGGGACCTCGCCACCCAACCCGAGGACCACGCCGGTGACGAGCGCCTCGGAGAGCTCGCGGTCCTCGCCCCCGGCCGGCAGCGCGAACAGGACGTCCCTCGGCTGCAGGCGCAGCGCCATCGCGACCGCCTCGGTGGCGGCCCGCTGCGCCGCGGCGAGATCGAGTTCGGCCCGCGCGCCGAGTCCGACGATCACGATGCGATCGGTCGGCAGATCGCGGCGCCCCGGCAGCAGCACCAGCTCGTCGCGGGCCGCGGTGCAGAAGCCCTCGCGCAGCAATCGGGACACCGCACCGCCGAGGCGCCAGTCGACGAACGCCGCAAGCCCCCGCAGCGGCCGCTCGTCGGCGAAGCAGGCGAGGATCGCCAGGTCGACCCGCTGCCGCGGCTCGCCGTCGCGCCCCGAGACGCCGTCGAACAGGGCGCGTTCGAGCCGCTCGATGCGCAGCTCGAAGGCAGTCACGCCGACGCCCCGGGTTCCGGCCCGGGTCGCAGGCGCTTGGCGAGAGCTTCGACCAGGCCGTTCACGAATGACGCGCTGCGATCGCTGCCATAGCGGCCCGCGAGCCGCACGGCCTCCGAGAGGATCGCCGCGCGTGGGACCGCGGTGCGCAGCAGCAGCTCCGCGGTGGCCATCCGCACGACGTTGCGATCGACGCGGTCCATCCGCGAGAGCCGCCAGGTCCGCGACGTCGACTCGATGAGCGCGTCGATCTCGGAGAGCCGCCCGAGACACTCGCCGACGAGGGACTCGGCGAACGCCCGCGTCGCGGGTTCGCGGGCGAAGCGGGCGATGACGTCCTCGCCATCGGCGTCGCCCGACGGCGGCGACCCCAGCAGCAACGCGACCGCAGCGGCGTGCTCCGCCGGCGGATAGCTCTCGAGGTGGCACATGACCGCCAGCGCGAGCTCGCGGCCGTGCTGCCGGACGTCGGCCTGCGCGGTGCTCATCGGCGTTTGGCCTTGATCGGCGGACCGGCCAGCGCCCGGAGCAGGCGCGCCTGCTCGATCGCCGCGAGGGCTGCCTCGGCGCCCTTGTTGCCGTGCTTGGCCCCGGCGCGGTGGATCGACTGCTCGAGCGTGTCGGTGGTGAGCACGCCGAAGACCACCGGCGTGGTGCCACGGGCCAGCGCGCCCAAGCCCTTGGTGACCTCGCCCGCGATCAGGTCGAAGTGGATCGTGTCGCCGCGCATCAGGCAGCCGAGCGTGATGACGGCGTCGATGTCGTCACGCTCGACGAAGCGCGCCGCCGCCTGCGGGATCTCCCACGCACCCGGCACGCGGGCGACGGTGATGTCGCTCGGCGCGGCGCCGTGGCGCACGAGCGTGTCGACCGCGGCCTCCAGCAGTCGCTCGGTGATGAACGCGTTGAAGCGGCTGACGACGATCCCGACGCGCAGGCCCTTCGCGTCGAGCTCCCCTTCCACGAACCGCACGCCCCCGAATCCGCTCGTTTCCGTCACCCGCCCCGATTACCGCGACCGCCCCCGCCGAAGCAAGGCGGCCCGCGCGCGGGCCGGTGGATGGCCGAACGGCAGAACCGGCCGGGCCCGCTGCGTGCGGGCCCGCGCGCGGGTTCGTCGGACGGGCGGTGGCCCCGCACGGCCCGCCGCGCTACCATGGCGACGGCCCCGCTCGCGCCGTGGGGGCCGCCCAACGTCATGGAACCAGGTGCAGCGCACGTCTCGCACGCGCTCGGGCTCGACCTGTGCGGCGTGGTGTTGGACGGGCGCTATCAGGTCGTGCGCCGCATCGGCGCCGGTGGCATGGCGGCGGTGTACGAGGCCCGGCGCGTCGGCCTCGAGCGCCGCTTCGCGGTGAAGATCCTCCGCCCCGAGCTCGCCGAGAGCGAGTCGAACGTCAAGCGGTTCCTCCGCGAGGCGCGGGCCGCCGCGTCGGTGCAGCACCCGAACATCGTCAGCATCGAGGACGTCGGTAGCGCGACGGTGCCGGTGTACTTCGTGATGGAGTACCTCGAGGGCGTCGATCTGCGGCAGGAGCTCAAGCGGGTCGGACGCTTCGAGTGGGGCCGCACGCAGGACCTCACGCTGCAGATCGTCGACGCGCTGGCCGCCGCGCACAACATCGGGATCATCCACCGCGACGTGAAGCCGGCGAACTGCTTCCTCATCCGCGATCAGGCGGGGGCCGAGCGGATCAAGGTCCTCGACTTCGGCATCGCCAAGGTGCTCGAGGAATCCCAGGAGTTCACGCAGAACGTCACCGCGACCCACGGCATCGTCGGCACGGTCGCCTACATGGCCCCGGAGCAGGCCAGGAGCGGCACCGTCGACGCGCGTACCGACGTCTACGCGCTCGGCACGATGCTCTACGAGATGCTGACGGGCACCGTCCCCTTCCCCGACAAGAATCCCTTCGTCGTGATCGGACGGTTGCTCGGCGAGAACCCGGTGCCGCTGCGCATGCATCGACCGGATCTCCCGGCGGAGCTCGACGCGGTCGTGATGACCTGCCTCGAGAAGGATCCGGCGGCGCGCTTCCAGAGCATGGAGGCGCTCGGCAACGCGATCTCGGTGTGCCAGGCCGAGGGCAGCGTGGTGAGCACCGCGAAGGTGCGGTTGCCGAGTGGGTTGGTGCGGGCGGCGAAGCCGGTGGTGCAGACGGCGGTGCGCGTGCCGGCGATCGACGCTGCGTCGACGCCCGCGCCCGCCGGTCCTCCGACGTCCGGTCCCCCGACCGGCGCGCCGACCAGCCAACTCGGCAACCATGCGCGCAGCTCGGGCGCCGTCGCGCTGGCCGAGTCGCCCTCGAGCACCGCCCTGCGTCGGCGCCGTCCGGCCTCGGGCCAGGACACCGCGCTGCTCGGCGTCCTCATCGGCGGCATCGGCATGCTCGCGCTGGGCGGCACCGCGACGTGGTGGGCGCTGAAGGGCCGCAACGACGCGGACGCGGGCGAGACGGCGCCGGCGTCGATCGAGCCGGCGGAGACGCCCGCGGCGACGGTGGTGCCGACGCCGATCCTGCAGCCGGTGTTGGTGCCGATCCCGACGGGCGGAACGACGGCGGAGGCGAGTGGCGAGGACGCGAAGGTCGAGGCCACGACGGCGCCGGTGGTGGTCGGCACGCCGCCCGCGACGACGACGGGGCGGCGACGGCCGCGGGCGGGCGAACCGGTGCCGGTGCCGAGCACGACGACGACGACGACACCGACGACGACCACTACAGCGCCGGCGACGACGACGACCACGCCCGATCCGACGGGGAGGCGGCCGGACATCTCGCCGGATCTGCGGAACCCGTTCGGGATGGGGCCGAAGAAGTAGGCCGAGGGCGTCAGTCGCCCTTGCCCTCGCCGCCGCCGCCCTCGCGGCACTCCCCGCGCTTGCACTCCGCGCCGGGTCCGAACTCGATCCGGCAATCGACGCACGCCGCACCGCAGTGCCGCGGGTCGTCGTCGATGTCCTCGCACACGCCGTCGCAGCGCGCCCAGCCGTCGTCGCACGGCGGCTCTCCACCGCTGCTCGACGTCGCGTCGCTCGAGCCCTCGGTGGTCGGGTTCTCCGTCGACCCCGTCGACCCCGTCGCACCGTCGCTCGCCGCGGTGTCTTCCGAGCTCGCCACGTCCGTCTCACCGCCGCGCGCCGAGCTCGACCCGTCCGTCGGTGTCCCAGCGTCCGTCGCCTGCACCGCGATCGTCGTACCGCCGGTCCCCGACGCCACCGGCTCATCCCAGTCGGGATTGGTCCCCACGCAAGCGCATACCCACGCACCGACGCCCAGCACCGCGAGCCGTCTCATCGGCCACCCCGCGCCAGCGCGTCGAGGCGCCCGCCCGCACTGGCCGAGCCCATGCGATCGGCCGCGAGGTACTGCGTGCGCGCGTCGGCGGAGCGGCCCTGTCGGTAGTAGGAGTCGCCGAGGCGTAGCCGATGCGACGCGATGCGCGGCGCCCAGCGCACCGCGAGCTCCGCGTAGTGCAGCGCGCGGGCGTGATTGCCCCGCTCGAAGTTGACGTCGGCGAGGCCCGCGGTCGCGTCGGCCGATCGCGGGCTCGCCTGCAGCGCGCGGGCGAAGGCGTCCTCGGCCGCGACGTAGTCGCCGCGCCGCAGCGCGCGATGCCCCTCGCGGATCGCATCGTGGGCGACGCGACCGGGCGTGCGCGCGGGCTCGGGGCGCGCAGCCTCGGAGTCCTCGGGCAACCCGGCGCCGGGCCGAGCGGACGTGGTCGACGCCACGTTCCCCGTCGACGCGACGACCGTCGCCGCGTCGGTCGTCGGCGCCGCGACGTCCGGCGACACGACCGCGGCCGCGATGACCTCCGTCGACGCCGCCGCCCCGGGCTCGTCGGGCGCCTCGCTCGGCGCGAGCATCCCCGCCAACGCGATCGTCGGAGCCGCCATCGCGGTCACCACCTCCGGCGACGCCGCGGCCGGCCGCCAGAACGCGAACGCCCCCAGCACCCCCGCTGCGACCCCCGCCGTGATCATCCACCGCCCCCTGCCCGCACGCAGGGGTGTGCCGTCGAGCCGCGCGAAGCCGGCGACGATCGCCGAGCGTCGCGGACCCGCGACCGCGGGCAGCTCGAGATCATCGCGCGAGTTCGCCACGCCCGCGGCGATCTGGGCCTCGCACAGCGCCGCCTCGAGCTCGACCATGCTCGCGACGCGCTCGCTCGGATCCGCCGCCAAGCACCGTCGTACCAGGAGCTGCAGCCCCATCGGCACAGCCGGCGCACCCGTGAACGTCGGTCGCAACCCCTCTTCGTGCTGCGCCAGCGCCTCGGGGATCGTGCAGCCATCCACCACCGATCGACCCGTGAGCAGCTCGTAGGCGCAGCACGCCAGGCCATAGACGTCGGTGCGCGCGTCCAGCATGCCGCCGGCAATCTGCTCGCGCGCCATGTACTGCGGCGTGCCGCAGATCGCCCGCGGCGTGGTCCCGATCTCCACCGAGATACCGAAGTCGACCAGCACCAGGTGCTCACGACCGCCGCGCTCGACGACCACGAGGTTCTGCGGCTTCACGTCGCGGTGGACCACGCCAGCCGCATGCGCCGCTGCAAGCCCCTTGCACGCCATCCGCAGCAGCGCGATGGCCCGCGCGACGTCCATGCGCCCCGATGCGTCGCGATGCGCCTCGACGATCAGCTCGTCCAGGGAGCGTCCACCGAGCAGCTCCATCGCGTACCAGACGCGGCCATCCGCGAGCTCGCCGAAGTCGACGACCGACACCACGTGCGGCGACTCGATCCGCGTGGTCGCGCGGGCCTCGTCGAGGAACATCTCGCGGGCGCCGGGGCTGAGCCGCTCGACGCGCTGGACCTTGATCGCGACCGGTCGTTGCAGGTCGACGTGCTCGCCGCGATACACCACGCCGCAGCCGCCGTCGTTGATCCGCGCGAGGATCCGCAGCCGCGATCCGGGCAGCTGCATCCCCGGCAGCAGCGTGTGCGACGTGCCGGCGTCGCTGCCCTCGAGCACGCCGACGTCGTCGCCATCGACGGGACGCTCACCGCCGCGATCTCCCTCGGTCTCGACGGCGACCGGCGGCTCGGGCCGCCAGAAGCGCGTGCCCGGCGTCGAGGTGGAGGCGTACAGCCGCAGTGCTCTGGACGCCGACGACGGCTCGGACTCGATCGACACACCCGACATGCCGGGCGTGGTCTGCAAGGCGCGCGCCGAGCCGTGGCCCGTGTCGTGCAGAGACACCCCGCATGCTTCCGGCCCTGCTCCTCGCCACCGTGGCACTCGCCGCGCCCGCCGACGCCAAGGCGCCGCGCCGCGTCGAACGGGTGCTGGTGCGCGACGCCATCGCCCCCGACGTCTCTCCGGCCGATCGCGCTCGACTCGAGGCGCGCATGCTCGCGACCCTGTCGTCCCGCTCGATCGTGACGGCGCAGGGTGAGGCGCGCGCCGCCGCCCGTGCGTGCGAGACCCAGCTGTGTCGCAGCCGCACGGGAAGCGCACACCGGATCAGCCACTGGATCCGCGCCGAGATCGATCGCGAGGACCGCGACTATCACCTGCGGATCTCCGCGGGTCGCATGGACGACGGCGCCACGCTCGTCGAGAGCCAGGCCGAGTGCCTCATCTGCGGCGTCGACGACGTCGCCAAGGTGCTCGACGAGCAGACCGCGAGCGTCGCCACGGCGCTCGCCGAGGTCCCGCCAGCCCCACCGCCGCCGATCCTGCTCCCCTTGGGGCCCCGCGACACCGCTCCAGCGTCGCGCACCCGAGCGATGCGATCGGCCGGCATCGGCCTGCTCGTCGCCGGCTCGGTGGCCGCGATCAGCGGCGCCGTGCTGATCGGCGTCGACGGCCAGGAGATCCGCCGCCGCTGCGGCCCCGAGGATCGCGACGCCGACGGCGACTGCCGCAACGTCCACGCGACCCTGGGCGGCGGCATCGCCCTGATGACCAGCGGCGTCGTCGCGCTCGCCGGCGGGATCACGCTCGCCACGATCGCGAAGCGCCGTCGCGTCACGGTGCTGCAGGTCCGCCTCGGGCCCCGACGCATCGCGCTGGCGGGCCGGTTCTGAAGCGACCGGAGGAACCCGAACCAACGGCGAAGGGCGGCGGTCTCGCGACCGTCGCCCTTCGTGTCGTCTCGATCCTCGCGGATCGACTAGCGGCGACGGCTCGGACGATCGTCCTCGCCGCGCAGCTTCTTCGCCATGACGTCACCCAGCGTGGCGCCGGCCTGGCTCGCGTTCGCGAAGCCCTGCGCGTCGGCCAGCTCGTCCTGACGCTTGGCGCTCTTGATCGACAGGCCGATGCGGCGCTCCTGGGCGTCCATCTGGATCACCTCGGCGCGGCACACCTGGCCGGCCTCGAGGATCTGGCCCGGGTCTTCGATCCGCTCGTCGGTGATCTCGCTGATGTGGATGAGACCCTCGATGCCGGGCTCCAGCTCGGCGAACGCACCGAACTCCGCGAGCTTGAGCACGCGGACCTCGATGATCTTGCCGATCGGATAGTCGTACGGGATGCGATCCCACGGATCCTGCTGGAGCTGCTTGATGCCGAGGCTGATCTTCGGCTTCTCGCCCGTGTTGTCGATGTTGAGCACCATCGCCTTGACCTGGTCGCCCTTCTTGAAGAGCTCCGAGGGGTGGCGAACGCGCTGCGTCCACGACAGATCGGTGATGTGCACGAGGCCGTCGATGCCCGGCTCGAGCTCCACGAACACGCCGAAGTCGGCGATGTTGCGGATCACACCCTCGACCACGGTGCCCGGCGGGTAGGTCTCGACGACCTTCTCGTACGGGTTCTCCTCGAGCTGCTTCATGCCGAGGCTGATGCGGTTCTGCGACACGTCGATGTCGAGAACGACGGCCTTGACCTCGTCGCCGATCTTGAGGAACTGCTTCGGGTTCTTGACCTGGCGGGTCCACGACATCTCGGAGACGTGGACGAGGCCCTCGATGCCCTCTTCGAGCTCGATGAACGCGCCGTAGTCCTTGATGCTGACGACCTTGCCCTGCACGACGGTGCCCGGGATGTACTTGTCCTCGGCGTTGATCCACGGGTCGGGCGTGATCTGCTTGAGGCCCAAGCTGACGCGCTCGCTGTCCGTGTTGAACTTGAGGACCTTGACCTGGACCTTGTCACCGACCTGGAAGAGCTCGGAGGGGTGGTTGACCCGGCCCCAGCTCATGTCGGTGATGTGCAGCAGGCCGTCGATGCCGCCGAGGTCGATGAACGCACCGTAGTCGGTGAGGTTCTTGACCACGCCCTCGACGATCTGGCCCTCCTGCAGGCGATTGAGCGTCTCTTCCTTCAACTCGGCGCGCTCTGCCTCCAGCAGCACGCGACGGCTCAGCACGATGTTGCCGCGCTTCTTGTTGAACTTTATAATTTTGAATTGGTACTCCTGGCCGATGAAGGCATCGAGGTTCCGGACCGGGCGCAGGTCGACCTGCGAGCCGGGCAAGAACGCCTTCACTCCGCCTTGGAGCATCACCGAGAGGCCGCCCTTGACGCGGGCCTGGATCGAGCCGCCGACGAGTCCGTCCATGTCGACGGCCTTGCTGATCTCGTCCCAGACCTTGCGCTTGCGCGCCTTCTCCTTGGAGAGAACGACCAGGCCGTTCTGATCCTCGGCGGTCTCGAGCAGGACCTCGACCTCGTCGCCGACCTTGACGCGCGGCGGCGCGTCCTCGGCGTCGTCCTCTTCGCGGAACTCGCGGAGAGGAATCTGGCCCTCGGCCTTGAGGCCGACATCGACCACCGCGAAGTCGCCGATGATGTCGACGACCACACCCTTGACGATCGTACCCTCTTTGATTTCGCCGCCGGCCTCCGTGTGGGCCGCAAACATGTCGGCGAAATTCTCTTCGAACTGAAACTGCTCTGTCATGTTGCTCGTGCTCGGAGTGGATTTCGCGGGGTGCTGCACGGGGCCACGCTCCGAGTGGGCGGGTCCGCGTCGACTCCTCCGGGGGTGCACCGCGTTCGAGGTGCACACACGGCGAGGCGAGGCCGCGAGGAGCGGGACGGTAGGGTGTTTGCCCCCGCGGGTCAACCGACGCCGGAGGCGAGCAGTCAGGCCCTGGGAGGGCGTCCGCGGGCGCTGACGGCCGGCCGCGGCGGCCGCTCGGCCCCGCCCGGATCGACCGCGCCCGCGGGCCCGGCGGAGCTCCGTCAGGCCCGGGGCCCGGCGGCGATGTGGGCGAGGATCCGCGCGACGACCTCGTCGAGCGACAGGCCCGAGGTGTCGACCTCGATCGCGTCGTCGGCCCGGCGCAGCGGCGCCGCGGCGCGCGAGCTGTCCCTCGTGTCGCGCTCGGCGACGTCGCGCTCGACCGCATCGAGGCTCGGCGGCTCGGTGCCGGCGAGGGCGAGCTCGGCGCGCCGACGTTCGGCGCGCGTGCGGAGGTTCGCGGTGACGAAGAACTTGAACGGCGCGTCGGGGAACACCACGGTGCCCATGTCGCGGCCCTCGGCGACGCACCCCGCCCCGGCCGCGGCGCGCTGGATCCCGAGCAGCGCCGCGCGGACGCCCGGCACCGCCGAGACCTTCGACGCGCCCTGCGATATCTCGGGCGTGCGGATCGCCGCGGTGACGTCCTCACCGGCGAAACGCACGGTCTGCGCGCGGTCGGCCGCCTCGAGCTCGCCGAAGGCGATGGGGAACGCCTCGCAGAGCCGCACCAGCGCGGGCTCGTCGTCCCACGCGATGTCGCGGCGCTGGGCGACGAGCGCCAGGGTGCGGTAGATCGCGCCGGTGTCGAGCAGCGGCACGCCGAGCGCCGCGGCCACCCGGCGCGCGACCGAGGTCTTGCCGGCCCCGGCGGGGCCGTCGATCACGACGAGCAGCGGGCCTTCGCGCGGGGGCATCCGCGGCGCACCATGCCAAAGCCCGGCCCGCTCGACAAGCGACGGCCAGGCGGACCCCGCGCCCGAGGGCACGACCGTCGTCCACCTGCGTGCGCCGTCGGCGTGGGGTGGTTCGACTTGTCGCGACCGCGCCTTGTCGCTTAGCGTCGTGCAGATGCTGGACGACGACACCACCACCCTCGCCCGGTGGACGACCGCTGCGCTCCTCGTGATGGCCACGGGGCTCGGCGCCACGGGCTGCGTGACGGTGAAGCCGCAGGAGCGGCAGTACCTGAGCACGCCGGAGATGAGCCCGACGACCGATGCGCTCGAGGACGTCTTCCAAGCCCACATCCAAGCCGCCCGGGGCGCGGCGACCAACGGGCACGGCGGCGGTGGTGGCGGTTGCGGCTGCGGCTGAACCCGGATGGCCCGACACTCGATCGCTGATCATCGCCGCGCGCGTCTTCGAAACGGCGCGCTGTCGAAGGCGTGGTTCGGGCCGCTGCCGGCGTTCGCCCTGCTGTGCCTCTCGATGGCGCTGGTGTGGCTCGCGGCCCCGCGCCCGGCCATCGCGGAGAACCGCGCGACCATCCGCGGCAACTACTATCGCGAGCGCTCGACGCGGGTCGTGCAGCCGTTGGCGCAGGTCACCGTCGACGCGCCCGACGAGCGGCTGACGCTCGGCGCGACGTACCTGCTCGACGCGGTCAGCTCGGCCTCGATCGCCTCGGGCACGCAGGCGGCGACCGGCGGCGACAACGTCTTCCACGAACTCCGCCACGAGGCGACCGGCACGGTGGGCTCGCGCCTCGGCGAGTGGAACCTCGGCGGGTTCTTCCGCTACTCGAGCGAGACCGACTACATCTCGCGCGCGGCCGGCCTGGCGCTCGCCCGCGATCTGCTGCAGCGGAACATCAACGTGTCGCTATCGTACTCGTTCGCCGGCGATCGCTGGTACCGCATCCAGAACAACACCGGCGCCAAGCGACCGTGGTGCGGCGGTGACGTGGACATCGACGAGTGCCGCACGGGATCGCGGGGCGCGAACTCCAACTTCCTGCAGGTGCACCAGGTCGCCGCCGGCTACTCTCACACGCTGCACCGGACGGTGCTCGCGCTGTTCAACATCAGCTACTCGCACCTGCGCGGCCCCCTCGACAACCCCTACCGCGAGGGCTTCCTCGGCGGCATCGAGGAGACCCACCCGCACGTCCGCGATCGCGTCGTGATGACGCCCAGCGTGCGATGGATGATCCCGAAGTGGCGAACGACCTTCGAGCCGTTCTACTCGTTCTATGTCGACAGCTGGGGGCAGCGGGCGCACACGCCGGAGCTCCGCGTGCACGTCCGGCCGACCCGCCACATCCGCCTGCGGGCCCGCTACAGCTACTACACGCAGAGCGCGGCGTTCTTCTACCGGGCCGACGGGCAGTACGTCGACGGCGACGGCAAGTGCTCGCGCAAGGCGGTCTTCAACTGCGCGACGGCCGACGTGAAGGCGATGCCGTGGGACGCCCACTCGCCGGGTATCCAGCTGACCTGGGATTTCGACGGCGTGGCGGCGCGGCGCCGCGCCCTGCGCTGGCTCGAGGGCGGGTTCATCGAGCTGACGTACAATCACCTCTTCCAGGACAACCGCTTTGGCAACGCACGCATCGGCTCGATCGCGGTGTCGTTCACCTACTAGCCGCGTCGCATGTCGCGTCGCGCTGGGGGTGTCGATCGCGGCGTGCGGCGCGGCCGAACCCGCGGGCTCGGGCCCACGCGTCGGCGGGCTCCCGATCGATCCAGCGATCGTCGAGCAGGTCGCGGCGCGCGACGGACTCGATGCGGCCGCCGCCCGCGCCCGCGTGGTCGAGACGCTGCGCCTGGCCGCGGCGGCGCGGGCCGATCGCGGCGCCGACGCGGAGCTCGCCGACGCCCGTCGTACGCACCTGCGGCGCACGGCGCTGGCGCGGTTGGTGCTGCACGACGACTTCGAGGCGAGCCACGGGATCGACGATCTGCCCACCGACGATCCAATGCTCGTCCGCGCGCGCACCGAGCCGCGGTTCGTGCACCCGGCGCTGCACCACGTGTGTCAGGTGATCGCCGCGCCGCCGGGCGACCTCGACGTCGACGCCCTCGCGGCGAAGACGGCCGAGCCCGCCTGGCGTGCCCACGCCCTCTCGCGGATGGAGGCGCTGCGCCGGCACGTGGAGGCGACCGTACCGCTCGACGACGCCGACGCCTGCGAGCTCATGCTCCGCAACACCGAGCTCGAGCGCGATCCCGACGACGACACCGTCGCGCTGCGCAGCGAGGGTGCCGGCGGCTTCGACCTCGACGCCTGCGCCGAGCCACCGGGGCCCGACGGCCGCTGCGACTCGCCGCGCTTCGCCCCCGAGTGGGTCGACGCGGTGCGCGACGGGCCGGTGCCGGGCCTGCGCGGGCCCTTCCCCACGCGCTTCGGCGTGCACCTCGCCCTGGTGCGCGAGGTCCTGCCGGCGAACAAGCCCGAGGATCCGGGCTTCGAGTCGGAGCTGCGCGCGCGCATCCACCCGATGTGGACGACCGCGGCCCTCGGGGAGTGGCTCGCGTCGCTACGCACCCGGCACGCGGCGTTGGTCGCCGTCGGGGGCGAGTGACGCCGCCGAGCCGACATGAACGAGCTGCGCCGGGCGGGTTCGGGACCGAGTTCGGTCGCGAGCTCGCCGAGCTGGTCCAGGCGGTCGCGGGGGCCCGCGGCGCGGTGCTCCTCGATCGCGAGGGTCACGCCATCGACTTCGCCCACGACGGTGAGGCCATCACCGATCTCGACCTGCAGATCGCCGGGGCGCAGGTCTCGATCGAGCTGCTCGAGACCACCGCGTTCGCTGACCGTCGCGGCATGGGCACCCCTGCGGTCCTCGTCGAGGGCCGCACCGGCTGCATCATGGCCGCGGTGGTCGAGCCGACGGACGCGGTCCAGCTCGTGCTCGTGCTGTGGCGGCGTGCCAACTTGGGCCTCGCGTGGCGTCACTTCGACCATGCACAGGGCCGCCTCGCCGCCCTGCTCGGCGGACCTTGAGGCATCGAGCGCTCGCATGCCGCGACGAGCGCTCGCACGGCCGCACCGAGCGTTTCCACACCGGCGTCGCGCTTGACCCCTGGGCGGGCTTGCATAGACTCGGGCGGCCCATGGCAACGCACATCACCGACGAGTGCATCAACTGCGGCGCCTGCGAGCCCGAGTGCCCGAACGAGGCAATCTCGGAGGGCGACGACAAATACGTGATCGATCCGAACCTCTGCACCGAGTGCGTCGGGTTCCACGACTACGAGGCGTGCCAGGCCGTGTGCCCGGTCGAGTGCTGCCTGCCGGATCCCAACCGCCGCGAGATCGAGGACGATCTGTATGGCCGCGCCAAGCAGATACACCCGGAGAAGGCGTGGCCGGCGATCGCCGACCTGCCGGCGGACCTGTCGCGCTTCCGCAAGGCCTGACGACGTGCCCGCCGAGGCGCGGGCGCCGTTCGATCGGCGGGTGCGGTAGAGTTCGAGGATGGCGCTGCCCGACGCGCGCGCGGTGCCCTCGGCCGGCAGGGCCAGGATCCCCTGGCTGCGGATCGCCGCCTCGTGCGTGCTGGGTGTCGCCCTCGTCGCCGCGCTCTGGCCGTTGATGGCGGCGGTGCCGGCGGACCCGTGGATCGGGCCCGGCGCGCTGCTCCTGTACGGCGCGACGCTGGTGCCGTACCACCTCGCCCGCGCCGGCCGATGGTGGTTCCTGCTGCGGCAGCTCGGATCGATTGGGGCCCGCGAGTCGATCGCCATCGGCCTGGTCGGCTACATGTGGATCGCCCTGTTGCCGCTGCGACTCGGTGAGCTCGCACGGCCGGTGCTCGTCGCCCACCGCCACGGCATCGCGGTGGGCCGCACGCTCGCGGTCGTCGCGGTCGAGCGCGTGACCGACGGCCTCGTCGTCGTCGGTATGTTCGCGCTGACCCACGACCGCGGCGGCGACGACGAGCTCGGCGGTGCGGTGCGGGTCGGCGCGAGCCTGACCGCCGGCTTCTTCGCCGCGGTGCTCCTGGGCCTCGTCGTGCTCGCCCGCTGGCCGCAGGTGTGGTCGACGCTGGCGCGATGGTTTCGCCGCGGGGCACTGACACGGCTGGTCGACGCCGCCGATCGACTCATCGTGCAGCTGCGCGAGGGGCTCGTCGAGGTCGCCGCGCGCAGGGCGTGGCCGGGCTTCGTCGTGGGCACCCTCGCCTACTGGGCGTGCAACGTCGTCGGCACCTGGCAGCTCGCGGTCGGCTGCGGCCTGCCGATCGACCTCGCCGACGCCGTGCTCGTCACCGCGGTGATGAACCTGGCGATGACGATCCCCGGCGGCCCCGCCCAGCTCGGCGTGTTCCAGGGCGGCGTCGCGGCCGGTGTCATCCTGGTCGCGGGCAAGGCCGCGCTCCACGGACCCGGCGCGGTGTTCGGGTTCTGGTTGTACGCATGCCAGATCGCCAGCATCGCGCTCGCGGGGCTCGTCGCGGCGCGCGTGCTCGACGTGCGCTGGGACGTCGCGCTCGGCGGCCTGCGTCGGGGTCCCGAGGGCCGCGCGCAGGGGGACGGAGTGTGAGCACCCCACGGCTGCGGTGGTCGACGATCGTGGCGCGCCTCGGCCTCGGGCTCGCGCTCGTCGGCGCGGTGCTCTGGGTGCTGCTGGACGGCGGCGAGCGACCGGCGTTCACCTTCGTGCCGTGGGCCGCGGCGGTGAGCCTGCTCGGCAGCGCGGCCGCCAACGCAGTGACCGCCCGGCGGTGGCAGCTGCTGTCGGAATCGCTGACGGCGACGCGGCTCCCCTACGGCGTGTACTTCCACCACCTCGCGACGACGCGCGTGCTCGGTCAGTTCCTGCCGTCGCTGGTGGTCGACCTGGTCGGTCGCAGCGCCGGCCTGCGATCGGCCGGCAGCGCCGACAGTGTCGGTCGACTCGTGGTGCCGCTGGTCCTCGAGCGCATCCTCGATCTCGTCCTGCCTGCGGTGCTCCTCGGTTGGGCGATCGCGGTGCAACAGGGCGCGCTCGTCGACGGCGCGGCGTGGGCGAGCCTCGCGGCGGTCCTGCTCGGCTTCGGGGCCCTCGCGGTGCCGCTGCTGGGGCCGCTCGCACGCGCGGCGCTGTGGGGACGCAGCTGGCTGCGCGCACGACTGCACCGCGACACCGAGACTGCCATCGTGCCGCCGGTACCCACCGCGCTGGCGGCCCGCGTCAGCGCGCTGTCCCTCGGCCGCTGGGTCACCGCGATGCTGCAGTACTGGGCCGCCGGGACGGCGCTCGGCGCCGGGCTGTCGCCGCTGGTGGTGAACGCCGCCGCGCCGACCGGTCAGCTCGCGGCGCTCGTCGGCATCACGCCCGGCGCCCTCGGCCTGCAGGAGGGCGGCTGGGCCGGCGCGATGACGCTGCTCGGCGCAGACGCGGGCGACATCGCGGTGTTCATCCTCGCGATGCGCGGCGCGATGATCGTGAACTTCGCGGTCCTCGCGGCGCTGAGCTGGCGCTGGCGCAGCGCGTCGCCCCCGTGAGCCCGTCAGCTGGGGCGCGAGCGCGGGTCACCGGCGAGGTAGCGATCGACCACGCTGTGCCCGAGGTACACCAGCGGCAAGGTCGCGATCGCGATGAGGAACTTGTACGCGTAGTTGGTGATCGACAGCTCGATCACCGCCGCCGCCGAGATCTTGCCCGGCAGGCCGAACGCGATCGCGTTGATGACGAACGTGTCGATGAGCTGCGAGATGACGGTCGAGCCCACCGCCCGGGCCCAGAGCAGCCGGCCCGAGGTCCGCGCGCGCAGCTGCGTGAACACGACGACGTCGACCAGTTGGCTGGTGGCGAACGCGATGATCGAGCCGACGATGATCCACATCGACTGCCCGAGCACCCGCACGAACGAGTCCTGATCCACCGGCGAGATGTCCGCGACCGGCACGGCGATGCACGCGTAGATCACCGCGAACGCGTAGGTGATGAGCCCGATGGTCAGCAGCGTCAGGCGGCGCACCGCCTTGGGCCCGAAGTACTCGTTGACCAGATCGGTCGTGACGAACACGACCGGCCACGGCACGACGCCCACGCTCATGATCCAGTCGTTGACCCGGACCAGCTTGCCGCCGAGGATCTCGCCCAAGAGCGCGTGGGTGATGAACACCCCCGCGAGGACGAGGAACACCCCGTCGCGCCGCGTGGGCGCCCAGACCGGACCGATGGTGTGCGTCTCGGCCATGGTCTCGGCGCGGATCCTCAGTTGTAGGCCAGCTCGACGGCGCGACGGATGTTGACCGAGACCAGCTTGGACACGCCGCGCTGTTCCATGGTCACGCCGTAGAGGCGATCGCCGGTCTCCATCGTCACCTTGTTGTGGGTGATGATGACGAACTGGGTCGTCGCCGCGAGCTCGCGCACGAGGTGACAGAAGCGGCCGACGTTCACCTCGTCGAGCGGCGCGTCGACCTCGTCGAGGAGGCAGAACGGGCTCGGCTTGATGAGGAAGATCGCGAAGATCAGGCTCACCGCGGTCAGCGCCTTCTCGCCGCCCGACAGCAGGTCGAGGCTGCGCAGCGACTTGCCCGGGGGCATCGCCGCGATCTCGACGCCGGTGTCGAGCATGTCGTCGGGGTTGGTGAGCTTGAGCTCGGCGCGACCACCCGCGAACAGTCGCGGGAAGATCTGCTGGAACTTCTCGTTCACCGCGTTGAAGGTGTCGCGGAACATCTGCCGCGTCGTCTTGTCGATGCGGTCGATCGCCTCCTGGAGCTGACCGACGGCGTTCTCGAGGTCGGCGCGCTGGCGGGTGAGGTACTCGAAGCGGACCGAGACCTCCTCGAACTCCTCGATCGCGGTGAGGTTGACCTCGCCCATGCGCGAGATGACGCGCTTCAGCTCGAGCGCCCGCTCGCGCTCGGCTCCGCCGAACAGCGGACGGTCGTGGAAGTCGACGAGGACCTCGCGGAGGTCGACGTCGAGCCGCTCGCGGACGTCCTGGTCGAGGTGACCGCGCTCCAAGGCGTTCTCGCGCAGGCCGAGCTCGACCTCCTGGAGGCGCTCGCGGTGCTCGTCGAACTCCACGCGGAGGTTCTTGACCGATGCCTCGAGTTCGTCCAGCTCGAGGCGGACCGCGTCGTGGCGCTCGCGCGTGACGTGGACGTCGGCCGTGGCCGCGCGGCTCTCCTCGACGAGGACCTCGCGTGCGGTGGCCGACTCGGCGAGGGCGAGGGCGAGCTCGGCGGCACGCGCGTCTGCGGCCTCGGCCGCGTACTGCAGGCGCTCCAGCCGGGCGCGCTCGCCCTGCTCCTGGCGGATGAGCCGCTCGACGGCGCTGCCGAGGGCGTCGCTGCGCTGCTGCCAGCGCGCGAGCTCGACGCGGGCCTCGGTGAGGTCGTGACCGAGGGCGTCGCGCTCCCGCGTCAGCGACTCGACGCGCTCGGCCCCGCCCTCGAGGTCGCGCTCGAGCTCGGCGATGCGGGCCTGCAGCGTGAGCGTCGACTGCTCGAGGGTCGCGAGCTCGTGGGCCTGCCGGGCGGCGTCGGCCTCGGCGGCGGCGAGCTCGGCCTGCGCCGCGGCGCGGGTCTCGAGCAATCGGGCGAGCTCGCCGGCCGCGGACGCGCACTGGGCCTCGTCGGCGGCGACCGAGGTCTGCACCGCGAGCAGGTCGGCCTCGTTGCGCTCGCGTCGGGCCTCGAGCTCGGCGAGCGCACCGGCGAGGGCGAGGTGGCGCGCGCGCGTGTGGCCGAAGGCCTCGTCGAGGGACGCGACGATCTCCTGCAGCTCGCGGATCTCCCGCTTCTGCTGCAGCAGTGCGGCGTTGAGCGAGGTGGGCGAGCCACCGGTGACGACGCCGCTCGGATCGAGCCGGTCGCCGTCGAGCGTGACCATCGGCACCTCGACCGCCCGCGACGCCCACAGCTCGAGGGCGCGGGGCAGGCCGTCGACGACAATCGTGTCCCCGATCAACACCTGCGGCACGGCACCGAGATCGGAATCCCAGCGCACGAGATCGACGAGGCGACCGAGCACGCCCTCGCGGGGCGCGATCGGGGCCGGCGCGGAGCTCGGCTCGGCCGGCGCGCTGGCGTCGACCCACGCGATCGAACCGCCGTGGGTGGGTACGGCCGAGGGGTCGCTCCAGCCGAGCACGCTGCCGCTCTGCGGCGCCGCGGGGACCTGCGGACCGCGGGCCGAGCGGGGCACGAACGCGAGCCGCCCCTCCTGCGCCCGCTTGAGCACCTCGACGCCGCGCGCGGCGTCGGCCGGCTCGTCGATCACGATGCCCTCGAGACGATCGCCGAGCACGGCCGAGAGCGCGGCCTCGAGGTGCTGTGGCACGTCGAGGTGATCGGCGACGATGCCGAGCGAGCGCGCCTGGGGCCCGGACTCCGACGCCGTCTCGAGCCCGCCCGCGCTGGCGCCCGCGCGCAGCGACGCGGCGTCCTCCATCACCACCTGCACGCCGCTGGCGCAGCTGCGGTAGCGCGACTGGATCTCCTCGAGGGACTGCAGGCGGCTGCGCGCGCGGTGGAGCTCGGCGCGACCCGTGTCGAGCTCGACCTCCACGCCGGCGATGTGTTCGCGCAGCTGCGTGCGACCGACCTCGATCTCGCCGCGCGTCGCCCGGAGCTCGGAGAGGCGCTCGCGCCCGGCTGCGGCCCGCTCGGCGAGCTCGGCGTGCAGCGCCTCGGTCTGCTGCTCGGCCTGCTCGGCGCTGGCCATGCGCTCGGCCAGCGCGGCCTTGCGCACCTGCGAGGCCGCGAGGGACTCGGCGACGGCGATGGCCCGGGCATCCGCGGCCGTTCGCGCGTTGCGGCGCTCGGCGACCTCGCGACCCGCGGCATCGCGCCGGGAGGTCTCGGTCCACAGCTGGCCCTCGACCTGGGTGAGCGCGGCCTGCAGGCGAGCGACGGCTCCACCGCCCTCGGCGTCGTCGCCCAGCGCGGAGCGCTCGGCCTCGAGTTCCCCGAGCTCGGCGACGTACTGCGCCATCGCCCGCTCGGCGCCCTCGGCCTCGGCGCGGGCCTGGGCCCCCGTCGTCAGCTGGGTCTCGCGCTCGCGTCGCCGGTAGTCGTCCTCGGCCTCGCGCAGGCGGATGCGGTTGTCGACGTCGAAGACGTGCTGCTGGTGACCGACGAGTTCGTGCTCGACCTCGGTGATCGCCACGCGCAACCCGGAAATCTGCGCGTCGCGGGCCGACAGCGACGCGCGCACGTCGTCGATCTGCTGGCCGAGGTGCGCGCGGCGGTGCTCGAGGACGCCGCGGGTCGCGTGCAGCTCGAGCAGGCGCTGGGCGCTCTGCCACAGCTCGAGGTCACGGAGTTCCTGGCGGTACTTCTTGTAGCGCTCGGCCTTCTGGGCCTGGCGACGCAGGGTGCCGAGGCGGTCGTCGAGCTCCGCGACGACGTCACGCACGCGCAGGAGGTTCTGCCGCGTCGCCTCGATCTTTCGGCTCGCGGCGGCCTTCTGGGCCTTGAACCGGGTGATGCCGGCCGCCTCGTCGATGATGGAGCGGCGCTCCTCGGGCTTGCTGCCGACGATCTTGCCGACCTGGCCCTGCTCGATGATGGAGTAGCCCTTGGTGCCGACGCCGGTGCCCGCAAGCAGATCCGTGATGTCCCGCAGGCGCGCCGGGACCTTGTTGATCATGTACTCGCTGGTGCCGTCGGCGAACAGGCGACGGGTCAGGGCGATCTCCGGCATGTCGCCGTACGGCGGCGGGGCAAGGCCCTCGTTCGCGAAGGTGAGGGTCACCTCCGCCATGCCGGCCGGACCGCGGGAGCTGCAGCCCGCGAAGATGACATCGGCCATGCCCGCGCCGCGGAGGTGCTTGGCGCTCTGCTCACCCATGCACCAGCGGATCGCGTCGACGATGTTCGACTTCCCGCAGCCGTTGGGGCCGATCACGCACGTCACGTGGTCGTCGACGACCACGACCTGGCGATCGGCGAACGACTTGAACCCCAGGACTTCGATCTTCTTGAGTCGCATGCAACGAGCGGCTCACGCGAAGGCGGAGCGTGTGTTGCGATAGCATCTGCGCGCGCGTGCGGAAAGCCCCTCGTGGCGCCGCGTCGCCGCGACGGACCGTGGACGGCGGCGTCGTGGACCGACGCGATCTCCCGGGGAGATCACCCGTTTCCACTGGATCCGCCGGACGGCGGTGAGATCCACCCGCCGCCGCTCCGAGCCGGTCGCGACCGCCATCGGCCGCGGCCCACCGGGATCGCCTCCGCAGGCTCGGGCGAGATCTCCCGCGTCGAGTTCCGATCGGCCTTCGCCCTTGCGGTCGCGCGCCGCACTGGCGAAGCTCCGGTGCCCTCCGTGCCCCTCGAACTCGTCATCCTCCTGGCTGCGGTCGCGCTCGTCGTCGGCGTCCTCGTGTGGCGCGCGCGGCAGAGCTCCGCCGCCCTGCCCGGCCGCGATCCCGCGCCGCTGGCTCCGACGCCCAGCGAGGCGGCCGCGACGCCCCGCGCGAAGCCGAGCGAGCGCACCGACGCGGCCGAGCGGAGCGCAGCGCCCGAGCGCGACCCCGTGGCCCAGCCCGCCATGCGGCCGTCCGTCGGCGTCGAGGCCGAGCGACACCGTGCACGCGAGGACGATCGCGAGCGCATCCGTCGTGGCCTCGAGAAGACCCGCGGGGGCTTCGTCGCCAAGCTCGCCCGGATCTTCCGCGGCAAGCCCAAGGTCGACGCGGCGCTGCGCGACGACATCGAAGAGGTGCTCTTCACCGCCGACATCGGCACCGCGGCCGCGACGGCGCTGATGCAGCGCGTCGGCGAGGTGCTCGATCGACAGCAGGTCAGCGACGCCGACGCGGTCTGGGGGGTGCTCGAGCAGGCCGCGCTCGACGTGGTGAAGCTGCCGGCGCCGCCGACCGACTTCTCGCCGCGGATCAAGCCGTACGTGCTGTTGATGATCGGCGTGAACGGCGTCGGCAAGACCACGACGCTCGGCAAGCTCGCCGCGCAGCACGTCCGTGCCGGTCGCCGCGTCCTGCTCGTCGCCGGCGACACGTTCCGCGCCGGTGCCACCGAGCAGCTCGAGGTCTGGGCGCAGCGCGTCGGCTGCGACATCCACGTCGGCGACGAGAAGGCCGACCCGTCGTCGGTCGTCTACGAGGGCATCGCGCGCGGGCGTCGTGAAGGGCACGACGTCGTGCTGTGCGACACCGCGGGCCGGCTTCACACGCGCAAGGAGCTGATGGACGAGCTCGGCAAGGTCCGCCGCGCAGCCGCCAAGGCGATCGCCCACGACCGCCCCGCGGAGGAACGCGATGCGATCACCGGCCCGCACGACACGTACCTCGTGCTCGACGCGACGATCGGCCAGAACGCGCTCGCGCAGGCCAAGCTGTTCAAGGAGACCACCGACTTCACGGGCCTCGTGATCACCAAGCTCGACGGCACCGCCAAGGGTGGCGTCGTGCTCGGTGTCTGCGAGGAGCTGCGCGTGCCGATCCGCTACGTCGGCGTCGGCGAAGGCATCGACGATCTGCGGACGTTCGACGCCGAGGACTTCGTCGCCGCGCTGTTCTCGGACCGCGACCGCGGCGTCGATGGGCCGGCGACGGCCGCCGGGGCGGGTGATGTCGCGTGATCTGCACGTCGCCCCGCGCGTGCGTCGGGCCACATCGGCGGCGACGGCCGGGGGCCTCGCGCACGGGCCCTCGCGCACGGGGACTGAACCGAGGCGCAGCGTCGGGAACCGCCGACGCCGACGCACGTGCGACGAGCGGGGGACCTCGCGTCCCCGTGCACGCCGTTTCACTGCGGCGCGACGGGGACCGAGACGATGCACGACCACGGGGCGAATTGCCGCACGGATGCGGCCTCGAACCCGGCTACGCTCTCGAACCGACGCGCCCGTCGACGAACTCTCGACCGCATCGATGGCGCGTCACCGGATCCGACATTCACCGCGGACGGCGCTCGGACGTCCCCGCGCTCCTTCGCCGACCAGGCCCCAGCCGAGCCCCTGTCGAGGTGCTCATGTCCATCCCCAACACCCGCCGAACACCCGCCAAGCAGCCGTTCGTACGCGTTCGCTTCCCCGTTGTGACCTATGGATCCCTGTGATACGGTGCGGTCGCCAAAATGCCCCAAGCCCCTTGTCCACGGGCACTTGCCGCACGAACCACCGCACTCCAGGCCGCACTTTAGCGAGCGCGCCACGATTCTTCCTCCGAGTTCCGACACGTGTCTGAGGTGAGCATGCGACGCAACTTGATGGGGCCGCCAATGGCCCTTGCGGTCCTCTGGACCCTCCCCGCTTCGGCGTGGGCCTCTACTTCGATCAGCACGTACGGTGCTGCCGCAGCGGGCCCTGCCGAGGATGAACCAGTCGTCGTCGTCGATGACGAGATGGAAGGCGAGACTCCCCCGGCCGGCGAGAAGCCGGCGGAGGGCGGCCCTGATGCGGGCGGCGACGTCGGGGACCTCCTCGGCGGAGACGAGCCCGTCATGAGCGACGGCACGCCCCCGGCCGAGGCGGGCAAGCAAGAGAAGGACTCCGAGGCGAATCAGATCAAGGCGGAGATCGGACAGATCACCGTCGTGCAGCGCCAGCGGATGTTGAAGAAGAAGCGCTTCGAGCTGCAGCCGCAGTTCGGCATCTCCGTCAACGACCCGTACGTCCGGCACTACACCATCGGCCTCGACGTCAACTACTGGTTCCACAACCGCATGGCGGTGGGCCTGACGGGCACGGGCTTCATCGGTGCCCGGACGCCGCGGTACAACAACATCCGGTTCCAGGAGGGCTTGCTGCTCACTGCGAACAAGGTGCTGTGGCAGGCGAGCCTGAACTTCACCTACAACCCGTTCTACGGGAAGATCGCCATCTTCAACCGCGCCCTGCTCCACTGGGAGGGCAGCGTCACCGTCGGTGGTGGCGCGACGCAGACCCAGGTGCTGCCGCGTTACGAGGCGATCCACGATCCGTTCCGCACCCTCACCGGTGGCGGTAACTTCGGCCTCAACGGTCGGTTCTACACCCGTCGCATCAACTGGCTGTCGGTCAACGCCGGCATGCGCACGTGGATCTACGCCGACAAGCAGGAGCCCATCAATCGAGGTCCGGACGACGGCCCAGGGGGTGTCGACCTTCCGGAGCTCAACTCCGCGAGCGCGGCCAAGTCCGCGGCCGAGTTCAAGGCCGCCTTCAACGTGGTCTTCTACCTCGGGGTGAGCTTCTACTTGCCGCCCAAGTTCGAGTACACCACCCCGCGCTGAGGCCCATGACCATGAAGACCCGCACAATCCTCACCGTCATGGCCGCCTTCACTGCGCTCGGCGTGTGGTCGCCGGGGCAGGCCCACGCCCGCAAGAAGGGCGTGCTCGAGGGCGAGCCGATCGTTCGCAAGAAGCTCCAGCTGCGCAAATTCCGGTTCCAGCTCACGCCGTACATCGGCATGAGCCTCTCGCAGCCCTTCGTCCACATGGGCTACGTCGGCGCCCGCGCTGGCGTCCACTTCGCCGATTGGATCGGCCTGCGCGCCGGCTTCGGCTACGGCGTCATCGGCCTCGACTCGAAGCTGCTGAAGGCGATCAACAACGGCGGTCTGCCCACCGGCCTCGCGCCGGGCGAGATGGACATGTCCGCCGTCGGTGGCCCGACGTGCCCGACGGAGCCCAACGGCGGCGCACCGTGCCGCCGGATCATCGACGACGACAACCCGGCGCCGCTGCGGCACGACTTCCGTGCCGGCGTGACCAAGGCGCAGTGGCAGGCGAGCGTGGACGCCGTGTTCACGCCGTTCTCCGGCAAACTCGGTCTGTTCTCGGCGATCTTCACCGAGTACGACATCTACGTCTTCGGTGGCCTCGGCCTCGTCGGCTGGAACAAGCGCTACGGCGACAAGAGCACGGCCGAGCTCCTCGGCCTCGACCCGGCGACCTGCATCCAGGGCGACGGCACCGAGAACGACGAGTGCACCCTGCACCCCGTCCGCGCCGACACGGGCGTGAAGGTCGGCGGCAGCTTCGGCGCCGGCCTCAACCTGTTCCTCACCGACTGGGTCGCGCTCAACCTCGAGTTCCAGGACATCGTCACCCGCAACAACATCGCGGGCCTCAACACGACGGTCTCGGACATCCCGCCCAAGGTCGACAATGCCGACAAGGACATCTTCCACAACGTGACGTTCCAGCTCGGCGCGACCTTCTACATGCCGTTCAAGGCCAAGCGCACCAAGTAGTCGCCGCCTCTGGCAATCCCGACGCCCCTCGAGCTCCGCTCGCGGGGCGTTCGCGTTGGTTCAGTCGCAGCCGAGGACCGCGTGGACCTCGGGGGCTCCGCCGTCGACCTCGACGATCGCCGCGTGCACGTGGGTGCGATCCGACTCGCGCCCGTCCGGCGCCTCGAGCCACAGCTCGAGGCAGTTCGCCGTGAGGTCGATGGTGACACCCTCGAACACGAAGGCCTCGGCGGCGTCGTCGACGGGGGCCGAGGCCCGCGCCGCGCCGTCGAGGTCCTCGAGGTGGACCTGCGTACCCGAGACCAGCTCGTCCTCGCCCGGTACGCTGCCGGCAATCGCGACCTCGACCTTGGGGTGGTCGACCAGGCTCGGCGGCGGCAGGGGGACGGAGATGCCCCGGTCGTCGATCAGGACGCCGCGGCGGAACGCCGGCCGGGCCTCGTGGGAGGCGCAGCCCACCGAGCCCAGAACGGCGACGAGGCCAACGGCGATGGCGGTACGGATCGACATGGACATTCCGAGTCTACCCCAGCGGCGATGAAGTGCAGGAACCGCGCCCGGGAGAACCCCTGGTGTCGCCGGGGCCCCGCGCGGCGCCGGCGACGCCGAGCGGCAACTCGGTTGGCCCCCGCGCCAACCGAGTGCGCGGCGGGCCGGCGCTCGCCGCTCAATCGTCACCGTCCTCCGCGGCCTCGGGGGCCTCGAGCTTGCGGAGCTTCTTCTGCAGGCCGAACCGGGACAACCCGAGGAGGTCCGCGGCCCGGGTCTGGTTGCCGCGCGACCGCTCGAGCGCCCGCGCAATGAGGTCGCGCTCGAGCCGGTCGACACGGGGCCGAATGCGGAGGTCGTCCGGGTCGACCACGGGGTCGGCCCCGCGGATCGCCGGCGATAGATCCTCGGGCGCGACGACGCCGTCACACAGCGCGATCCAGCGCTGGACCTCGTTCTCGAGCTCGCGGACGTTGCCCGGCCACACGTAGCCCTGCAGCGCGCGCACCGTCGCCGGCAGCACGCGGAGCTTGCCACCGCGGCGGGCGAGGAAGTGCTGCAGCAGCAGGGCGATGTCGTCCGGGCGCTCGCGCAGGGGCGGCAGCGCGACGCGGACCACGTGGATCCGGTAGTAGAGGTCGCGGCGGAACTTGCCCTGCTCGACCATCTGATCGAGATCGCGGTTGCTCGCCGCGATGACGCGCACGTCGATCGGACGCGACGCATTCTCACCGACGCGACGGACCTCGCCCTCCTGCAGCACGCGCAGCAGCTTGGTCTGCATGCCCGGGCTCATCTCGCCGACCTCGTCGAGGAAGATGGTGCCGCCCTGCGCCGCTTCGAACAGACCGATGCGCGCGCGGTCGGCCCCGGTGAACGCGCCCTTGGCGTGGCCGAACAGCACGCTCTCGAGCAGGGTCTCGGGGATCGCCCCGCAGTTCTCGGCGACGAACGGCCCCGCGCGGCGGATGCCACCGCGATGGATCGCTCGGGCCACGAGTTCCTTGCCGGTGCCGCTCTCGCCGTAGATCACGACGGGGACGTCGGTGTCGGCGAGGCGGTCGACGAGGCGATAGACCTTCTGCATCGCGGGCGTCGACCCGACGATTCCGTGGCGCTCGCCCCCGTCCCCGGGGCCGTCCTGGACCCGCGCGCGGAGGCCCACGACCTCCGCCTCGCGCGCGGCGAAGAGCTCGGTGAGCTGGGCGTGCTGCGCCGCGAGCCGCTCGGCCTGCTGGCGGACCTCGTCGAGGGCGCGCGCATGGGCCACCGCGAGCGCGGCGAGCTCTGCGAACTCCTCGACGTGGCTGAGATCGTCGTCGTCGAAGTTGCCGCGCCGCAGCCGATGATCGACGTAGATCGCCCCGAGCAGCTCGCCGCGGAAGCGCATCGGCACCGCGAGCACCGAGCGCAGGTTGAGGTGGCTGATGCTCCGCGACCCGTCGAAGCGATCGTCGGCCGCGGCATCGACCGAGAGCACCGGCTCGGCGGTCGCGAGTACGCGCTCGATGATCGAATGCGACAGCTGCACGCCCTGCCCCGCCCCACCGAGCTCGCGCGTCACCTCGCGACGCTCACCGTTGGGACCGACGACCACCACCGCGCCACGCTCGGCGTCGGTGAGATCCATGACCGCGTCGATGACATGCTCGAGCAGCGGGTCGAGGCGATCTTCGCGGGCGAGGCGGCGGTGGATCCGTAGCAACCGCTCGGTGCGCCCCTCGGAGGCCGGCCCTGCGCTCGGCGGGGCAACGGCGACCGGGCGGGCGGCGGCGACCGGATCGCCGAGCAGCTCGCGCAGCGCCTCCTGTTCGCCGTCGGCCCACAGGGCGGTGCGCACGGCTGCGCGATCGGAACTCGGGGTCTTGTCCATGATGATCTCCTGCACGCGTCGCAGCTGTTGCAGCGCCCGCTGGCGCACCGGGTGCTCGCCGGGCAGCCGCACGCCCGCCGCCCCCCACACGACCCGCGCCACCGCCCACGCCCGCTCGATCTGGCCGCCACGCAGCCATGACTCGATGCGCTCGAGCTGGGCCGGCTCGCACCAACGTTGGAGCCGATCGCGATCACGACGGGCGATGGCGATCCACGCCTGCTCGATCGCGATGCGCCACGGATCGTCGTCGCCGGCCCGCGTCGCCTCGAGCCCCGCCGCCGCGAGATCGACCGCCGCGAGGTCGTGGCGGCCGTGGCGACGGGCACACGCCGCCGCGCGCACGTGGGCCTCGCACGCCTCGACGTGGAGCTCGGCGGCACCGAGCATCCGGGCGCTGCGCTCGAATGCCCGCCGCGCGTCGAGCCATGCCGTCGAGGTCGGCGTCGACCCGATACACCGGGCGCCCTCGCGCTCGGCGAGCACACGCGCGACGCGGGCGCGCGCCGCCGCCGAGGCCCACGGACCCAGGGCGGACGCGACCGTCTGCGCGAGCACATCGAGCTCGTCGTGCTCTCCGTGACGCGCGAGCAGCTGCGCGAGATTGAGGGCCGCGGTCGCGAGAGCGTCGTACTGCTCGCGTGCGAGCAGGCCACGGATCGCCGCGCGACCGTGCTCGATCCCCGTGCGCCCCGCGAACGTGACGATCGCGAGCCCGGCCAACGATCCCCGGAGCGCGAGTCCACCCAACGGCTCGCCGGCACGGACGAAGCCCACCGCCGCGCTGGCCCAGCGCATCGAGGCGACCTCGAGCTCGCCGCCGTCGTGGGCGAGATTGCCCAGGAGCTGATCGGCGCGGGCGCGGACGCCCGCGCTGCGGGGATCATCGTGGTCACCGACGGCCTGGAGCACCGCCTCGAGCTCGCGCTGCGCCGCGTCGCGCTGCCCCACGGCCATGCGCGCGTAGCCGATCCACAGCCGCCGCGTCGCCACGCCGAGGCCGGTTCCGATCGACGTCGCGCCGGTGGAGGCGGCATCCACGACCTCGCGTGCGCGACCGAGATCGACGAGCAATCGGGCACGCAGCCCCGCGGCCGCGCTCGACTCGCAGGCCGCAAGGCGATCGAGCGCCTCGGCGGGCCGGCCGAGCCGCTGCAGCGCGCGGGCGCCCTCGAGGACGACTTCCGCATCGCCGTCGGCATCGCCGTCCGGCTCGCGGACACCGTCCAGCTCGCACAGCGCCAGCGCGCGCGTCGGCATGCCGAGGCTCAGCAGCACGCGCGCAGCCGCGGCGTCGCACCGCGCCGGCAGCGACGTCTCCTCGGCCCAGGCGACGAGGGCCGCCGCGACCGGCGAGCTCGACTCCGGGTCGCCGGCGTCCAGCGCCGCGAGGGTGGCCGGCACGTCCTGGGCATCGATCGCCAGGACCAGTGGGATCGCCCGACCGACGCGACGGAGCTCCGCGACGCGACGCGCGGCGAGCTCCCTCACCGCGTCTCCGAGCCCACGGCGGGCGCCCGCGAGCGAGGAGCCGAAGGGCCGCGCGCCGTCGTGGAGGTGCGAGGGCACATCGGCGAGCGCACTGGCATCGCCGGACCAGTGCGCCGCGAGGATCGCCTCGGCGTGGCGCGAACCGAGCGATGGCGCGCCGTCGAGTTCCGCGTCGCGCAGGACGATCGGCTCCGGTCGCTCGATGCCCCGCTCGGCGCAGGCGGTCACCGCCCGCACGACGCGGCCCGACCACCCGCCGGTCTGGGCCGCGAGCGCCTCGGCCCACCCGCGACGATCGCCCTCCAACACCGGCGTCATGGCGTCGTCGAGCTCGGCGATCGTCCAGGGCCGCATCCGCAGCACGCGGACCTCGGGTCCGACGCGCTCGAGCGCATCGCCGAGCTCGGGTGGGACGACGACCAGGGCGGTCCCGACCGCGAGCCGAGCCGCCGCGGCCAGCGTCGCGGCGCGCTGCTCGGGCGCCTCGCCGGCCAAGGCCCGCTCACCCCGCCATCCCCAACAGTGCCCCGCGGGCAGGGCGAGCCACGCATCGAGCCATGCGCCGGGCGTGGCCTCGTCGCACAGCCGTGCCGACGCGGGGTCCACCGTCTGCAGCCGCTGCACGAGCTCCTCGACGGTGCGCGTGCGACCGCTGTGCGCCGGGCCGACGATCGCGAGCAGGCGCGGCGCGTTGGGCCCACGCAGCGCCCCGACGAGATCCGCCAGGGCCCCGCCGCGGTATGGCCACCGCGACGGCACCTGCCACGCACTGGGCCGAGGCGCACCGCCCTCCGAGCGCGCCAGGAGGTGCAACTGCTCGAGCCGGTGGACGATCGCGTCGTCGTCGGCGAGCCGTCGCGCGCGATCGGGCTCGAGCAACCCGAGCACGAGTTCGCGGACCGACGCCGGTGCGGCGGCCCAGCCCTCGCACGCCGCGAGGTGTTCGCCGATCCCCGCGCGATCGAGGGCGAGTAGCGTCTGTGGCCGACGCAGCGGCAGTGACCCGGTCAGCCGCGCGACCACGAGACAGCCCAGCGCGAAGCGATCGGCCGGTGGCCCGCCACCGCCGGCGAGGACCTCCGGCGCGAGGAAGCCCGGCGTCCCGGTGCCCAGCCGCCCGAGCTCGGCGAGGTCGACCAGCACGCACGCGTGGGTCGGCGTGCGGATCACGTTCGCGAGGCTGACGTCCCCGTGGTGCGTGCCCGCGGCGTGGATCGCCGCGAGCCCGCGGGCAACGCCGAGCGCCTCGCCGAGCACCTGATCGAGCGGCGCGGGGCCGGGGCCCAACGGCGCCCCGTCCACCCAGTCGGTCACCAGCCAGGCCCGACCGCCCGGCGCGACCCACAGCTCCCGCGGTGCCGGCAGGTGCGGCGACGAGACCTGTCGCAGCACCTCGAAGGCGCGCCGGACCGCGGGCAGGGCCGCGGGGTCGACCGGCTTGCAGACAACTCGGGTGCCACCGTGCTCCCGGGCGACGAACGTGCCCCCCTCGGCGCCCTCGGCCAGGCGCACGGCCTCGGGGTAGCGAGCCCGGAGCTCGCCTACTTCGTTGGCATCGGAATGGGCGTCGGCGCGGGGCAACGGGGAATCCTATCCCAGGATGTCACCGTTGTTGCGCCGGCGCGAGGTCGAACCTGGGCGCCGCCAACGCGGGTGCACCCACGGGCCATCCCAGCGCACCCCGCTTGGCACTGCGGGCGGCGGTCAGTCGCCCAGGTAGCGCGCGGGGGTCCACACGCGGTCGATGGGGCGGGCGGCGCCCCGCTCCCACGCGGGGTCGACGTCCGGCCAGACCTCGATGGGCGCGAGGAGGGACTTCTCGACGAGGTCGCGGGCGATCCCGCGGGCGTCGTCGAGGTCGAGCACCGCGCGGCGCACCAGATCGGCGAGCCGCTGCGCGAGGCGATCCGGCGGGACGTTGCGGTGGATCATCTCGGAGGCCACGTGGGCGATGCCGGCCTTGGCGATGCAGCCCAGGCGCCACAGCGTCACCGACATCTGGAACGCGCCGGTGCACGGCACGACGCCCGGCGAGAAGTCGAGGAACGCCTCGGGCTCGGCGTGACGCTCGAGTCGGATGAGCGCCCGACGAACGCCTCGCCCCGGCCGCAGCGCCCGCAGCGTGTCGACGATCGAGCGGGCGTCGGTCGGCAGCACGCCGTTGAGCTCGAGGACCCGGGGCGCATCACTCGTCGGGATGCGGCCGGCGAGCAGGTCCGCGTAGATGCAGTAGGTCAGTGGATCGTGCTCGAGGTCGTCGCCGAGCAGGTACTCCTCACCGCCCTCGGGCAGCTCGGCGCGGTTGGTGAGCAGCGCGGTCAGCTTGAAGCCGATCTGCTCGCGCAATCGGTGGAAGCGCATCTTGCCGACGACCTTGCCCCAATCCTTGAACGTGGTGCCGTCGAAGCCGATGCCGTCGAGCGCCATCTTCTTCTCGATCACCGGTCGGAGCTGCCGCGGGCTCGCGGAGACGAAGTACAGCGGCGTGTCGCGGGTCTGGCCCTCGGGCCCGCTACGGATCTCGCGGAACAGCCGCGCCATCCCCTCGATGTCCTGCTTCTGCTCTGCGCGCTCGAACGGGATCCGAGCCATGCCGCGCAGGCTCGAGAACCGCGTCATCAGGTAGGTGCGATCGATGTCCGCGACGAAGACCGCTCCGCTGAAGTCGGGGTCGAGGGTGCGGTAGCTGGCGCGGTGGATCGGGAACGTCAAGGCGAAGGACCGTGCGGCCAGAGCATGCCGCGGTTCGGCCCGCGCGGCGGGCCAAAACGACGAAACGCCGCCTCGATCCCAGGATCGAGGCGGCGCCCCGCGCTACACGGCCGAGGTGGCCGCTGCGTGATCGTTCACAGGTCGTGCGGACGAACGGTGCTGCGGCTGTTGCCCTTGCAACGCGCGATCGCGTCGGTGAGCAGCTCGTGCACCTTGTCGGAGACCGCCTGGACGAGCTCGCCGTCGCTGCGGAGGCCCGCCTCCTTGATCACCTCTTTGATCTTCGAACCGACGACGACGATTTCCTTGGGCTTGGACGATTTTGCCATGACTGTGATCCTCGCTGTATGGGGCTGTTTCGCTGCGTTCGCAGGAAGATTCGGCATCGCGGTGCCGCGAACACGGACAATTGACGCGATGCCAAGCGCGCAAGGACGATAATCCCCCGATGGGGGCCTTGCAAGGCGCTTTTGGCGGGGTCACCCCCACAAAACCGGCCGTTTTCTGGCGAAATCTGGAATTCCGACCGGAGATCTACCCCCGTTTGGCCGTGCGGGCCCGCCCGCGGGGCTTTGCCCCCGACGATCGCGTCAGATGGGCCGTACGGCAGCTTCTGCGGCGAGCGCCAGCGGGCCGCGTCCAAGCAACACGACGTCACGCCGATCGGCGTCGAGCCCGGCGGATCGCACGATCTCGAGGCGCAGGTGCTGCGCCGGCGGCTGCGACCACGCCTGGGCCCACTCGACCACGAGGACCGATGCCTCGTCGCCCGGCTCGGGCCACGCGCCCAGGCCCAACGCCTCGAACGCCGCTGCGCCGACGCCCGCATCGTCGTCGTCGGGCCCCAGCGCCACGAGCCGGCAGAGATCGACGTGCACGAGCGGCCGCGGACCGGCGTGCTCGATGCGGACGTTGAACGTCGGGCTGCACACGCGATCGGGCCGCGCGACCCCGAGGCCCCGGGCGAAGGCGCGGGTGAACGTGGTCTTGCCCGCGCCCATCTCCCCGACGAGCAGCACGACGTCGCCCGCCCGTGCCGCGGCGCCCAGGCGCTCGGCGAGCCCGCACAGCATCTCCTCGTCGACGCCGTCGAGTCGCACGGACACCATCGGCGCGGGGTTCGTCTCGTCCACGGCGCGCGCAGTGTAGCAGCCCATGCACGACGCCCGGGCCGGCCGACCGACGAGCGTTGCCCGCCGGCACCCCGAGGTGGTACGGCTGTCGCGATGCTCCTGAACCGCGCGCGTCGGTCACGGTGGGCCGTGCTCCTGCTCGCGGCGGTCGGCTGCCGCGCCGAGGCGCCGCCCGTGCCGTCGCCGGTCGCCGAGCCGACCTCGCCGCTGCGCTCCGCCGACGTCGTCGGCCCGATCCCTGCGGACGCCCGCGTGCTCGACTGGGACCTGGAGGCCCGCCTCGACGAGGGCGCGCACCGCATCGACGGCCACGCCCGCATGCGCTGGCGGAACACCAGCCGCGTCGCCGTCGACCGCATGCCGTTCCACCTCTATATGAATGCGTTCCGCGCCGAGGACACGGCGTGGATGGTCGAGAGCCGGGGGGAGCACCGCGGCCATGCGGCCCGCGATCGCGGCGGCTGGGGCTACATCGACGTGGCGAAGGTCTCGCGCCGGAACGATCTCGGCGACGGCCGCGAGGGCGACGTGGTGGCGCTCGCCTTCCACGAGGGGGCCGATCCGTCGGTGATGGAGGTCGCGCTCGATCGGCCGATCGCGCCCGGCGAGTCGGTCGAGCTCGACGTCGACTTCGTCACCAAGCTGCCCGAGGTCTTCGCGCGGACGGGCCACGCGGGCCGCTTCCACATGGTCGCGCAGTGGTACCCCAAGCCCGGGGTGCTGCATCCGGACGGCACGTGGCACAACCACGTCTTCACCTTCCACAGCGAGTTCTATGCCGACTTCGGGGACTACGACGTCGAGCTCGACGTGCCCGCCGACATGGTCGTCGGCGCCACCGGCATCCAGACCGCCAGCGTGGTCGAGGGTGATCGCAAGCGGCTGACGTGGCGCGCCGAGATGGTCCACGACTTCGCGTGGGTCGCCGATCCGGACTTCGTCGAGTACACGGGCAGCCACGACGGCATCAAGATCCGCCAGCTCCTCCCGCCGGAGTACGCCCCCGACGTCGACGCGCACCTGCAGGCCCAGATCGCGACGCTCGACAGCATGCAGCCGCGCTTCGGCAGCTATCCGTGGAGCACGATCACGATCGTGCACCCGCCGTCCTCGGCCGCCGGCGCCGGCGGCATGGAGTACCCGACGCTGTTCACCACGAGCCCGATCTACGACGGTGGTCCGCTGCTCGGCCTGCTCGGCGTGCAGGAGCGGGTCAGCGGCGTGTTCACGACCGTGCACGAGTTCGGCCACCAGTACTTCCAGGGCATCCTCGCCTCCGACGAGTTCACCCAGCCGTGGCTCGACGAGGGCATGAACACGATGAGCAACGCCCTGGTCCTCGAGGACCGCTACGGCGCCGACGCGTGGCTGTTGCGGATCGGCGCGCTGGGCTTCACTGGCTCCGATTTCGTGCGGCTGTCGCAGCACGACGCCGCGACGCTGCAGGTGATCGACGCCGACGCCGACGCGTTCTCGCCGGTGGTCGGCGGCTACGGCAGCACCGTGTATCGCAAGACCACGGGCGTCATGATGACGCTGCGCAACCTCGTCGGCGCGCCGGCGTTCGACGCCGCGCTGCGGGCCTATGCCCTCGAGTACCGCTTTCGCCACCCGACCGGCGCGGATCTCGAGCGCGCGCTGCGGGACGGCCTGCACGATCGCGTCGCGGTCGGGCAGCGGGATCCCGACGACCCCTCGACCGGCACGGTCTTCGTCGACGTCGGCGAGTTCCTGACCCAGGGCCTGCACTCCACCGCGGTCATCGACTTCCGGGTCCACGCGATCGTGAACCGCCGCGGCCAGGGCCATGCCGGCTGGCACCGCAACGACGCGGGCGTGCTCATCGGCGGCGATCCGCCGCTGGGCGATGGCGCCGAGGGGGCGCCGGCGACCGAGGGCGTCGTGGTGGTCCACCGCGCCGGCGACTTCGTGGTCCCCGTCGAGATCGAGGTCGTGCTCGCCGACGACACCGTGGTCCACCGGGTGTGGTCGGGCCGCTCGCCGACGCACACGCTGCGCTTCGATCAGCCCGTCGCGCGCGTGCGGCTCGATCCGGCGCGCAAGCTGTGGCTCGAGCACCACCGCCTCGACAACCACCGCGTGGCCGCGAGCCTCGTCGGCGAGGATGGCCTGTCGGAGCCGGTCGGCGACGCCTACGAGGGCGCGGCGATCGCCCTGCTCGCGGGGGTCGGACCATGAGCGCGCTGCGTCGAGCGAGCCGCGCGTGGCGCTGGGTCGTCGCGATCTGGCTGGGCGAGCTCGTCATCGCCGCGGCGGCCGCGTATGGCATCCGCAGCCACGTCGCCGCCGCGATGGACGAGTTCGTGATCCCCGACGATCACCGGCTGTACGCGATCGCGGAGTTCGTGCACCTCCACCCGCAGCTCGTCGTGTCGATGGCGGTGGGCCTGGTGACCTCGGCGCTGCTCGGCTGGGCGGTGTGGACCGTCCTCGCGCCGCTGGTGCTGCTGCGGCTGTCGGGGATCGAGGGCGGGGCCGAGCTCGGCCGTGCGTGGCTCGGCCGCCTCGGCCCCGCGATCGCGACCTCGGCGTGGCACCTGGGCCTGCGCGTCGGCGCGGTCGTGATCGGGGCCCAGCTCGTCGCCGCACTGCCAGGGATCGCGGCGGCGGTCCTCCTGCTGATCGCCGTCCCACTGCTCACCTGCGCGCTCGATCTCAGCCGCGTCGCGGTGGTGCTGGAGGGCGCGAAGGGCGGCGCCGTGCGCACGGCCCTCGACGGCTATGCGCGACTCGTCCGCGAGCCACGGCGCACGGCGGCGATGGCCGGCCTCGCGATGCTCCAATGGGTCCTCGTGCTCGTAGGCCTCATCGTGCTCGTGCGCAGCGGGCCGGGTGGCCTCCCGGTGATGCGGGCGACCGCCGCGGCGGCGACGTTCTTCGGCCTCTGGCGGATGGCGCTCGCGGCGGCCGCGGCGCGGCCGGGCCCGCCCGAGTGAGGCCGGACGATCGTCGCCCACCGCGTTCCCGTGCTGTGCATGCGCGCAGGGCCGGACACGATCGATGCCCCGCGCGGGCTCCCCTCCCCCTTTGCGTGTAAATTCGCCGCGTGACCGAGCAGGCCGAGCGCCCGCGCCCAGCCGATCCGCTGCGCCTGGCGACCCCGCGGATCGACGACGTCGAGGCCCGGCGCGCGCGTGCCTCCGTGGCGAGTCGCCTGTTCGGGGGCCCGCGCGAGCCGGTCCGCGTCGGTCGCTACCAGGTGCTCGGACGCATCGGCACCGGCGGCATGGGCGTGGTGTACCGCGCCCACGATCCCGAGCTCGCCCGCGACGTCGCCGTGAAGCTGATGAACGCCGAGGCGATCGGCGACGACCAGACCGCGACGGCGCGCGCCCGGCTCGTGCGCGAGGCCCGGGCGATGGCTCGCCTCGCCCACCCGAACGTGATCCACGTCTACGACGTCGGCGCGGTCGAGGACGGCATCTTCATCGCGATGGAGCTCGTCGAGGGCGAGTCGCTCGCGAGCTGGCTGCGCACGGCGGATGGCGGCGCGCCCCGGGACTGGCGCGAGGTGCTGCGGGTCTACATCGACGCGGGCCGCGGGCTCTCGGCCGCCCACGCCGCGGGCATCGTGCACCGCGACTTCAAGCCCGAGAACGTCCTGGTCGGCAGCGACGGTCGCGTGCGCGTCGGTGACTTCGGGCTCGCGGGCACGCCCACGCTCGGGGACGCCGAGTCCGCGGAGGATCAACGACCCGGCGAGGCCGACCTCGACGACGGGCTCGCCGGATCGCTGACGCGGACCGGGGCGCTGCTCGGCACGCCCAAATACATGGCACCCGAGCAGGAGCACGGGGCGCTGGCCAGCGCGCGCAGCGACCAGTTCAGCTTCTGCGTGGCGCTGTACGAGGGGCTCTACGGTCGGCCGCCCTACGACGGCGACACGGTCGCCCGTTACCGCCGCAACGTCCGGGCCGGTCGCGTCGTCGGCCCCGGCATCGACACCAAGGTCCGTGGGTGGATCTACACCGAGATCGTCCGCGGGCTCGCGGTGGATCCCGCGGCGCGTCACCCCGGGATGGACGCGCTGCTCGATCGACTCGACAGAGCGCTGGTCGATCCGCGCCTCGCCACGCGATCGTGGGTGCGGCGGATCGCGGTCAGCGTGCCGCTGCTCGGCGTCGCCGTCGGCATCGGGGCCTGGGTCGGCGCCCAGCGCAGCGACGACGGCGTCGACGCGCCGCAGGTCTCGGTCGTCGAGCCGATGGACGACGCCGCGACCCCGGTCCGCGAGCGGGATGAAACTCGGCCGGCGCCAGCAACGTCCCCTGCCGGAGCGCCCGCCGTGTCCACCCCTGCTCGATCGGTCCTGGCACCGGTGCCCAAGCCGGCGCCGACGCCAGCGGACGCGGGCCGCGACCCCGGCGAGAACGCACGCGCTGGCGAACGCCCGGCCGCCAAGGCCCGTCGCCTGCACTGTTTCTTCCAGGAGGATGACCGCACCAAGATCGCGACGCGCAGCGGCAAGGCGACGCTCGTCGAGGACGCCCAGGGCCAGTGCCACCGCTGTCGCCCCGAGAAGCGCAAGGCCTTCCTCGAGACGTTGACCGCCGACGAGGATTGCGCGCACAAGTACACCTGCGCGAGGGAGCCCCAGAGTTCGTGCGACGCACCTTCGCCTGGTTGATCGGCTGGCTGCTGTGGTCGATCGCCCTGCCCGCGGCGGCGCAGGAGCGCTACGGCGTGGTGACGCTCGATCTCCGCCCGACCTCCGGCGAGATGCCGACGCACCTGTGCGTCGTGAGCGAGACCAAGAGCACGCGCGCGCGCGATCGGCTGTGGGACCTGGTCGTCGACGAGCCCGAGCGCGTCGGCGCGGCCGGGGGCAGCGAGAGCACGCTGTGGCGCGTGCAGCCCAGGGCGTGGTCGGGCGAGGCGAACTCGGCCGAGCAGCAGAAGTGCGCCGACGACACGATTGGCGACTGTCGGCCGCGCGTCGAGCTGCCGCCGGGCCTCACCAAGGCCAACGACTTCTTCGCTGCGTGCACGTACGACACGCTGGCCGACGGCGGCACGACCGCCGATCCGCGTCCGCTGTTCGTGTTGCTCGAGCACCTCGAGGGCTCGCCGCCGCGCATCGAGTCGATCCGGCTGACCGGCGGCGTCGCGACGATCGGCGTCGATGCGGATCTCGATCGCGTCGTCGTCACCGCCCGCAGCCTCGGCGGCGCGTACCTGCCCCACCGGCGCAGCGAGCGGGGCATCCGCGAGCAGGCCTCCGAGGGCGGGGCGCCGAGCCGCAGCCGCGATGTGGTGGTCGTGCTGCCGTTGACGCCGCGGTGCCAGATCGTCGAGCTGACGCTGCCGAGGACATCGCTCCAGCCCGAGGATCGCGAGCGCCTCGCGGTACGGGCCCACGGCGTGCCGCTCGACGTCGACAAGTGCGTCGGCCCGCTGGTCGGCACCGAGGTGCTGCAGGTGCGCCTGCCCCAGGCGCCGCTCGGCGTCGGCACGATCGACGTCGAGCTCGCGGCGCGCCCCGGCCGTCCCGGCGCCCGCTTCGGCGGCCGCTACGATACTGCGTGGCCGCGCGCGCCCTTCGAGCTCCGCTTCAAGCAGATCAGCTTCCGCTGGCGTCGGCCCGCGTGCATCTACCCCGAGTCGAAGTGCCCGAGCGTCACGCTCGAGAACGGCACCTCCTGCACCGCGACCCCGACCAAGACCGGCTGCGACTACCTCTGCCCCGGCATCGTCGACGACGGCGCCGTCGACCTCGCGCTGCCGGTCGGCCTGACCTTCGAGAAGGACGCCCCGGTCCAGCGCTGGGAGGACACGCTCGCGCGCGCCGGGCAGACGTTGTCGAGCTACGTGCCGGCGGATGACATCCACCTCGATGCGAACGTGAACAGCTGGGAGACGGACGTCCCGGACAACCAGATCTCGCACGTCGAGTTGTTCGGCGAAGACGGCACTGCGCGACGGTATGGCGTGACGCATGTCCCGAACCTGCAGCTCCTCGTGCCCGGGGCGTCGTGCGAGCCGGTCCGCTTCCGGCCCATCGGCGATCGCCACTACGACGAAGGCCTCGGCGATGTCGCCGACGGGAAGATCGAGTTCGGTTCGCCGCAACGTCGCGCGCGACGGGTCGCGTTCAACGTGACGTTGTTGGCCGGCGGCGGCCCCACCTGGTCGACGTACAAGGAACCAGGCTCGGCCCCACCCCTTTATTTCAGCGGCCTTGGCATGTTCGCGATCGAGATTCGGCCGCGTAAGCCGAAGTACTCTCGGCTTGCGATCGAGGCCCGCTTCGGCGGAACGCTCGGTCGCTACGGCACCGTGGTGACCGTCGACCCCCCCGCGGATGACGGTGGAATGACCAACACGGACGACGGAGCAACGGACACGTCGCAGACGGGCCGCGATACGGGCTGGGCGCGCATCCTCCTGGAGCCCGGCCTGGTCTACTCGGCGCATCAGCGCGTCGCGATCGGCCTCGGCCTCGGCCTCGGCATCGCGCTCCCGTTCCGATCGCAGACCGATATCGTCAGCGATGGGCTGGAGTTCATCGCATCCCCAAACGTGGACCTGCGGTTCCGCGTGCGAAAGTGGATCAAGCTCGTCGTCCAGTTCCGCGGCGTCGTCAACGAGCAGCCGATCAAGCAGGGCAAAGCCGAGGAATCGGACGACCTCACCCAGAAGGATCGCGCCGGGTCCTTCATGACCCTGTTCGGGCTGCAGGCGACGTTCTAGGCGCGTCCGATCCACGACGCGGTCCCGAATGCGACACGGGGTTCCGCGGCGGGTCGGGTTCTCCGCGACGTGGCCGCGATCGACCGCGACCATGGGCCGTCGGCGCGCCGTCACGCCGTTGAAGCGTGCGGTCGCGGACCGCACAGCAGTGGTCTGGAGTCGCCCGCTGGGCACCACCGCCATGCCGAACCCGACCGCCCGCTCGTCCACGATGTTGCCGCTGTTCCTGCTCGCGGGGGTCGCCTGCGGCACCGACTCCGACGCCTCGCCGTCGGGCGAGACCTCGAGCACCGGCGAAGGGCCGGGCGCACCGATCGCGACCACGGTCGGCACGACGATGACGACCTCCGCCGACGACGACACCGGCACCGGCCCGGGACCCGGCATGAGCTCGACGACCGCGGAGCCGACCACCGGCGACGCCGCCTCGTCCTCGGGCACCGACGGATCGACCGGACCCGAGGGCGCGAGCACCGGCTCGTCGAGCCGCGGGACCTCGGGGTCGAGCGGCGGCGCGGCCGAGTCGACCACGGACGCGGCCGAGTCGACGACCGACCCCAGCTCCAGCACCACGGGCGCCCCCGAGTGCGGCCTCCTCGAGGTGCGCTGCGGCGACCTCTGCATCGATCCCCTCACCGACCCGTCGTTCTGCGGCGCGAGCGGCTGGTGCACGGCCGCCTCGGCGGGCGAGGTGTGCGGCCCGGACGAGACCTGCATCGCGGGGGTGTGCGCCTGCGACGGTGACGGCGTCGACTGTGGCGCGGGCTGCATCGATCCGTTCACCGACGACGCGCACTGCGGCGCGGGCTTCGACTGCGCGGCCGAGCCGGGCACCGCGTGTGGCGACGGTCAGTCGTGCACCAACGGCGCGTGCGCGTGCGACGACGCGGGCCTCACCCTCTGCGGCGGCGCGTGCGTCGACACCGACACCGATGTGAACCACTGCGGCGGCTGCGGGACCGCGTGCCTGACGTGCACCGACGGCGTCTGCGAGACCGAGCTCGTGTTCGCGTTCACCGGCGCCGAGCAGCAGTTCGTCGTGCCCGAGGGCGTCACCGAGATCTTCGTGCAGGCCTGGGGCGCCGAGGGCGGCTCGGGGGCCCTGGGCGGCAACGCGTCGGAGGGCGGCGCGGGCGGCCTCGGCGGGTACGCCGAAGGGACGATGAGCGTGACGCCCGGCGAGACGCTGTACCTCTACGTCGGCGGGATGGGCCAGGTGCCGAGCGCCGGCTTCAACGGCGGAGGCAACGGCGGATCGACCAACGCGGGCGGCGGCGGTGGAGCCTCGGACGTGCGGCAGAGCAGCAACGATCCGAGCAACCGCATGATCGTCGCCGGCGGCGGTGGCGGAGGCGGCCGCGGTGGCTGCGAACCGGGCACCGTGCAGGGCGGCGACGGTGGGGCCGGCGGCGGTGGAGCGGGCGCGGACGGCATCGACAGCCCCGACGGCGGCGCGGGCTTCGGCGGCACGATCGACGCCGCGGGTGCGGCCGGCCTCGGCTGCGCGGGATTCCTCGGCGCCCCCGGATCCGGATCGAACGGCGGCGCCGGTCAGGCGTGCTGCTGCTACAACGCCAACAGTGTCCCGGGCGGTGGCGGTGGCGGCGGTGGCCTCGAGCCCGGCGGTGGTGGTGGCGGCGGCTCGGCGGGCACGATCGCCTGCTCGGGCAACAACAAGGGCGGCGGCGGTGGCGGTGCGGGCGGCAGCTCCGACGCCGGCGAGCTCTTCGGCGGATCGACGACGCCCGGCATCCACGGGGGCGACGGCGTCATCATCCTCAACGCGCTGTAGCGAACGACCGCTCTACTCGGGGTCGGACTCGGGCGGAACCCGCGGGCCCTCGCCGGCCTTGGGCCCGAGGTGCGCCTGGAGCTCCCTCGCCCACTTGTCGAAGTTGTCCATCGTGCTCTTCAGCAGGTCGTCGGACTCCGAGAGCTGCACGATGATCTCGTCGAGCCGCGTGCGCGCGCGCTGTAGCCGGCTCTTCACCGTGCCGACCGGGGTCTCGAGCACGTCGGCGATCTCGGCGACGCCGAGCTCCTCCCAGTAGTAGAGCTCGAGCGCGACCTGCATCTCGATCGGCAGCCGCCGCAGCGCCTGCAACAACAGGTGCTGCTCCTGCCGCACCAGCACCGCGCGCGACGGCGACACCATCCCGAGATCGGCCACCGACGTCGTGCTGACCTCCATCGGCTCGCGGTTGCGATCGCGGTCGCGCAGGTACGAGTACAACCGCTTGCGCGCGATCATGAAGACGTAGGTGCGGAAGCTGGCGTCGCCGCGGAAGCGATCGCGCCCCTGCACCAGGCCCATGAACGTCTGCTGGACGAGGTCCTCCGCGGAGTCGTCGACCTTGTTGCGGAAGAAGCGGTAGACCGCGTCGAAGTAGCGCTCGAACAACTCGCGGCCGGCGGGCTCGTCCCCGCCGCGCCAGGCTTCGCGGAGGCTGAAGTCGTCGCGGGCGGGGGTGGTCACGGGGTCCTCGGTTCTCAGCGGAGGTCCGCGCGGCGGAAATCCGACAGGCGCGCGAACTGATCGAAGCGTGCCTGGATCTTGGCCCGGTCGAGGCCGAAAAGCGCATCGTAGGAGAAACCCTGCACGCAGAAGCTCGCCAGGGTCGATCCGTAGATCATCGCCGTGCGCAGCTGCTCGCCGTGGGGGTCGTTGCTCCGGGCCAGCCAGCCCATGAACCCGCCGGCGAAGGCGTCCCCCGCCCCGGTGGGGTCGGCGACCTCGTCGAGGGGGAGCGCCGGGGCCGAGAACACGTCGTCGCCGTGGAACAGCAGCGCGCCGTACTCGCCGCGCTTCACGATGACGCTGTTGGGGCCGAGCTTCTGCACCGCCTTCGCGGCGCGCACGAGGTTGTGCTCGCCGGTCAGCTGCATCGCCTCCTCCTCGTTGATGAGCAGAGCGTCGACGCGCGCGAGCACCTTCAGCAGCGAGGGCTTCGCGATGTCGATCCACAGGTTCATCGTGTCGAGCCCGACGACCCGCGGCCGCTCCATCTGCTCGAGCACCTCGAGCTGGAGATCGGGCTGGATGTTGGCGAGGAACAGGTACTCGGCGTTGCGATAGCCGGCCGGGAGTTTGGGCTTGAAGTCCGCGAACACCCCGAGCTGGGTGTCGAGCGTGTCGCGGGCGTTCATGTTGTCGTGGTAGCGGCCCTTCCAGCGGAAGGTCTTGCCGTCGACGATCTCGAGGCCGTCGAGGTCGACGCCGGCGTGCTTCAGGTCGGCGATCGCCTGGGCGGGGAAGTCGCGACCGACCACGCCGACGAGCTGCACCGGGGCGAGGTACGACGCGGCCATCGAGAAGAACGTGCCGGAGCCACCGACCGCCTCGGGCCGCTCGGCCCGCGGAGTGATGACCCAGTCGATGGCAACGCTACCGACGACGAGCAAACGGGGAGTCTGGGCGGTCATGGTTCGTGGACGTCCTTCACAGGTAGTGGCCGAGGATGAGATCGAGGCGCTGACGCGCCGCAGGGGGGATGCTCGCGCGATCGGTCATCGTCGCGAACTCGCAGGCGCGGGGATACCGGAGCTCTTCGGTGGTCTGGGGCAGCGCCGCGACCAGCTCGAGGATCGAGCGCTGGGCCAGCTCGACGTTGTGGGCGACCGTGGCCATCACTGCCTCGACGCTGACCTCGGCCTCGGCCTCGTGCCAGCAGTCGTAGTCGGTGGCCAGCGCCAGCACGGCGTAGCCGAGCTCGGCCTCGCGGGCGAGCTTGGCCTCGGGCAGCGCGGTCATGCCGATGATCGACGCGCCCCAGCTGCGATAGAGGTGCGACTCGGCCTTGGTCGAGAAGGCGGGGCCCTCCATCACGACCAGCGTGCCGCCGTCGTGGATCGTCGCGCCGGCCCGCACGGCCGCATCGCGGGCCAGGGCCCGGAACGCCGGGGTGGTCGGCTCGCCGAACTGTACGTGGGCGACGACGCCGTCGCCGAAGAACGTCGACGCGCGCGTGCGCGTGCGATCGATGAACTGATCGGGGAAGACCACGTGGCCCGGGACGATCTCCTCGCGCAGCGATCCCACCGCCGAGACGCTGAGCAGGTGCGTGACCCCGAGCTGCTTGAAGCCGTGGATGTTGGCGCGGTAGTCGACCTCGGTCGGCAGCAGGCGATGGCCCTCGCCGTGGCGCGCGAGGAAGACGACGTCGAGCGGTGCGGCGCCGGGCCGCGGCAGGGTCGCCAGGGTGTACGGGCCGCTCGGCGTGCCGAAGGGCGTCGTCAGCTCGCGCTTGGTGCCGTCGGCGAGCGCGGCCATGCGGTAGAGGCCGGAGCCACCGACCACGCCGAGGACGACACGTTGGCGAGCGGCGGGCGAGGCGGGGTGCACGGCCATGGGCGCGGGAGCATAAACCAAGGACCCATCGCCCCGACACGGCGAGCGCGGCGGCGACGGTGGCGACGACGAGAGAAACCGCAGTCGGGACACCTCGGCCGCGCGCTCACGGGACCACGAGGGCGACGAGCACGAACCGGCCGTCGCTGCTGCGCGCGACGCCGAGGCCGACGTGGAGGTCGACCGCAGTCCACAGCTCGACGCCGCCCAGGGCGTCGAAGTCCGCGCTCTCGACGAGGTGCTGCTCGACCCCGGTGTGGCCCTCGGCGAACACCCGCTGCTCCCACTTCGCCGGCGCCGCGCGGCCGCGGGCCCGCGCCGCGGCGAGCTCGTCGGCCACCGCGTCGAGGCCATCGTCCCAGCGCGCGGGCGCGAGCCCGGCCTGCGCACGCGTCCGCTCGATCCGCGCCCGCAGGGTCGGCACCATCGCGGCCGCCTTGGGCGCGCCCTCCCCCGGCGGTCGATGGAAGTTCTGGGTCAGGAACACCGGCCGCGGCGCTCCCGGGGCGTCGCTCTCGGCGGCGCCGAGGACCACACCGATGCCGACGTGGGTGACGTCGGTCGCGATCATGTTGGCGCGGTGACCCGGGCTGCGCAGCAGGCTGTCGTGGATCCCCGCCGGCCCGTAGCCGCGCGCGACGTTCTCGCGGACCACCGTCGCGGCGATCTTCGCCCGGGCGTAGCGCGCCGAGACGTCGCCGGTCGTCGGCGAGACGTGACCGACGAACCCCGAGCGCCGCATGTCGACGCTGTGCGCCTCGGCGACCGCGGCCGCGCGATCGTCCCAGCGCAGCGCGGGCAGGTTCCGATCGGCCCGCATCTGGTTGAGGAAATGAAAGCTCGCCAGCGCGACGTCCTCGGCGCTGACCTCGGGACCCAGCCGCTCGATCTCGGCGACGATGCTCTTGGGCGCCGCCACCCCGCAGAAGAGCGGGAAGATCGCGGCGACCTCGATCCCGTGCGCACCGTCGGCGAGGACCTCGACCTGGTACGCGCCGTCGCCCGCATCGCAGGCGAACGACGCCGCAACACTGCCGTCGCCGCGGCGCTGCGCGACGAGGGGACGGGCCTGCCCGCCGGGCAGCGTGACCTCGAACGCCGGATCGCGGCGGTTGCCCTGGAGACGCACGCGCAGCTCGGTCGCGGCGCGCGTCCGCAGACGCGACGGCACCGGGTCGAGCTCGACCGCACGCTCGAGCACGCCGACCATCATGCGCGTCGCCCCCGATGGCGCCCGCGCGACGCCGACACCGAAGCGCGTGTTCGGGGTCCGCGTGACCGTCTCGGCGACGCCCTCGACCAGACTCGTGATGGCCTCCTCGCACGCCGGCGACATCCGCTCGAGGCAGCGCGCCGGATCCTCGGCGAACTCGACGACCACCAGTCGCGGCGCCGGATCGACGACGCCGGCCCACGCGAGCACGCCGTCGGTGAGCGCGGACGGGATGTTCGCGTGCTGCGGAGCGAGGCTCGCCAGCTCGCGCACCGCCTTCGACAGCCCGAGGTCCGCCCCGAGGCCCATCGCCGACAGCCGCGCCGCGAGCACGGACTCGACGGGTCCGAGGGTGTGGTTCGCGCTCGCGCCGTAGTGCGAGGCCCACGGACCGCGCGGCCGCACCTCGAGCGACGTGCGCTCGACCCCGGACAGCGCGTCGCGGATCGCCGCGGGCGAGACGCTGCCCCCGCCCGCGCCCGGGCGACAGGCCACCACCAAGGGCAGGAAGATCATGGCCGCCAGCGCGCGCCTCATGGGCCCAGCTCCAGCACCGCCGCGAGCTCGGGCGCGTGGAAGTCCGGCACCCGCGTCGGCGCCAGCGAGGACGCCTGCGGCGGGCCACGGCGCGGTCGATCGAGCCGGAACGCGTTCACCCGCGTCGTCGCTCCCGTGACGGGCGGACACGCCATCGCGGTGTGCTCGCAGATCATCGCGAACGGCACCGCCATCTCCACCGACCACTGGCGATCGCGATCGTCGCGGCGACGCACCGTTCCGTCGACCGCCGCCGCCGCGCGCCACGGCCCGTCCCACGCCTCGTCACCCTTGCGATAGGTGTCGAAGCGCGCATCGAAGGTGACGCCGCGCGGGGAGACCTGCAGCTCGAGGTAGCGCCGGCGCGTGGCCTCGCCGAAGAGGAAGAACTCGAAGGCCTCCTCCTTCCACAGCGGATCATCCTGGGCCTCGAACTGCGACCACACGTCGTCGTCCTCGAGGATCGCCCCGACGTACAGCATCTCGTCGTCCCACAGCGCGCGCACGGAGGTCTCGATCGCCACCGGCTCGCCCTCGAGGCTGTCGCCGAGGCGCACGGCCGTCGCGCTGGACCACGCCGCCTCGTCGAGCACCCCATCGAGCTCGGGGCTGGCCTCGACGCGCGTCGCGACCAAGCGCACCGGCACCGAGGTGACGTCGACGAGGCCCGCGGTGCCGAGCCCGTCGCGCGTGCGCGGACCGTCGACGGCGGGCACGATCGTGGCGCCGTCGCGCCGCGCCACCGTGATCATCGCGGTGCGGGGGCTCCACGGCAGCGCCAGCGGCACCGAGACCTCGAGGGCGCCGGCGACATCGTCCAGCGCCACGCGCGAGACCCTGGGATCCTCGGGGCGCGCCGCGGTGGCCGCGTCGACCCCACTACCGAGCACGAGCTCGCGACCGCCGATCCGCGGCGGCCACGACACCACCTCGAGGTCCACCGGCGCGCCGGCCTCGACGTCGAGCACGACGACGACGGGCTCGCCGGGCGTCGCCGGATCGGGCGACAGCGACAACACCGAGACGCGGGTCCCATCGGCGTAGTCGATCACCGCGAGCGCGCCCGGATCCGGTGCGCCGCGCGAATCGGCGCCACCGCAGCCGGGCCCGAACGCACCGACCACCGCGAGCGCGATCGGGCCGGCGATCGCCCGCGTCCGTGCCCCGCGTCCGACCACCGTCAGAACCGCAGACCCGAGGGCCCGAGGCGCAGCTGGCCCGCGCGATCGAGGGAATCGGGCTTGTCGTCGCGCGACGCCTTGATCGCGATCGCCGTCACCGCGGCGGCCGACGCCGCGATCGCGCCGAGCGTCACCCAGAAGTACCACTTGCGGACGATGCGATCGTCGGCGGTGACCTTGGCCGGGGGCGGCCGCGGCGGCTTCGTCTCCGCGGGCGGTGGCGGCGGCGCCCAGGCGCGATCGAGCTCGGCCCGGTGCGTCGACGCGCCCTCGTCGGCGACGGTGCCCCGGGCTCGCTCGCGCACGCGCTGCAGATCGGCCGACGCGGCCTCGCGGGCGTTCGCGTCGTCGGTCCCGAGCGCGTCGAGCTCGGCGCGGTAGCCCGCGGCCGCGGCGTCGAAGTCACCCGCACGCTCGGCGAGTTCGGCGACGCGGCGGTGATTCGCGGCGCTCGGGCTCTGCTTCGCGGCGGCCTCGGCCTGTTCGCGGAGCGCGGTGAGATCCGCGTTGTCGGACTCCGACGGCGCAGCGCCCGACGGCGCAGCGCCCGAGGTCTCCGCACTCGGCGGCGGGGCCTCGGCCGGAGCAACGCGGGCGCGGGCCGTCGACGACCACGACATCGCGCAGCACAGCGCGGCGGCACAGAGTTTCGCGGGGAATCGGGGCATCGTCATGCGTCACTTGAGCGGAGGGGGCCGCGATCCGCTGGGGGCGGCGTCGGGCGTCGTCGGCGACTTCGGCTTGGGCCGTCGCTTCTTCACGGGCGCGGGGGTCTGGGCGGGGGAGGTCTCGGGCGCCGCGTCGACGGCGGGCGTCTGCGGTGCGGCGGTCGGCGTCGCGGCGACCGTCGGCGTCGCGGCGACCGTCGGCGTAGCGGCGACCGTCGGTGTCGCGGCGGCCGTCGGTGTCGCGGCGGCCGTCGGTGTCGCGTCGACGATCGGCACCACCGCAGCGCTCGGCGTCGACTCGACGATCGGCGCGGCGTCGAGTCCATCGCCCCGCGCGATGGCCCAGCCCGCCGCTCCGCCGCCGCACGCCAGCGCGACGGCGATCATCCACGGCGCCCGCGCCGAGCTCCGCCGCGGCGGCAGGCCGTCGCGCATCGCGTTGGATCCGAGGGCCCGCGTCGTCGCGCCACGGCCGGCCACGACCGCAGGCACTGCGACGACGGGCGCCACCGCGACGGGCACCGACGGGCTGGACAGGCCCGCGCCGTCCGGCACCGCCGTCGGTCGCTGGCTGATCTCGTCGATGCCGACCGTCGCGCCGCCGTCGATCGGCTGCACACGGGGGCCGGTGCGAACGCGATCGATCGCGACGCCCTCGTCCCGCACGCACCGCTCGAGGGCCTCGGCGACCGCGAGCGCGTCGGCGGGGCGCGCCTCGGGCGTCTTGGCGAGCAGCGCCATGGTGAGCTGCGCGACCCCGTCGGGGATCGATCGCTCGGCCGCGGCCTGTCGCGGATCGAGCGGCGGCTGTCGCACGTGCTTCACCAACACGCCCATGTAGTGGACGTCGACGAACGGCACCGTGCCGGTGAGCATCTCGTAGAGCACGACGCCGAGGCTGTAGAGATCGGCGCGCGCGTCGAGGGGCTTGCCGAGGGCGCGCTCGGGCGCGAGGTAGTACGGCGTGCCGAGGATCGTCCCGGCCGCGGTCGCGATCGCGGTGTGATCGGTGGTCGAGACCTTGGCGATCCCGAAGTCGAGGATCTTCGGCTGCACGCGCGCATCGAGGCCGTGGTGCAGGAACAGGTTCGCCGGCTTGAGGTCGCGGTGGACCACGCCGGCGCCGTGGGCTGCGTGCAGGCCCCGGGCGATCTCCGCGAGCCACGACAGGCCGTCACGCAGGGCACCGGGTCGCTCGAGCCAGTCCTCGAGCGACTCGCCGCGCAACAGCTCCATCACCATGTACGAGACGCCCTCGTTTGCCACCGCGAAGTCGGTGATGACGACGATCGCCGGGTGACCGACGCGCCCGGCGGCCTCGGCCTCCTGGCGGAATCGGGCCTGGTACTCGCCGCCCCGCCGATCCGCGCGCAGCACCTTCACCGCCACGCGGTGGCGCAGCGCGAGGTGCTCGGCCTCGTAGACGCGGCCCATCCCACCGGCTCCGAGCTCGCGGAGGATCGCATAGCGATCGCCGATGATCGTGCCCGCCGCGAGCGTGTCGTCGGCCGCGACCATGCCGTCGAGCCCGAACCGAAACGGCCGCGTCCGACCGCCGGCAGGAGCGCGACCGACCGGTGCCGTCGTCACGGCCGTCGCGAGATCGTCGACGGTGGGCTCACCCGCGCCGCGCGGCGCCGTGGCGTGGGTGGCCGAATCCGGCCGCCACATCGCGGTCGCCGACGGTGACCCCGCACTCACGCAACCCACGGTACCACCGGGGCCCGCAGGGTGCTATACGCGCCGGTGGGTGACCGCCGCGTCTGACAAGCTCGAAACCCTGTTGCGACGCCTGGAGCGCACCGGCGCCGAACCGGCGCGCCTCGACGCGCTGCGATGCGCCCAGCAGTTCAAGCGCAGCTGGGTGGAGCTCGCGGGCAAGCTCGTGGCCCTGCGTCGCTCGCGATCCCACGAGGCGTGGGGTTACGAGGACTTCTACCTGTACTGCTCGGAGGAGCTCCAGCTCCGCAAGTCCACCGTCGACAAGCTGACGATCTCGTTCTCGACGCTGGAGCGAGTCGCGCCGCAGGTGCTGAGCTGGGACGGTGTCGCGAAGACGATCCCGAGCTACGAGGCCGTCGACTACCTGTCGAAGGCGATGCGGCTGCCGCCGTCGCGCGAGGATCAACCCGAGGACGCGCGACCGCGTCGCAAGCCCGAGGGGCCCGAGCCCGCGCGCGAGGTGATCAAGGAGCTGCGCCAGGCGGTGTTCGACGAGGGCCAGACGGTCGCCGAGCTGCGCAAGCGCTTCGACCCCGTCCTGTGGCCCAAGCCCAAGGGCGCCGAGATGCTCGAGCTCATCACGCGCGCCGGCGGCTATGCACGCAAGCTCGCCGAGGTGCTCGCGGAGATCGACGGCCTGTCCGACAAGCGCGTCGCGGCGCTCGAGCAGCAGCTCGGCGGCCTGCGCCAGGAGCTCGACGCCCTCGCCAAGCCGCTGCGCGAGAAGGTCGAGCGCGGCAAGAAGCGCGCGGCCGCGTCGGCCGAGCGCAACTGAATCATCCATGCGCAGGGGCGGAACGCCGGTGACCGACCGCCACGACCCCGAGCCCGTCGCGCCCCCCGAGGCCGCCCCCGCGTCGTCGCGCTCGGCCAACGCGCTGACCCGTCTGCGCGACGCGAGGGCCCGCGTCGTGCCGAACGCCCCCGAGTACCGCCCGACCTCCGGTCGCCGCGCGTGGCTGCTGTGCATGTACGTGCTGCGCCGCTGGGGCGTCGAGGATCGGGCCGCGGGCATGTCCGCGCTGCTGACGATCCACACCCTGCTGTCGACGGTGCCCATCATCGGCGTCGCGCTCATGGTCGTCGGCCTCATGGACGAGGGCGCCGGCGCCGAACTGCTCGAGCGGCTGTTCCGCACGCTCGTGCCCGAGACGAGCCGCGCCACCGAGATGGCCGAGGGCGCCCTGGCGCTGGCCCGCAACGTCACGCTCGGCCGGCTCGGCGCGTGGGGCTTCCTCGCCACGTTGGTCATCGCGTTCGTCTTGTTCTCCACGCTCGAGCGCACCTTCAACCGCATCTGGCGGGTCGCGCGGCGCCGCAGCGTCATCGTGCAGTTCACGATGTTCTACACGCTGGCCACGCTGGGGCCGCTGCTCCTGCTGTTCAGCCTGGCGACGCCGCTCGTGGCCGGCGTGACCGTGTTCCTCGCATCGCCGGTGATCCTCAGCATCGGCGGGTTGATCCTGCTCAACCGGTTCCTGCCGTTCACGCAGGTCCGCTGGCGCGCCGCGGTGATCGGCGGCACCGTCTCGGCGATCCTGCTCGAGCTGGCGAAGATCGGCTTCGGCTTCTACGCCACCCGGTTCGCGCTGCAGACATACGAGGGCATGTATGGGTCCCTCGCGATCCTGCCGATCCTCATCGTGTGGTCGTACGTGTCGTGGATGGTCATCCTGCTCGGGGCCGAGATCACCTACGCGGCCCATCGCCACCGCGCGATCGCCCTGCAGGGCTACCTCAACCGCTACGTCCTCGAGCGCAGCGAGTACCTGCGACCGACCGGCCGGACCGCGGCGCGGATCATGCTCGCGGTCTGCGACCACTTCGCGCAGCGGCGGATCGGCATCGGCATCGACGCGATCGGCGAGCGATTCCGCCTCGCCCTCGACCACGTCGGCGACGTCATCGACGCGCTCGAGCGGGCGGGGCTCGTGCTCGAGACCGCCGAGCCGATCCAGGTCGTGATCCCTGCGCGGCCGCTCGACCAGATCCGCGTGATCGACGTGCTGACCCTGTTCGATCGCGACCACGCGGTCGGCCTGCGCGACGACGCGCTCGGCGGCCTGCTGCACGATCTCGACCATGCCCGCGCGCGCATCATGGCCGACACCACCTTCGCGGAGCTCGTCGACACCGAGCGCGAGGCGGGCGCACCCGAGGGCTCGCCGTTCACCCACGACGTCTCCGGCCCACCCGCGGGCCCGACCTCGGTGTGAACCTTGACGCCCGCGGCCGCGCCCACCCACCATGGCGGGGCTTGCCCATCGTCCGCGAACCGCCGCCGCCGCCCCTCGACAACGCGCTCGCGCAGGCCCGCGCCGCAACGCTCGCGAAGATCGGCCAGCTCGACGATCGTGGGATCACGCGGGCCCCACCGGCGCGCACTGGCGTCGGCAGCAACGTCGAGCTGGTGCCGTGGCCGAGCCTCACCGTCGGCAAGCTGCGCCTGGTCCGGCGGCCCCAGACCTCGCTCGTGGTGACCGATGGCCTGTCCGATCCGTGGGACCCGGGGCTGCACGGCAGCGTGCCGTCGTTCCGCTTCGGCTGCGAGCTGGCGATCGAGGTCCCGCGGCCGGACGACGCCGCGCCGGTGCCGGTGTGGGTCGCCCCGCTGTTGTTCGGCGTGAGCAACTGGCTCATCAACGGGCGCTTCGATCTCCGCGCCCGACTGCGCGCGCACCCGTGCACCACGCTGGGCGCCCTGCCCATCCCCGGCCTCGAGTCGTGGCAGGCGGCGAACGGACTGCACGGTCTGCTGCTCGGGGTTCCCTTCGTCGGCGAGACGCTGGGGGCCCACGCGATCCTCGGCCGCGATCGCAACGAAGCGGTGTGGCTGCTGCCGCTCAAGCTGCTGCACCCGGCGGAGTACGCCTGGGCCCTCGGGGTCCGCGATTCCTCCCGCGCGACGTGGTTGGTGCAGTCGTTCCTGCAGTCCGATCGTCACCTGAGTCGCACCGATCGCGGGCCGATCATCGGCCAGACCTGACGCGGGGCCAGACCTGACGCGGGGCCAGACCTGACGCGGCGCGCGACAACGTGCGTCATCGCGGCCGCGGGTGGCCGTCCGTCCGGAGCTGGTAGACGAAGTACGTCGGCGTGCAGAAGCCGACGCCGGCGTCGTGCACCGCATCGAGTCGCCCGCGGGGCACGCCGTGGCGCGCGTCGACGAGGAAGTCGGGCAGCCGCTGGCAGATGTAGTCCTCGCGGCACGGGCGATCCGCAGTGCAGGTGTCGAGCAGACCACGGCCGACGCCCGCCGCGAACGCCACCGGATCGAACGCGCCCGTGGCCATCTGCTCGAAGCCCTTGCCGCCGACGATGGCGCAGACCTCGGTCGCGTCGACGTCGAGCCCCGCTAGCGCCGGCTCGTCGGCGCGGCAGCGACGGGTGACGCGGCCGAGCGGCACGCCGATCGCCGGCGGCCGACAATCGTACGAGCCCCGGGCCAGCGCCCCCGGGCGGAGGTCGAACACGGGCGCCCCCTCCCGCACGCGATCGGTGAAGGCGCGCACGTTGAACGCCAGGCCCGACGCGCTCGGCGGCTCGGTGCTCGCGATCGTCACGGCGCGACACGCCGCGCCGGCGGTGGCGACGGCGTCGGCGCGGACGCACTGGCCGATCCGCGTCGGCGCGCCGTCGCGGCCGGCGAGGGCGCGGCACTCGAGGCCCGACGCGCACGACCACGCGGCGTGGGGATGCACCGCGCCCGGCAACGGGCACGGCAGGTCGCGGCGGGCCGCCGTGGATCCCGGCGGTGCCGCAGGGTGCGGACGGAACCGTTCGGGCGCGCGCCCGGCCGCGAGCGCCTCGGCGACGGCGCGGCGTCGCTCGACCTCGGCGAGCAGGTGCGGCGAGCTCGGTGACTGCAGCCGGTTGCCGTCGATCGCGGCGACCTCCCCGTCCGTCTGCGGTCGATCGACGCCGAGGAGGTGGAACCCCGCCGTCGACGCCGACTGGTGGCAGCCCATGCACGTGGCACCGTCGAGGCGGTCGAGCAGCGCGGCGCGGCGCGACGCCGCGTCGCCGACGGGCAGGAATTGCTCGGTGGGCACGGCCGCCGGCACGACGAGCTCGTCCGGGTGGTCCTCGAAGATCGCCGCGAACGGGTGATTCGCGAGGCGCACGCTCCCGTGGGTCGACCAGCTGAGCGCCACGGTCGCGAGCAGGTCCTCGGTCAACGTGAAGACGCCACGGTCGATGGCGTCGGTCTGCGCGAGGATCTGCGCGACCAGCCGCGCGCGCTTGGCCGGATCGGCGCGGAGCCTCTGCACGTCGGGCGTGTTCTCGAGGGCGACCGGCACCAGGCGATCGGCACCGTGCGCGGCGAAGATCCGCATCCAGTACAGCGCTTGCCCGGCGAAGCCGCGCCCCTCGACGCGCTCGAGATCCGAGGGGAAGCGGACGATCTGCGCGTTGATCTCGATCTGCGAGAACCGGGCGCGCTCCGATGCGAGCGGCCCGGCGAGCAGCGACGCCGCCGCCCGCTCCGCCCCCGCGTCGTCGTCGAGCGCGGCGGCCCGAAAGCTCCGCGCCACCTCGCGGCAGCGCTGCCCGTCGTCGGGGATCACGAACACGACGTTCACGGTCACCGGCAGTCGCGACGCGGCCGCGCCCGCGACATACGCGAGCCGGTACACCAGTCGCAGCTCGCCGCACGAGCCCGGGAGGAAGTCGGCGCGATCGGGCCGATAGACCATCGCAGCGAGCGGCGTCCGCAGATCCGCGGACCCGAGCCAGCGCGCGTCGAAGATCCGCGCGACGTTGCCGTTGCCGCGGTGCGACGCGTCGGCGCCCTCGGGGGTCTTCGCCGCGGTCACGTCGTAGGTCCGATCGATCTCCGCCTCCCAGTCGATCGCCAGCTCGTCGACGATGCGCTCGAGATCGGCGCCGAGCGTGCCTGCGATCGCAGCCCACGTCGGCGTGTACGCGGACAGGACGTCGCCGCCGGGTCCCGTGACGTCGGGGACCGGCCAGTCGTGCTGGGCATGGATGCGCGCGAGCACCGACGAGAGCGCGAGCGATCGACCGCGGGCGCCGTCCCAGTGCTCGAGCACGCGGGGGTCGGTGACCAGGACGTGGATCGGGTCGCGGTCGTCGATCCCCGGCACGGGCCACGGCGAGGCCGTCGGCGGCGGCGAAGCCTCGACCGTGGGCGACGAAGCCTCGACCGTGGGCGGCGGCGTCGGGGCCGTCGGCGTCGCGACCGGCTGCGGCTCACCGCTGTCGCAGGCGGCCACGCACAGCGCGAGCACGACGGCCCTCGGATCGCGACGCCTCACCGCCGGCCATTGTCGCTGCTTTCGGGCCGAAAAGAACGATCCAACGCGACGAGCGGACCGCGGGTCACCCACGCGACAGCAGCACCACGACGCCGTCGCCGAGCGCCGCGATCTCGTCGTCCCCGTCGAGATCGAGATCGCCGAGCACCGCACCCGCCCACGCGACCGGCACACCGACGGAGGTCAACGGGGACTCGCACACGAGGCCCGACACGCCACCGCGGACGGTCGACAGCTGCGCGCCGTCGTGGACCCGCACGACGTCGGCCGCACCGTCGCCCTCGACGTCGCCGACCCCGAGCACGGTCCCTGGGGCGGTGAACGTGTACACCCTCCACGAGCCGCCGCTGGCCACCATGGAGATCGCCGCGTCCTCGCCGTCGGGCCACGGGACGAACACCGCGTTCGGCGTGCCCTTGGCGGTGAACTCTCCGACGAACACGCGGTCGCCAGGGACCTCGTTCTCGTCGATGAGCACGGGCGCCGGGCCACCGCGCCATCGCTGCAATCCGGCGCTCGAGAGGATCGCGACATCGGTCGGGGACTCTCCGTCCAGGTCGCCGACCGCGACGCGCTCGCCCTGGGCGAACGCCGCGGCGTCGGACCACGCGCCGCCGCCCAGGTTCGACACCACGAACACCGACCCGTCGAGGATCCCGACGATGTCCGCGAGCCCGTCGCCGTCGACGTCCGCGACGGCGAGCGTCGAGGTCTGCACCGGCATCGGGGCCCATTGCGTCGTGACGCCGTCCTCACCCGGGAACACCACGCCCACGCGGTCCGCCGTCGCGTACAGCACGTCGGCCCGGCCATCCCCGTCGAAGTCGGCCGAGGCGACATTCGCGATCGTCTCTCCCGCATCGAGCGAGGGCAGCGCCTCGTAGAGCAGCGCGCCATCCATGCCGTATCCGTCGATGCGCTCCGACGTGGCAACCGCCAAGCTGGGCAGCGCGCCCGCCGTGCCCTCGACGAAGACGAGCGCGAGCGGCCCGTCCGGCACCGCGATCTCGCTCACGACGAACGACGGCGCCGAGGCACACCCAGGGATCGGGGGACCGGGCGCGGGGTCGGAATACGAACCGGAATCGGGGTCGGGGTCGGGCTCCGGCCCCGTGTCCGAAGCCTCGTCGGTCCCGTCGCAGTTGCCGTAGTACTCGCATCCGAACGGGGTCGGCACACAGCGACTGTCCTCGCAGACGTAGGTGTAGCCGCCGATGGGCGGGCAATCATCCGGGACCTCGCAGGGCGATCCGAAGGTCGGATCTCCGGGCCCTTCGGTGCCCGAGTCGGTGCCCACGTCGTCGCGCGCAGTCCCGGGACCGCAGGCGCTCAACGCCATCGCCAGGGGCCAATGCAGGTTCCACGGTCGTGTATCCAACCCAGCCATCCAACGATCCTCCACACACCGACCGCTGGGCCCAACGCCGAGCGATCAGGCGGGAGAGGATAGCACCACCGTGGAGGAGGACCAAGTCGGGCTGCGAGAGCATGCCCGGGGGCCGAAGTCCTCAGACCACCTTCGCCCGCTCGAGCATCGCGTGCAGCAGCACGTTGCACCCCGCGGTGATGTGCTCGGGCTTCGCGTCTTCGATCTCGTTGTGGCTGATCCCGTCCTTGCACGGGATGAAGATCATGCCCGACGGTGCGAGCTTCGCCATGTACACCGCGTCGTGACCGGCGCCCGAGACCGCGGGCATGTGAGAGTAGCCGAGCTTGGCGGCCGCGCGCGCGACCGCCTCGACGCACTCGCCGTGGAACGGCTGCGCCGGATAGTGCGAGACCAACTCGATGGCGATGGGCAGGCCCGAGGTCTCGGCGAGCTTCGCCGCCGCAGCCCGGATCTCCGCGTCCATCTCGTCCACGAGCGCATCGGTGCTGTTGCGCAGATCGATCGAGAACTTCACCCGCCCCGGGATCACGTTGCGGCTGTTGGGGTGGACGTGGACCATCCCGACGGTGCCGCGGCCATGCGGCGGGTGGCGATGCGCGATCGCGACGACCTCCTGCATCAACGTCGTCGCGACCTGCAGGGCGTCCTTGCGCAGCGCCATGGGGGTCGGACCGGCGTGGGCCTCCATGCCGGTGACCGTGCAGTCGTACCAGCGGATCCCGAGCACGCCGGTGACGACGCCGATCGTCACGCCGTGGTCCTCGAGCACCGGCCCCTGCTCGATGTGGGTCTCGAAGTAGGCGCCGATCGGGTGGGCGCCCGGCTCCTCGTCGCCGACGTAACCGATGCGCTCGAGCTCACCCTGTACGGTCTTGCCGTCGACGTCGGTCGCCGCGTAGGCGTGCTCGAGGGTGAACGCCTTGGCGAACACCCCCGAGCCCATCATGACCGGCACGAAGCGCGAGCCCTCCTCGTTGGTCCAGAACGCGACCTCGATCGGCGCCTCGGTCTCGATGCCGCGATCGTTGAGCGTGCGCACCACCTCGAGCCCGGCGAGCACGCCGTAGTTGCCGTCGAACTTGCCGCCGGTGGGCTGGGTGTCGATGTGGCTGCCGGTGACGATGGGCGGCAGCGCGTCGTTGCGACCACGTCGGCGCAGGAACCCGTTGCCGATCCGATCGATGGTCACGGTCATGCCCGCCTCGCGGGCCCAGCCGATCACCAGGTCGCGACCGCGCTTGTCGAGATCGGTCAGCGCGAGGCGACAGACGCCGCCCTTGGGGGTGGCGCCGATCGCCGCGAGCTCCATCAGCGAGCCCCAGAGCCGGTTGCCGTCGATCCGCAGCGCGTCGAGTCCCTGTTCGCCCATGCGCCGCCGAGGATACGATCAGATCGCGTCCGAGGTGCTCTCGAAGTCGGGGATCGCGGATCGGTCAACGTCGTCGCGCCTTGCCGTCGCCCGTGCGCCCGGGCAGCGCGGGGTCGCGCGGCAGGGGTACGCCCAAGCCGTGCAAGAAAGTCCGGAGCAGCAGCCGGGGCGCCTCGCGGGGCGCGACGCGGCCCTTGGCCACGGCCAACCAGCTGCAATACAGCAGCGCGTCGAACACGTCGTGGATCCAAGCCTCGGGCATCGACGGCTCGAAGCCACCGTCGCGCAAGGCCGCCTCGACGACCGGGACGATGTAGCGGTCCAACCGTCCGGTGGCTTCGACGATGGCGGCATCGTCGAGGATCTCCGCGGTCACGAAGACGAAGTGCACCGCGACGCCGCGGGGCACGAGGACCTCGAACAACCGCAGCAACCGATCGAGGGCGGTTCCCGAACCGAGGTCGGCGTCGGCGAGTCCCCGCTCGACGGCATCGAGCGCGGCGAGGCCGGCGGCGCGCACGAGGTCGGCGCGCTGCGGGAAGTGGCGAAACAGCGTCGTGCGTCCGACCCCGGAGCGCGCCACGACCTCGTCGAGCGATGCGCCGGGATTGCGCGCGAACACCTCGATCGCCGCGTCGATGATCGCCTCGCGCGCGGAGGGGCGGAGCGTTTGCGCGGTGGGGACCTCGACGTGCCGGCGCATGGCAGACCGACCGAGTCTACTCCCATTCCGAGAAGGATCGCCCGTTCTCGCGGGTGACGACCAGCGTCGAGAGGCACATCTCATCGGTGGTCCCCTCGCCCCACGCGACCGGCGCGGCATCGTTGCGCGTGTCGAAGACGCAGGTCGTACGCAGGAGATCCTCGGGCTCGATGCGCACCGGTGCGGAGTAGATCCCCAGATCCTGCCAATGGAAGTCCCACCGAGGAACGTCCATCAGGCAGGTCGTGCTGCCGTCCTCGCGCAGCGCCTCCAGCCGCTGCGAGACCCCGCGCAGGTGCATGTGCGGCGACACTCCGTAGACCAACAACGGCTCGGGAACACCGAAATCCGCGAAGCGAAAGGCATGTCCGTGGGTCGCGTCGGGGCGACCCGGCTGCAGCAGCAGCGCCGCATCGTCGTAGGCCAACAGCAGGCCCGCGCGCTCCACCTCGGCCGCGAGCTCGAACGCGACGTCGGTTCGATCGGGCTCCACGCCGTTCGCGAGGTTGTAGTGGATCTCGAGGACCATCGGCCTGCCGCCCGGCACCTCGATGCCGACACCGTCGGGGTAGCGTGCGCTCATCGTGCCCGGCGCCCAACCGAACACGCCCAGGACGTTGGCGTCGTTCAGGCCGCCGAAGCACGGGAATCCCGGGCCCGGAGCCTCCGCGTCACGCCGAAGGATCTCCTCCTCGCCCGCTGCGTTCGCGGCGACATAGCCGATGATGTGATGGACCTGATCGAGGCGACCCGGCCTCACCTCGTAGGCCGTCACGTGCGTATCCGCGTCGAAGCCCGGGATCACCAGGCACCGGTAGTCATCCGACGGGTGCTCCGCGCTCGCCTCGGGCCGATACGGCTCGGGCATGCCACGGACGACCGTCACCGCGACCGGTGGCTCCGCTGGCGGCATGCTCGGCGGCACGGCCTCCCCCGCGGGCATCCCGTCCTCGACCCAACGCTCGAGCACGCTGATCTCGGCCTCGGTCAGCCACCGCGCGTTGCTGTAGGTCTGGCAGTCGCCCGAGTTGTCGGGGTTCCACGGCGGCATCACCCGCATCCGTGCCGCGACGGCCGACGCGGCCCCCCATTGGCGGGCCGCGTCGAGGGAATCCAAGGCGAACGGTGCGATCGCTCCCTCGACGTGGCACGTCACACAATGCCTGGCGAGGATCGGTTCGACGTCGGCGGCGTAGCTGACCCGCGCCACGGAGTCGTCGTCGCCATCGGCGTCGGAGGTGGCGCAGCCCGCGAGGTGCGACGCCAGCAGGAGCGGAGGGAGGAGGAACGGAGATGTCCGGGGAATCGAATGGTTCATTGTGGTACTTTTTAGTACCGTTTGGTTGTCATGCAACCCCGAAGTTCGAAGGGCCCACCTTCCTGGCACCGGGCTCCCCGCGGTACGACAGGCCATGCCGCGCGCGCGGGGTCGACCTCCGCAGGACCGCGACGCTTGCCTTTCACGCCACTGGTCCGACACGCCGCAGCACGACAGAGGATCGACCTCGGCGGACAAGGGCCCGTACGACGACGACGACGACGACGACGACGACGACGACGACGATGACTTCGCGGCGCTGCTCGAGTCGCGCCGCGCCGACACGGCGGTGACGCGGCGACGCGGCGCCGATCAGATCGCGTCCGAGGTGCTCTCGAAGTTGAAACCCTCGGCGACGACCGGCGGCACGACCCACACGCGCCCCGTGGACATCCCCGCGCGCTGCGGCTGGCCGAGGGCCACCAGCTTGGTCAGCAGCGTGATCGGCCCGTCGTTGTAGCGGAGGTTCTTCACCGCGTGCGTGATCTTGCCGCCCTCGATCGCGAACGTGCCGTCGCGGGTGAGGCCAGTGGCGACGATGCCCTTCGGATCGAGCATGCGGTTGTACCAGAGCCGGGTGACCAGCAGCCCGCGCTCGACCTTGGCGATGAGCGCGTCGAGGTCGTTCGGCTCGCCGTCCATGTGCACGTTGTTCGGCACGGGCACGGCGGGGATGCCCGCGACGGAGGCGTAGCCGCGCGTGGCGTGGAGCGAGCGGAGCATGCCCCGCTCGATCCAGGCCAGCTTCGCCTGCGGGCTGCCGTCGTCGGCCAACGGCGACGCGGGGTTGGTGCGATCGGCAGGATCGGAGCGCAGGGTGATCCGCGGATCGAAGAGCACCTCGCCCAGCTTGGTGCCGCCCCCGGCCTTCGCGAAGAAGCTGCGCCCCTCGGCGGCCGCGCGCGCGTCCATGCGCTCGACGAGGAAGTCGAGCAGCTCGGCGACCGCGTCGGGCATCAGGACCGCCGTCATGCGGCCGGGCTCGACGGGCTTGGGATCGCGGCTGCGCAACGCCGCCTCGGCGACGCGCTCGGCCAGCGCCTTGGCCGAGAACGTCCCGCGCGCGTGGGAGATGTAGCCGCCCTTGCTGCTGCCGGTGCCGTCGGGCGTGCGACAGGTGCAGGTCATCGCCAGCTCGGTGCGGACGTGGAACGTCGACAGCCCGCGGCGATCGGCGAACGCGTCGGCGATCTCGCGGTGCTGCAGGTGACCCGAGACCTCGAGCCCGCGGGCGCGGCCGGCATCGATCGCATCGCCGACCAGATCGGCGCGCTGCTGCGGCGTCATGCCGGCGACCTTGGCGTCGCGCGCGGCGACCTTCGTCATGCTCACGGGGCCGAGTGGGCCCTCGGCCTCGGGATCGACCGGGGCCAGGGCGGCGAGCGCCTCGGCCTCGCCGACCAGCGCGCGCAGGGCCGCGGGATCGGTGCGGTTGCCCGTCACCGTCGCGCGCCGACCGTCTCGCTGTGCGGTGACGGTGATCTCGAGGGTCTCGACGTCGCCGCCGGTGGTCGGCCGCGACGCGCCGAAGCGCAGATCGCCGGTCTGCTTCGAGCGCACGCGCACGCGCACGTCACCGAAGCTCGCCTGGGCCAGCACCGCGCGACACAGCGCCTTGGCAGCGGAGGCTCCGAGGGTCATGCCGCACCTCCCGTCCGCACGACGTTGGCCTTGAACCGCGCTGGTGGGCACCCGTGACTGACCGCGTTCATCTGCGAAGGCTCGCCCTTTCCGTCGCCCATGCTGCCGCCCAGCCGGTACGTGCTCTCGCCGCCGAGCATGTCGCAGCTGCGCCAGAACGACAGCGTGTCGGCCTGGTACGCGACGTCGCGCAGCGCGGAGACGATGCGGCCGCGCTTGATCCTCCAGAACATCTGCCCGCCGAACTGGAAGTTGTGGCGCTGCTGATCGATCGACCACGACCCTCGACCGGTGATGAACACCCCGTCTTCGGTCGCGTTGATGAGGTCCTCGGTCGTGTAGCCCTCGGGGCCCGGCTGGAGGCTGACGTTGGGCATGCGCTGGAACTGCACGCCGTCGTAGCCGTGGCCGTAGCTGCAGCCGTGGCTGGCGGACTGGCCGATCCACCCGGCCTGCTCGCGGGTGGTCTGCCAGCCGACGAACTTGCCGTTGGTGATGAGCGGCCACCGCGACGTCGGCACGCCCTCGTCGTCGAAGCCGGTGGTTGCGAGGCCCCCGGGCTGCGTCCGATCCGCGAACACGTTCACGCGCTCGTTGGCGTACTGCAGCCTGTCGGTGTCGCTGACCTTCAGGAAGCTCGTGCCGGCGAAGTTGGCCTCGAGCCCCATCGCGCGGTCGAGCTCGGTCGGGTGACCGATGCTCTCGTGGATCGTGAGGTAGAGGTTCGATGGCGCCAAGATCACGTGGCGCGTGCCGGGCTCGACCGGCGGGGCGTGGAGCTTCTGCAGCGCCTCCTCGGCGACGCCGACCGCCGCCTTGGGCAGGTCGAGCTCGGTGACGTACTCCCAGCCGATCGACAGCGGCGCGGCCTCGTGGTCGCGGCTGGCGAAGCGCCCGCGCCGTCGATCCACCGCGGTCGCGGTGAGCTCGGGGGCGACGCGCAGGTGGACCTGGTGGATCCGCGAGCCGTCGCTGGTGACGAGCAGCTTGTCCTCGCGCACCGACACGATGCCGGCCTCGGCGTGCGTCACCCCGGCGACGCCGAGCGCGGCCGCGGTGGCCTCGAGCAGCAGCGCGGCCTTCTCGGCGGGCCCGATCGTGAACGGGTCGAGGGTGTACGGCGTCACCCAGGTCGCGACCACCGGCGCCACCTTGGCGAGCTCGACCGCCGGCGCGCCGAGGCGCTTGCGCAGCGCGGCCGAGGCCTTGGCCCCGTCGAGGGCGCGCTGGGTGATCGAGCGGACCGCGGCCTCGGTGAGCTGCGGCGTCGCGGCGAAGCCCCACGCGCCGTCGACGAGCACGCGGATCGAGATGCCCAGCGAATCGCCCTGCGAGACCCGCTCGACCCGGCGATCGCGGACCTCGACCTGCTCGCGGGTCCACGCCACCAACCGCACGTCGGCATAGCTCGCCCCCGCCGCCTTCGCGCGATCGATCGCCCGCTGGGCGAGCTCGACGTGGGGCGGCAGCGGGCTCGCGGCCCGCAGCGCCTCGGGGCCGCCGGCGCCCACCGCCGCGGGCGCGGGCCCACGGACGGCCGACGGCAAGGCGCGCGCACCCCGGGGCACGAGCAACGCCGCCGAGGCCAGCGTGCCGGTGGCGAGAAAACCTCGACGGGTGGTCGTCATCGCCGCGGATGATATCCTCGCGCGCGGACGAAAGGCCACACGTCCGCCGTACGAGCCCGCATGCGCCCGACCCCGTGGAAGTTCCTCGTACCGTGGGCCCTGCTCGCGACCGTCGCGTGCGACGAGGCGCGCGGGCCCTCGGCCGCGCCGCCCGACGCGTCCCCTGCCGTGTCGAGCGCCACGCCCGTGTCGAGCGCCGCCGCGGCCGGGGGCACGTCGAGCGCCACGGCCGAGGGCACGCCGACGGAACCCACACCGCCGCCGGATCGCCTGGCGCTCGGGGCCCGTGCGCCCAAGGTGGCCTCGCGCGCCGCCGACGGTCGAACGGCCTGCGGCACCTGCCCGGTCGGCGACGCGCGGCTCGTGCTCATCGGATCGCCCGAGGCCATCACGCGCGGCGACACCTGGCGCGACCTCGATGCGATCGCGCGGCTGTACGGCGACAACGGGCTCGACGCCGTCGCGCTCGCGACCGGTTCGCAGGCGGGTCGACTCCGTGCGGTCGACGACGTCGAGGCGACGGCGTCGCGGCTGGGCGAGCTCCGCCTGCGCCAGCGCATCGCGATGCCGGCCGAGGTCGCCCTCGCCCAGGGCAACGCCGACGCCGGCGGGTTCGACGAGCTGGGCGCGCTCGCGGCCGACCCCACCGTGCTCCTGCTCGATCGCACCGGCACCGTGCGCTGGCGCGGCGAGGTCGGCCCGCACTGGCGCGAGCTCGACGTCGCGATCGGTCAGGCCCTGGCGGCGCCGACGGGCGCACCGTGACCCGCGATCACGGGATGTAATAGGGCTGCTCGGGCACCGGCAGGCCGGGCAGCTCGCGCAGCACCAACGCCGCGCGCGCGACGGTGACGCCCCCCAGCAACAGCGCGGGCAACAGCGCGACCAACCACCCGCGCGTGTACGAGATCTGGTGGGTGCGGGCCAGCGCGATCCCGGCGGTGACGAGCAGCAGTGCGACCGCACCGCCGACCGCACCGAGGTAGACGAGCGACGGCATGTCGCCGAGGTACAGCGGGAGATCGAGCAGCGCGATGAGCAGCAGCGCGGGCCCCGAGGCGAAGCCCACCGCGCGCATGCTCGCGCCGATCGATCGCGCCGCGCCGCCGGTGAGCGCGATGCCGACGTGCGCGATCAGTCCGCCGAAGAAGTACAGCAACGGCAGGCCGACGGGGACCATCAGCACCAGCCACACCGACAGCGCCTGCACGAGCGGCGGCTCGAGCAGCACGTGCACCGAACGCAGGGGCAGAGGCGGCGTGGTGTCGCCGGCGATGCGCACGATCTCCAGCCCGACGAGCAGCACCCACGCCGGGAGCCGCAGCGTGGCGAGGAAGCCCAGCACCTTGCCGTGCGCGATCGGCTCGGGACATCGACCGAAGCCCAGCGACGGCTGAAGCACCGTGCGCAGCAGCGTGCGCACGCAGGCCGCGGTCCAACCGCCGCGCTCGCGCGCCTCGACGGGCATGCCGACCGCATCGGAGGCATCCTGCGGGCGGGGCGGCGGGGTCGGCGTCACGGAGCCGGGAGCATACCCGCCAATGGCCGCCGTTGGGGACTTCCCAGCGTCGATGGGGACGTCTACGCTCCACGCGATGCCGACACGAACCGCCGGCGATCCGCGCCCCTGTGCGCCCACGGGCTCCGTGGGTCCCCGCGTCGCCCGAAGGCCGAGTTGGGTGCTCGCCGCCGCGCTGCTGACCCTCGCCTGTCGCCCGGGCGGCGGCAGCGGACCGCCGCAGCACTACGACGACCCCAAGGCCATGATCGAAGTGTTCGAGTCGAACGAGCGCGACGCCTGGCAGCAGCCCGACAAGGTCGTGCGCGCGCTGCCGATCGCCAACCGCGAGGCGGTTCTCGCCGACATCGGCGCCGGCTCGGGGTACTTCACCCGCCGCCTCGCGGGCCGCGTGCCCAACGGCCGCGTGTTCGCGGTCGACGTCGACGGCGAGTTCGCCGACTACCTCCTCGCCAAGCGCGAGGCCTGGGGCACGCCGAACATCGAGCCCCACCTGGCGATGTACGACGACCCGATGCTCCCGCCGGGCGAGATCGATCTGGTCTTCACCGCCAACACGTACGCGTACATCCGGGATCGCGTCGCGTACTTCTCGAAGATCCGGAGCGCGCTGCGCAGCGGCGGGCGCCTGGCCGTGATCGACTTCCGACCCGACGCCGAGGTGCCGGCGACAATGGCACCGGACCCCCGCTACCGCATCGCCCGCGACACGGCCGTCCACGAGCTCGAGCTCGCGGGCTTCCGCGTGGTGGACGAGCCGAAATTCCTGGCACTGCAATGGTTTCTAGTGCTCGAGCCCACGCCGAAGTGACCCCCGATCTGCGTGCGACGGCCGCGGCCGCCTACGCGGGCGCCGTTTCGCATCTCTCCGAGGTGCAGCAGGACAACGGTGCCTTCGCCGGCGAGGTCGTGTGGAACCCGATGCTGCCGTGCCAGTACGTGATCCTGTGCCACATCCTCGGGCACGGGATCCCCGAGGCGCGCAAGCGACGGATCCGCCGCGCGCTCGAGCTGCAGGTCCGTCCGGACGGCGGCTGGGGCATGCACCCCGACAGTCCGTCCTACCTCTTCCACACCACGCTCGGGTACGTCGCGCTGCGTCTGCTCGGTGAGTCGCCGGACGATCCGCTGCTCGCCGGCGCCAAGGCGTGGATCGAGCAGCACGGCGGCGTCTGGGCGATCCCCACCTGGGGTCGCATCTGGTTGGCGATGCTCGGGCTCTACCCGTGGTCGAGCGTGCAGCCATTGATCCCCGAGCTGTGGCTGATGCCTGACGCGTCGCCGCTGCACCCGCGGCGGCTGTACTGCCACATGCGGCTCATCTACCTCGGGCTGTCGTTCGTCTACGGCCACCGCTTCGTCGCGCCGATGGACCACACGCTCGCCGCGCTGCGCAACGAGCTCTACCCCGAGGGCTACGACGAGCGTCGGTTCGCGCGTCACGTCGACGACATCGCCGCGACCGATCTGTTCGAGGCCCCGAGCCCGGGCCTGCAGCGGGCCTTCGCGGCGATGCGTCGGCTCGAGCGGTTCACGCCCAAGGCCCTGCGCCGCCGTGCGCTGGCCCGCGCCCTCGAGCACATCGGCTTCGAGCACCGCAGCACCGGCTTCGTGTGTCTGTCGCCGGTCAACGGCATGTTGTTCTGCCTGGCGCTGCACATCGCCGATCCCAGGCACCCCGATCTGCGCAAGGCCCTCGCCGGCCTCGAGTACTGGTTCTGGGAGGACGACGAGCAGGGCCTGCGCATCGCCGGCGCCCGCAGCGACATCTGGGACACGTCGTTCCTCGTGCAGGCCCTCTCGGAGTGGCCGCAGCCCGAGCGCGCGCGGACGATCGTGAGGGACGCGTGTCGCTGGCTGCCCACGGCGCAGATCCAGGAGGAGATCGTCGGCGGCGCGGCCCACTACCGCTCGCCGGCGTACGGCGGCTGGGGCTTCGCCAACGAGCACCATCCGTGGCCTGTGTCGGACTGCACCGCCGAGGCCGCCGAGGCCCTGCTGCGGGCCGATTACTCCGGGCTGTGCGACGAGACCGGCCGACTGCAGCGCGGCCGCGTGCTCGCGGCGCTCGAGTTCGTCCTGCGCCGACAGAACGACGACGGCGGGTTCGGCTCGTACGAGGCGCGCCGCGGCAGCATGGCCCTGCGCCGCTACAACCCCGCCGAGATCTACGGCAACTGCATGCTCGAGTACAGCTACACCGAGTGCACGGGCAGCTGTGTGCGCGCGCTCGCCTGGATCGCCCGATCCCTCGGCGACGCGATCGGTGACGACCTCGCCGGTCGCATCCGCAAGTCGGTGAAGGCCGGGCAGCAGTTCCTGCTCGGGCAGCAGCACGAGTCGGGGGCGTGGCTCGGGTTCTGGGGCGTCAACGGCACCTACGGCACCCTGTTCGCGGTCTCCGGCCTGCTCGCCAGCGGCCTCGGCCGCTCGCACCCCGCGATCGTCCGGGCGTGCCGGTGGTTGGTCGAGACCCAGCGCGACGACGGCGGCTGGGGCGAGAGCTACGTCGGCATGCTGCAGAACCGCCCCATCGGCCTGCCCGATCATGTCCCGAGCACGGTGACGCAGACCGCGTGGGCCCTGCTGACCCTCCTCGAGGCGGCGCCCCACGAGCGCGCCGTCATCGACCGCGGCGTCGCCATGCTCGCGGCGCGCCAGCTCCCCGACGGCCGCTGGCCCGACGAGCTCGCGACCGGCGTGTTCTTCAACACCGCCGTGCTCGACTACGTACTGTACCGACAGATCTTCCCGGCGTGGGCCCTCGCCCGCTACCTGCACGTCACGGCATAGGGCCGCAGCCCTCGGGCCCCGCGGCCGTCAGTCGTCGTCGTCGTCGTCGTCGATCTCGACCTGCTCCACGCTGACGCGGAGCACACGGCGATCGTCGGCGGCGAGGATCTTGAAGCGCAGCCCTTCGACCACGAACAGCGAGCCGGCGATCGGCATCTGGCCGGCGAGCTGGGTCAGCAGATCGCCGACGCTGCTGACGCCCTCATCCTCCTCGAACTCGACCGAGAAGGCGTCCTCGAGCTTGCGCAGGCTGGTCTGGCCGTCGAAGTAGTGGATGCCCAGCGCGTCGGGTTGCTGGGTCGGCGCGTGGTCGCTCTCGTCGAAGATGTGCCCGACGATCTGCTCGAGCACGTCCTCGAGCGTGACCACGCCGACGGTGTGGCCGCCGTCGTCGACGACGATCGCCAGGTGCACGCGGCGCTCCTTGAAGCGCTCGAGCAGGTCGCTGATCATCAGGCTCTCGGACACGAACAGCGGCGTCCGGGTGAGCCGCGCGACGGCCTCGTGGCTGCGGTCCTCGGAGCCCACGAGCTGCTTGATGTGCAGCACGCCCTTGATCCGGTCGAGGTCGCCCTCGTACGCCGGCATGCGCGAGTGCCCCGAGGCGTGGGCGACCTCGATGATGCGGTCGACGTTCCACGCCAGGTCGATCGCCGTGACGCGGCCCCGCGGCACCATGATGTCGCGGACGATCTTGTCCTCGAACTGGAAGATGCGCCGCAGGAGCGCCGCTTGGTCGGCGGGGATCGAGCCCTCGCGCTGCCCGACCTTGACCAGGTAGTCGAGGTCCTCGGAGGTGACGCGCTGGGCGTTGCCGTCGTGGTCGGCGCGGCGTAGCAGGAGGTCGGTCATGCGAGTGGTCAGCGCCGTCACCGGCGCGAGGACCTTCCCGAAGGTGTGCAACGCGGTCAACGCCGGCACCGCCAGGCGCGACGAATACAGTCGGCCCACCGCCTTGGGCAGGATCTCGCCGAACACGATCGTCAGGCTCGCGGCGATGAACACGGCCACCGGCACGCTGTACTCGGCCCACGATCCCTCGCCGAGGTGGCGGATCGCGGTGGCGGTCGTCACCGCGCCGATGAGCGTGTTGACGATGTTGTTGCCGACCAGGATCGTGGACAGCACGCGCACGGGCGTCTCGACCCAGTCGCGCGCGATGCGGCCGTCGCGGCCGCCGTCTTCGACGAGCTTGCGCCACTGGTGCTCGCCGAAGCTGGTGATCGCCGTCTCGCTGCCCGAGAAGAACATGCTACCGAGGAGACACAACAACAGGACGAGTGCAGCGAGGAGGTCCGCGTCGGTCATGGGTCGAGTTCCGCAGCGAGCAGCAACGCCAGCGCTGCGGTGCGCCGGCGCAGGCTCGTCAGCGAGCTCCACTCCGTGGTCTGGTGGAAGAACTTCCCGTAGGGGCCAAGGCCGTCGATGCTCGGCACGCCGAACGCCGCCAGCAGGTTGGCGTCGGAGCCTCCGCCCTGGCGCGGGGCCTCGCCCACGCCGAGGCCGACCGCCGCCGCGCACGCCTCGTAGCGCAGGCGCAGCGCGGTGCTGGCCTCGCTGACCTCCATCGGCGGCCGCGTCATGTGGCCGCCGAGCTCGGCCCGCACCGCGCGGAGCTTGTGCGGCACCCAGTCCCGGGGTCGGAACGGCGTCGTGGCGATCGACCGCAGCTCACCGATGACCCGCTCGGCGTCGCGCATGGTGTCGAAGCGGGTGTCGATCATGCACCGCGCCCGCTCGGGCACCGTGTTCTTCGACGTCCCACCTTCGACGACGCCCACGTTCACCGTCACGCCGCGCGCGTAGTCGGTGAGCCCCTCGATGCGCGGGATGAGCAGCGCGAGCGCATGGATCGCGTTGATGCCCGAGGCGTGGTCGTTGCCGGCATGCGCGGCCCGGCCGTGCACGGTGAGCTCGAACATCCCGCCGCCCTTGCGCGCCGTCACGATGAGGTCCGCCTCGCGGCCGGCCTCGAACACCAAGGCGGCGTCCAGGCGCGGCGCGAGCTCGCGGAACATCGGCTCCGACGACGGCGATCCGACCTCTTCGTCGGTGTTGCACAGGAACCGCAGCGGCAGCCCCCGCGCGCCCTCGGGCGCGGCGCGACGCAGCGCCGCGATCGCGAACAGGATCACGGACAGGCCCGACTTCATGTCGAGCACACCCGGGCCGCGGATGATGTCGCCGGTCTCGGGACCATCCGGGCCGTCGTCGCGAGAGAACCGCAGGAACCCGGTGCTCCGCGGGAACACGGTGTCGACGTGTCCGACCAACGCGAGGCTCCGCGTGTCGGGCCCGGTGGCCGCGGTCGCGTAGATGCGGTGGTCGGCGTAGGTTCCAGTGGGATCGGAGACGCGCGTGCAGCCGAGCCCGACGGCGTCGGCCGCTTCGTCGACGATCCGCGCCGCAGCCTCGACGTCGTCGCGGGCCACGGTGAAGCTCGGCTGATCGACGAGCCGGCGCACGAGCGGCACCTGCTCCGACTCGAACGCGTCGTCGACCGCATCGAGGATCGCGCGGTGGAGATGGGCCGGGACCGGCCGGGTCGACGGCGGAGGTTCGCTCATGGGGCCCGTCCCCCCTCGGCGAGGAACACGGTCCCGCGCGCGCCGGGGTGGGTCGCGGCCTCGAGCAGCGCGCCCTTGGCCGCGCCGAGGATGTGCACGGCTCCGACGCCGCGGGCGAGGTTGCCCAGCGCCTCTTCGACCTTCGGGATCATGCCGCCGCTGATGGTGCCGTCGGCGATGGCGGCCTCGGCCTGCGCCCGCGACAGCGTCGGGATCCGCGAGCCGGGATCCCGCACGTCGCGGAGCACCCCGGGCACGTCGGTGACGAGGAACAGGTGCTCGACCGCGAGGCTCGCCGCGATCGCGGCCGCGACGGTGTCTGCGTTGATGTTGTAGACCTCGCACGCCTCGCCGGGCCGGGCCTCGGTCGCGATGCCCAGCGTGTTGACGACCGGCACGTAGCCCCCTGCCCACAGGTGCTCGAGGAGCTCGACGCCGATGCGCTCGACGTCGCCGACCAGGCCGAAGTCGACCGGCTCGGGGCCAGCACCGGCGACGACCTTGGGCCCGCGACGGCGCGCCGCGACCAGCTGAGCACTGACGCCGCTCACGCCCACCGCCGGCACGCCGACCGCAGCCGCGGCCGCGCACACGTCGACCGAGACCTCGCCGGCGAGGACGCACTTCATGATCTGCAGCGTGGCGGCGTCGGTGATGCGCCGGCCGGCGACCTTGTGGGTCGCGACGCCGAGGCGCTCCTGCAGCGCGTTGCCCTGCGGACCCCCGCCGTGGCACACGACGAGGCTCCAGCCCTGTGCGCGCAGCTGCGCGACGTCCTCGAGCAGCGCGAGGAGATCGGCGGTGCGCAGCACCACCTCGCCGCCGAACTTCACGACGGCGCGACGCGGGGTCACGGCCACAGCGGCACCGCGTCGATCCCCCGGGTCTCGTCGAACCCGAGCATGAGGTTCATCGACTGCACCGCCTGCCCGGCGCCACCCTTGACGAGGTTGTCGAGCGCAGCGGTGACCACGAGGGGGCGGACGCCGCGGGCGGCGTCGACGGGGCCGAGCGTCCACGAGACGTCGGCCCACATGCTGCCCTTGACCGCGACGACCTCCGCCTGGCTCTTGCCGCCGAGCACCCGCACGAACGGCGCGCGCTCGAAGGTCGCCGCGAAGGCAGCGGCCACCGCAGCGCCGTCCACGGACGCAGGGATGTCGACGAAGCTGTTGGCGAGGATGCCACGCGACAGGGGCGCGGAGACCGGCACGAACAACAGCTGGAACGCCGGCGCATGGCCGGCCTTGCGCAGCGCGTCCGCGAGGGTCTGTTCGATCTCCGGCGTGTGCTGGTGATCGAGGACCTTGTACGTCTTCAGATTGTTGGCGCGCACCGGGTGGTGCGTGCCCTCGCTCGCGTAGGCGCCGGAGCCCGAGGAGCCGGTGGCGGCGACCGTGCGCACGGGGCCCGTCAGCCAGCCCTCGCGGGCCAGCGGCAACAGACCCAGGGCGATCGTCGTCGCGAAGCAGCCCGGCGACGCGACGAGGCGCGCGGCCGCGATTGCCTCGCCGTGGAGCTCTGGCAGCCCGTACACGAAGGTCCCGAGGGCCTCGGGGTGCGGGTGCGTCTGGCCGTAGAACGTCTTGTAGGCCGCGGCGTCGCGCAGGCGGAAGTCACCGGAGAGGTCGATGATCTTCGCGGAGCTCGCGGCGAGCTCGGGGGCGAGCGCGGCGGTGACCTTGTGCGGCAGCGCGAGGAACACCACGTCCATGCCCTCGAGGGCGCGGCCCGGCGGCATCTCCTCGAAGCGGAGGCCCGTGCGGCCGAGGTTGCGGTGCACCGCCTCGAGGGGCTCGCCCACGTGATCGATGCTCGTGACGCGCGACAGCGCGATGCCGTCGTGACGGTGCAGAAGCCGGATCAGCTCGGCGCCGCCGTAACCGGTCCCCCCGATGATCGCGACCTTCGGCCGGTGGCCATGATTGCTCGTCGACACGGACCAGGGTCCTACACCAGCTGGGCGGCGAACCCCTACGGGCTTCCTCACGTACCCAGTCCGGCGGGCCGCGACCCCGAGTTCGAGAGATCTCGATGCCCGGCGGAGGTTGCGACATCCCTGTCACGGTGGCCACGGCAGTTCGGCCCGGTCTCGGACATCCGCGTCATACCTAGGCGAACAGCCCCACCGCGGGCGCCTTGCCAAATTGGCATTTGGCGAATCATTTCAAGACGTCTCGTCCCTTGGCCCGGTGTCTGCACAGTGGGGCGCGTCGGTCGGGCTACCCGGCCGGTCACTTGGCTTCTCCCTTGGTCTGACAACTTGGCTTCTCGCGTTGGCTTCTCCACTTTTCTTGCCTTGGCTTCCCCTACGCGACTTGGCTTCCCTCCTTAGTTCCTTGGTCTAGCGCGCGACTTGGCTTTCCTGACGTTCTCCCTTGGCTTGCTGCGACGGACCTGGATTTCTCCCTTCTCCTTCGCTCCTGGCTTCCCCTTGTTCGAGGTCCTGGTGAGGACGCGTGGTGCCTCGGCGGCCCGCGTCCTCCGACTTCGGAAGCTTGACTCCTGACTCCGCGTGTCCGCGGCCCGCCTCGGCGGCCGCGGGTTGGTGCACGCATCCACGATGTTCACCTGGGGGGGCCCAGGATGGCTTTGGTCGGCCGTCCTGGGTCTTCGTTATTCGTGGCGGTGGTCGTCGGGCTCGGCGACGAGATCGGCGAGCCGAACGCATCGGTCCGCGTCCACACGTCCCTCGAGCCCCGCGTGCTGCTCCTCGGCCGACCCGAGCGCCGGCGCGACGAGCCGACCACGGGCGACCACGACATGCTGCCGTGCCCCGCAGCCGGGCGGCAGCGGCAGCCCATGGTGCGCCGGGCCGCAGCCACGCTCCGCCACGACGGCGTCGTCGTAGCGCAGCGCGGCGCCGCAGCGGGGGCAACGGGCCCCGGGCCCATCGACGACCGTGAGCACAGGCTCGCCGCCGTGGGCGACGCGGCGCGGCGCCTCGAACACCCCCGGCAACGACGGTGGCACGACGTGCGCCTGCAGCCACGCCGCGGAGACGTAGTACGCCGGCGACATCCCGGCCTCGCCCTGCCGCGACTCGATGAAGAGATCCGGCGCCCCGAAGTGCGGATCGAGATCCCAGGCGCGCACCAGTCGATCCCGCGCGGGGCCGATCAGGTGCAGCTGGCGGGCGCCGACCACGGTACGGGTGAGGCGGTCGGCGAACACGAACAGCACGTTCGCGAGCTTGCGCCACGGGTCGATCTGCGCGTCGCAGACCTTCAGCTTGTCGCAGGCGATCGCCCCCGCTGCCCGCCACAGCGTGACGAGCTTGATCTCGATGCGGCCCTCCCAGTCAGGCTCGCTGCGCGCGTCGTGGGCCTCGAGCCCGAGGTGCCACTGCAACGCGTTGCCGTGGCGCCCGCGCGAGCGCTTCGACGAGAGCATCGCCGCAGCGGGGCCGAGCGGCAGGCCGATAGCGGCGCGGACGAGCCGCTGCAGGTACTCGCAACCCATGCCCGGCGCCGGCCCAGCCGGCGGTGCATGCTGCAGCGGCAGGCGCATCGGCGCCGATGCTACTTCGGCGGGTCGACCTTCGCCTCGGCTTTTTCGGCGCCCTTTTCGTCGGACTTGCCGTCCTTCGACTTCTTGGCGTCCTTGCCGTCCTTCGACTTCTCGTCGTCCTTCTTCTTGCCGGGCTGTTCGGCGCAGCCGGTGCCGAGGGCGAGACCAAGCGTGGCGATGCCGAGGATCGTGGCGATGCGCATGACCCCGGCAGCCTACCACCGCCCCGTGGGGGGCTCCGCGCATGGTTTGCCGCGACCGCCCCGACGCGCTCAGCCGGGCAGCGGCAGCGGGCGACCGTCGTCACCGACGTTGACGTAGACCACCTCGGCCTGGGTGACGTCGCGCTCGGCCTCGCCGCGGGCCTGGGCCATCGGCGACTTCGCGACGACCCGCACGAGCACCGTGGCGCTCGTCCGCCCGACGCGGAGGATCTTCGCCCAGCACGTGACGAGATCGCCGACGTGCACGGGCTGCTTGAACTCGACCTCGCGCATCGCCACCGTCACCAGCTTGCCCGCGCCGAGGCCGTGGGCCGCGATGGCGCCGGCCTGATCGATGAGGCTGAGGATGTGCCCGCCGAAGATGGTGCCGTGGGCGTTGGTGTCGCGCGGCATCGCGGTCACGCGAATCGCGAGGATCTCGTCGGTGGGCGCGTTCACGGGGCCATGCTGCCAGCGCCCCGCGGACGCGACAAGCCTCAGCCGCGGCCGACCGCGCGGAGGATCGACGCGCGGATCGTTCCCGCGTCGGCGTAGTCGGGGCAGTACCCGAGCGCGGGATCGCGGGCCGACAGCGCCTTGAAGCGCCGCTCCTCGGGGCCGAAGTCGTAGCTCAGGATGACGGGGCCGATCCAGCCCGCGTCCCGCAGCGCCCGCAGCACGAACAGCCCTTGGTTGTCCTGCTGGAACCGTCGCGCGCGTGCGACGTCGCCGTTGAACCGCGCGACGAGCTCGACCATGTTGCCGAGCAGCTCCCCCTCGGGGATCCGATCGAAGCGCATGTCGAGGTAGACCAGATCGGTCGGCTGCTCGCGGACCATCCGGCAGGCATCGATGCCGCTCTTGGCCTGGCGATACGCGAACCCGTCGGCGACGAAGGTCGAGAGGTTGGTGATGTACTCGTCGCCGTCCTCGACCACGAGGATCTGGATCGGCGCCGCGCCGGTCGGCAGGCTCGGGGTGGTCACGCGGCCACCGACGCCGCCATCGATGTATCGTCCTCGAGGATGAAGAAGCGAAGGACCACGGCCTTGGTCCACACCGGGTCGGGCTCGACGGCGATCGAGCCGTCGTAGCGCGACAGCAGATCGACCGTGATGCCCATGCCGCGCTCGACGTAGCGGCCGCGGAGCATCTCGTTGCTGAGCTGCTCGGGCGAGCGGTCCTTGATGCGGATCGCGAGCGTGCCGAGTCCGGTGATCTCGTCGAGTTCGGTGACCAAGTCGATTCCGAGTCCGACCGGAGGTCTCGCATACGACAGACTGCTGCGCAACGAGTTGCGGATGACGTTGGCGAGGATGTCCTCGAGGTCGGTCCGGAACACGCGGATCGACGCGCCGATGCCGGTCTGCAGCAGGGGCGCGAGCTGCTGCGCGGCGAAGTCCTGCTCGCCGACGACCTGCGCGTAGGTCGACGCGATGAAGCGCGCATCGACGTTCACGATGCACAGCTCGCGGATCAGGCCCGACAGCTTCTCGAACGCCTGCCGGCCGAGCACCTCACCGGCGCGGGTCAGCTGCCGGGCCAGCTCGAGCCGCCGCCCAGGGCGCAGGGCGTGGACACTGCGGAGGTCCTTGGCGCGGGCAGCGAGCTCCTCGAAGGCGCCGATCATGGGGCCGAAGATCGGGTCCTTGCGCTGGAGGTTCAGCCGGACCCGGTGCGCGCGCCCGACCTTGTCGAGCTCCTCGAGGTAGCCGAAGAACCGGCCGTGGATCCCCGGGAGGCGCGCCGGCTCGCGGCTGCCGACGCGGGCATCGCCCTGCCCCGGACGGCGCCGGGCATCGACCGAACCGAACAGGCGCTGGGCGAGGACGCTGGCCCGGCCCTCGGCGTCCGGCGCGTCGAACTCGAGCGCGCGCCCGACGTCGGCGAGGAACGCGGTGTTGTGCTTCAGGATCTCGTGGCGGATGAGGCTCAGGATCCGCGCGACCTCGGGAAAGCTCTTGGGGTCGCGCTCGAGCAGCTGGCGCAGGCTCTTGCCGCGGTAGCGGCGATACAGACGCCACGCCGGCACCGCGAGGATCAATGCGAGCAGGAGGCCGGCGCCGAGATAGAACTGCAGCAGTCGCCGCGCGATGGTCTCGCGCAGTACGACGGCCCGGTCGTAGTGGAGATCGTAGTCGCCGGCCTCGGCGAGGTAGAGATCGAGGGTCTGCTTGGCCCGCCACGGGTTGCCCTCGTTCCACAGCAGCTCGGCCAGGACGTAGCGGGCGGTGAGCGAGCCGAGATCGGCGGCGCGCTGCAGGTGCGGCACCGCCTCGTCGGGGAGCTGTCGCTGCAGCAGCAAGCCGAGCCGCTCGTGGACCTCGAGCTGGTCCTCCTTGAGCGTGAGGCTCTGCTCCCAGTACTGACGCGCGTCGCCGGTGCGGTCCTGCAGGAAGACGAACGTCGCCAGCTGGTTGTAGACCACGGGCTCGTCGGGGAACTTGTCCTTGGCCTCGAGCAGGATCTTCTCGGCATACGCGAGGTCCTGGTACTCGGTGCCGCGGAGGTGGGCCTCGTTGATCATGCTCTGCAGCTCGGGGGGCAGCAGGCGGACGAGTTCCTCGGACGGTGGCGTGATCGCCAGAGGTTCATCGCGACGCAGCTCGCGCTCGAGGTCCTCGAGCGCGCGGCGGGCCCGCTCGATGTCCGGATCGCCGGCCTGCGCACCGCGGATGAACCGCTCGTAGTGCTCACGCGCCTTCTCACGATCGGTGCGGGCGTACAGCTCGCCCAACAGCAGGTGCAGGCGCAGGAGGTCGGGTCGCAGCCGAAGCGCCGCTGCCAGGTGCTTGATCGCCTGCTCGTCCTCGGCGCCCGCGAACTCCTTCTTGTAGATGAGGCCGAGCGTCATGTGGGCCTCGTGATCGGTCGGCTCCATGTGGATCGCCCGCTCCAGCGCCGCTGCGGCCTCGGAGAACTGCCCGGTGCGCGCGTAGGCGACGCCGAGCGCGTGGTGGGCCCGCGGGAACCACGGTGCCAGCTCGGTGGCGCGGATGAACTGCGCCCGCGCGCCCTCGATGTCGCCTGCGCGGAGCAACGCGACGCCCTGGCTGTAGGCCGCCTCCGCCTCCTTCGTCGGGCGGAAGCCCTGGGTCTCGTCGAGGCGTCGGAGACTGCGCCGCACCTCGAGGTCCTCGAGCAGCGTCGCGACACCGACGGCGTGGGGGGACTGCGGCGAGTCCGCGAGCAACCCGCGATAGACCTCGAGCGCATCGTCGAGCTCGCCCGTGTCGCGCAGGATGTCACCTTGCAGGCGCAGCGCCTCGGGCACCGGCTTGGTCCCCGGCTTCGTGCAGCACTCCTCGCGGTAGCGGCCGAGCTCGAGGAGTGCCGCAGCGCGGGCTGCCGCGACGTCGGCCCCGCGCGCGTCCTCGCCGGCCGCCTCGAGCTGCAATCGCGCCACGAGCACGCGGATGTCCGCGGGGCGCCCCGGCGAGCCCGGACGCTCGGCCGCGAGCTCCTTGGCGAGCACGAGGCGATCGGCGGCGTAGCTCGAGCCGCACGCGCCCATCCACGCGACCAGCGTCGCGCGCTGCTCGAGCCAAGCACCGCGCGGGTCGTAGCTCTCGAGCAGACGCAGGTCGCTGATGGCCTGCGTCGGGCAGCGCTCGGGCGCGGTGCGGGCCTTGCGGGCGTTGGCCCGGCCGAGGAGCGCCGCGGGGTCGCCGGGCTGCAGGCGCAGCGCAGCCGAGTACTCGCGGATGGCCTCGTCGTGGCGCTCCTTGGCGACGGCCGCCTGCGCGCGCGCGAGGTGGGCTTCGAACTCGGCGGCGCGGCGGATCGCCGCGTCCTCGGGATCCTCACCGCCGGACTCCCCCGCGGTGTCGCCCTCCGGCGGAGGCGGCAGCTCGTCGTTGACCTGCGGTAGCGGCCGACGCGGCTCCTCGAAGCCGGCGACCCCGAGCAGCGACGCCGCCAGCACGCCCGCGGACAGCCAGCGCCGGACGACCGCAGCGGTGGTCACGGCGGACCTCGACGGCGCTTGAGCTTGCGCAGCTTGATGCCGAGCTGGTTCATGCGGAGCTGGACCTTGCGACCCGCGGCGCCGTCACCGAGCAGGGTCTCCGCCATACGCCCGAGGTCGCCGCCGTAGTCCTGGAACAACCGCTCCATGGTCTGGCGCTCGAGATCGCAGCTGACCGCGTTGAGCGATTCCTGGGGCCGGACGACCAGCGTCATGCGCAGGCCGCCAGCGCCGTCGTCCGCGCCCGCGGCGTCGCCGGCCGGCGCGCGCGGCATCTCCATCGGCCGAAGGAGGTCGCGGACGACCCGCGGCAGGATCGGGATGACGTCGGGCCGGATCGCGTGGGACGGATCCCCCGGCTCGACGAGCTCGGCCTGGTCGACGAGCTCGACCAAGGTCAGCGTGATGAGGTTGGACAGGAACATCTCGAACTGGCGGAAGTTGCCCGGCCACTCGAAGTCGCGCAGCGCCTTGAAGCTGCTCGGGTGCAGCAGGAAATGCAGACGCTTGGTGTCGGGGCGCGCGGGCACCGACCGCGTGATGCTGATGGGCATCGCGTCGCCGCCCGCAGGCGGTTGCAGCCCGCGCTGGCTGGCGTACTGCAGCACGAGGTCGCGGTTGTAGGCCTCACGTCCGACCCGAGCGAGGAACTCGTCCAGCAGCGCCGCGAAGTCGTCGCCGCGCTCGCGCAGCGACGGCAACACCACTGCGGTGGCGGGGTTGAGCCGCATGTAGAGATCCTCGCGGAAGCGACCGGCCTGGACCATCGTCGCCAGATTCTCGTTGGTGGCGACCACGAGCTTGATGTCGACGATGCGCTCGTCGACCGAGCCGACCGGCGTGTAGCGCCCGTCCTGCAGCACCACCAGGAGCTGCTTCTGCAGCTCGAGCGAGAGGTTGCCGATCTCGTCGAGGAACAGCGTGCCCCCGTGGGCGCGCGCGAGCACCCCCTCGCGCGAGGCGGTGGCGCCCGTGTACGCGCCCTTGACCACGCCGAAGAGGTGCGCGCCCATGAGGTCGTTCGGGATCGTCGAAAGATCGACGGCGACGAACGGGCCGGTGCGCTGCGACCGGGGGTGGATGAACTCGCGGGCGATGAGGCTCTTGCCCGTACCGGTGCCGCCCAGCAAGATGATGGGCAGTCGCCCGCGCGCGAGGATCCCGAGCCGCCGACGCAGCGCGAGCATCCGCGTGCTCTCGCCCCAGTAGAACGGCTCGTCGGGCGCCGGCGTCCGGACCCGGCGCGCGAGGATGCCCTCGACCTGCAGACGCAGCGAGCGCGCGTCGAGGTACTCGTCATCGAGCAGGTACGTGTAGTCCTCGGCGTTGAGCCGCTCGGCGTCGGCCTCGAGCGGCAGATCGTCGCGCGAGGTCATCACGATGACGGGCAGGTCCGGGTGCGTGCGCCGCAGCCGATCGAGGATGTGCAGGCCCTGGGCTCGGCGCAGGCGCTCGAGCGCGCGCCCGCGATCGCCCTTGGCCAGCAGCTCGGCCTTGTCCTCGGGCAGGAGGTCCTCCTCGGGGATGTCGAAGTGGACGTCGAGCAGCACGAGGTCGACGCCGCGGTGCTTCGCGAGGGACTCGGCGGCCTCGCGATAGTTGCGGGCCGGCGGCAGCAGCTCGTGCTCCGGCATGAACCGGGTGCACAGCTCCCAGTACTTGTCCGTGTCGTCGATGATGAGGATGGAGGACATCGCTACACCTCCCGCATCAAGCGACGGTGGAGCGACGCGAGCTCGGCGCGGATGGTCTGCTGGGCGCTGCGGATGTCGCCGCGGGCCGCCGCGATCGCGGCCCGATCCTCGGCCACGAGCGCGGGACCGTGGCCGCGCAACACGGCCACCGCTGCGGCGACGGCCTCGAGTTCGCGCGGCCAGGGACGCGGCCACGGCAGTGTGAGCCGATCGAACAGCGCCCACGCGGATTCGTGCGTACCGCCCACGTCGCGCGTCGCGAGGAGGTCGGCGCGGAGCGACGCCGCGGCGAGATCATCGAGGGGTCCGGTCCACGCGGCGTCCGACAGGTTCGCGCTGCGCCAGGCGACGTACTTGCCCAAGTCGTGCTTCAGGGCGGCCGCCCACTCCCGCATGTCGGCGGCCGCGCCCGGGTCGTCGGGCGGCAGGTCCGCGGCCGTGGGCGTCGGTTCGGACACCGGCGCCTCACTTGGCGGGCTGGTAGCGGGTGGCCCGCGCACGGCCCGAGCTCAGCACCTTGCCCGCCTTCTTCATCCACGCGAGGTAACCACGCAGCTCCTCGATGTCCACGTCGAGGCGCTTGGACAGCTGCCCGATCGTCAGCGCCTCGTCCTCGAGCGCGGCGAGGATCTCGCGGAAGATCCGCTCCTCCTTGCTCTCGCCCCACTGGGCGCTGCGGCTGTTCGGGTCATCGACCTCGACCGTGGCCCGAGGGCGCGCGGGTCCGGTGCCATTGCTGCGCGCCGGCCGATAGCCGGCCTGGGCGAGCGCGTCGGCCAGGTCGCGCAGGGTGAGCTCGCGGAGCGCCTCGCCAGCGTCGCTGTCGAGGAGTTCGCGGAGCGTGGTGGCCGGCGGCATCTTCGCGAGCGTGTTCATTGCTGCCTTGCGCAGCAGACTGGCTCGATTCTGACGCAGCGCCGACTCGAAGAGTTGGGCGATCTCTGTCATGGACGACACGTCATGCGCGGCCACCTAACGGACGCGAACGCATGCGCTCGGGACTATGCCACCTGCGGTTGGCCGAGTCCACCCGATGCGTCCCGCTCGCGCCGCATCGGGGGTTTCCGCGCGGCGTGTTGCCGCGATGTGCCCCGCGACCGGCGGTCGCACCCACCGGCGCCACCCGCAGAGCCCGCCGCTCAGCCGCAGCGCAGGGCCCCGACGTCAACCGCCTCGACCGCGCATGGCTGACAGCAGTCGTCGCAGCTGCCGCGCCCGTCGAGGCCGATGCCCCACGCCGAGTCACCCGATTCGCCACCGAAACACAACAACTCGCCCGCGAGGCACTCGATGGACTGCCGTGAGATCCGATCGTAGCCCTCGGACACGAACGCGTCGTCGGGGCCGGGCCAGACCCAGTCGCGCTCCTGCGCCCACACGCGCCAGCGCACGTTCGCACCGTCGTCGCACCGATCCGCCACCGCCCACTCCTGCACGGCGCCCTCGAAGCAGATCAGCGGGTCCTCGTCGGCCCCGTTCGCACACTCGGCGGTGCCATCGCAGAGGGCCGCTTCGCCGATGCAATCCCCCGTCCCGCACACGGCGACCGAGCCCTCGGCACAGCGACAGGAGCCCGCCTCGCAGTACGCATTGAGCCCGCACGTCGTCTCGCACGGCGACAATGCGCCCGTCGGCTGACAGCCGCGGAGAGCGTAGGGATTGCCGACGTGGTTCGGATCGCAGTAGCAGACGCCGTCGTCGCAGTGGCCGTTGCTCGAGCACGTGAGGCCGAGGCACGGCGACGCGAGGGGATCGTCGGTCGGGAGATCCACGAAGCAACCGAGCGCCGACAGCCAGAGCGTGGCGACCGACGACAACAGGGTGGCACGGGACGGACGGGACACCGCGGATCAGCATAGCGGATCGGCGCACGCGCGCACGGCCCCACGCGTGCGTGCGTGCGGGTCGCCACACGCGCCGGCACGGCCCGCGGCGCGCCGGCGCCTGGTAGCCTCCGACGGAACGTGGCGGGCGACGTCGACGACCTCATCGCGCGGGATGCTGCCGCCCTGTGGCACCCCGCGACGCACTTCGACGACCTCGAGGTGTGCCCGCCGGTCGCGATCGTCGGCGCCGAGGGTCCCTGGCTCCACGCCGCCTCCGGCGCGCGGATCCTCGACGCCATCGCGTCGTGGTGGACGTCCGTCCACGGCCATCGACACCCCCGCGTGATGGCGGCGATCCATCGCCAAGTCGACACGCTCGACCACGTCATGTTCGCCGGCTTCACCCACGCGCCGGCGGTGTCGCTCGCCGAGGGGCTGCTCGAGGCCGCAGGACCCGCCTTCTCGCGGGTCTTCTTCGCCGACTCCGGCTCGGACGCCATCGAGGTCGCGCTGAAGTTGTGCCTGCAGTTCGACGCGCAGGCCGGCGCGGGTCGCCGTCGCATCGCCGCGTTCGATCACGGCTACCACGGCGAGACCCTGGGCGCCCTCGCGGCGTGCGGGAGCCCGACGTACCGCGCCGCGTTCGCGGACCTCCTGCACGACACGCTGTTCCTCCCGACCCCGAGCCTGACCGAGCATCGCCACGGCGACCTCGCCGCGGACGCGGGAGCTCGTGAGGCAGCGTGCGACGAGGCGCTCGACCTCCTCACCGAGCACGCCGGTTCACTCTGCGCGCTGGTCGTCGAGCCCCTCGTGCAGTGCGCCGGCCAGATGCGGATGCACGGCAGCGGCTTCCTGCGCCGCGTCGTCGAGCACGCCCAGGCGCTCGGGATCCTCGTGGTCGCGGACGAGATCGCCGTCGGGCTCGGTCGCACGGGCCGCATCTTCGCCCACGCCTGGAGCGGCGTCGTGCCCGACGCGCTGTGCCTCGGCAAGGGCCTCTCGGGCGGCGCGCTCCCGCTGTCGGCGGTCGTCGTGTCACCGCGGTTCGCCGCCGCCTTCCGCGGCGCGCCGAGCCGAGCGTTCGCCCACAGCCACACGTTCTGCGCCAATCCAATCGCCGCCGCCGCCGGCGTCGCGAGCCTCGCTCTGCTCGGCGAGCGCGTGGCGTCGTCGGAGGTCGGCGCGTCGATCGCCGCGCTCGATCGGGCCCGCGACGCCGTGGCGCGGGCATGCCCCGCGGTCGTCGCGAGCCGCCAGGCCGGGGCGATCGTCGCCTTCGACCTGCGGCCCCACCGTCGCCGGCCCGCCGACGGGCGGATCGGGCTGCACCTGCGCGCCGCCGCGTTGGCCCGCGGCGTGCTGCTGCGGCCGCTGGGCGATACTCTGTACTGGATGCCGCCGCTCGTGCTCGCGCCCGACGCACTCGATCGCCTCGTCGACGCGACGATCGGCGCGATCGAGGAGGTGCTCGGTTGAGACCCGCGGCAGCCCTCGGCGTGGCGCTGACGATCGCCGGATGCGAGGCCTTCGCGCTGGCGCCGATCGAGCTCGACGTCTCGAGCAACTGCAACGTCGTCGAGGCCGTCGTCACGGCCGCGGGCGTCCAGTCCCCCGCCCGGCCCTGGGACGCCGTGGTCGCGGCATCAGCCGATCGCCCCGGTGCGCCAGCGGCCTGGTTGTTGGTCGTGCGCACCACGAGCAGCGGCACCGATCAGCTCGCGCTGCTCCACGTCGACGAGGCGTTGTCGATCGATCGCGAGGTCATCCTCGACGCGCCAGCCGGACTCGCCGAGCAGTTCGCGTTCGTCGCCAGCGGCGCCCCAGGCATCGCGTATCTCACGCAGCGAGCGCCCGGCACCTTCTACGTCCGCCGCTACGACGCGAACCAGCCGACGCCACTGTCGGCGTCGTCGCCGAACCTCGCCACGCTCCCGGCCCCCTGCGACCTCGACGCCGACGGCGCGTTCGAATCATGCGATGCCTCCGACTGGTTCCACGACCTGGCGTTCTTCGGCCAGGACCGCCAGCCGTTCGCGCTCACGTTCCCACCATCGACCGAGACCTTCACGATCGAGATCACGCCGACGCCCCTCGATGCGTTCTTGTCACCGGCATTTCCGCTCGATCCCGATCGCACGATCGTATTCGCCGAGCGCTGCGACGAAGATCTACCCGTGACGGACTTCGAGGCGTGTCAGGCCCTGATCCAGCAGCGGAGCTACCCGAAGCTGCGGAGCCTCGGTCTCCACAACGACCTCACCCGCGGCTTCACGATGCTCGCCTTGTACCGCGAGACCCAGCTCGCCGATGGCCTCGCGCGTGTCGCCGACGTCCCGATCGTCCTGCTCGGCACGGGTGACCTCGGCGCGCCGTCGGGAATCCTGCAGGTCGACCTGCAGCTGCCCGCGCCCAGGGACGCGCCGCCCCACGGCGTCGCCGTCGATGCGAACTCCACGTACGTCCACTACACGGCGAGCGACGGTGCCCCGGTCCTCACGCGTGCGACCCGGACACCGCCCCAGCTCGAGCGCCTCGACGGCGACTTCGAGTTCCCCGAGGGCGCCGAGCTGCTCCAGCTCGACGACGACGTCGCGCTGCATCGGATCGTCGATGGCACGTGGGAGATCCTGAAGCTGTTCCCCGACGCCCCGGCGCGCTCCGAGACCACGGTCGTGACGTTCGACGCGCCTGTGGAGGAGGTCCGGCCTGCGGGCCCTGCGACGTTCCTCGTCCGACGCGAGGACGGGATCGCCGACCTCGTCCACGTCCGGTGCGCCGTCCCGACCCCGGAATGACGAAGGCCCGGGGATCGACGATCCTCCGGGCCTTCGCGGCCGAACGGCCGGGCGACGCTTACTTGCGCGCCATCGTGTTGGCGTCCTCGGGCGGGAACAGGTTCTCCCGCGGGATCGGAGCCTTCGCACCGCCGTCCTTCGCCCAAAGCAGCTGCAGTCCGAGTTCGCCGGCCGTCGCCTGGAACCACATCACGTCGAGCTGGTACTCGCCCGGCTCGATCGCGATCGACTCGCACTTCTCGGTGGTGTCGTGCACGCCGTCGTTGTCGACGACCGGGGTCTGGTCGAGGAAGAGCAGCGCGCCGTCACCGGCGTTGAGGCACAGCTCGTAGTTGCCGGCCTGGGTCACGTTGAGCGAGCCGCGGAAGTGCACCGCGAACCACTCCTTCACCTCACCATCCTTGCCATGGAACGAGCCCTTGAACTCGCCGGCCGGGATGTCGAGGTTGTCGACGCCGAACGTGGCGAAGGGCTCGCCGAGGGTGTCGGCCGCCGGCAGCTCGGTGACCGGCTGCGCGATCTTGTAGACGTTCGCCAGCAAGCCGTGGCTCGCGTCGGTGCGCGGCGTGCCCAGACCGACGACCGTGTGGAACGGCGTCTCGGACTTGACCGTCTGGGCCGAGCGGGTCTTGGAGCGCGCGCCGGCGGTGGTGACGACGACGGGGCCGCTCACGTCGCCGGCGAGCTGCACGAGCATGTGGCCTTCGCCGACCTCGATCACCTTCTGGCGCTTCTTGCCGATGAGCACGCTGGCCTGGCCCTTGGCGCCGAAGCCCGAGCCCAGGATCTCGATCACGCTGCCCGCGGGCGCGTTGGTCGGGAAGTAGCCGTCGAACGCGAGCTTCTCGCCCGCGGGCGGCTGCGGACGGGCGCGCGGGGGCTTGTCACCGCCGGTCACCGGAGGCTTGCGTGCCGCGAGCGACTTGCCCTTGCGACCGGGCGCGGCCTTGGTCGACGTGACGGTCCGGACCTTGGGCTTGTCGGCGTCGCTCGACGCGTCATCGCCACCGCTGGCGCCCGACGATCCACCGCCGTCCTTCACCTCGCTGTAGTAGCCATCGTAGTTGCCGGCGTCGGGGTTGCTGGTCGAGTTGTTCTTGACCGTGCAGGCGGCCAACACGGAAAGGCTCACGATCGCGAAGCGCGAGAGACGAGTCATGACTTCAATACGTCCTTGCCGCAGGATCGGCGGTTGCGCCGGTCAGACGCGGCCTCTGCCGGTGGGATTCAGGAGGACCCGGAGTACGGGTCGACCTGGCGACGGGCCCGGCGCCGAACCGCCTCGCGTCGCGGATGATCGACCAGTTGCCCCACGGGGCGCAAGCCCGCATCGGCGACGGGGGGCGAATCGCCGCGGCCGTGGGGAGTTTTGCCCAGGCCCCGGGTCAGGCCGCGCTAACGGGCGCGTGCTCGCACACGCACTTTTCCCTCGCGGATCTCGACGTCGAACCGCAGAGGTCGGCCGCCGTGCTGCTCGGCGAGCTTGGGCGCCTCGCGGGAGAGCTTGCGGAGGAACGCGGGGAAGGTCATGCCCTCGGTCGACTCGCCGACCGATCGCTTCGCGGCGACCAGACGATCGAACACGTCGCGCGCATTGTCGTGGTCCACGAGCGCCCCTGCCGGCGAAGCGACGGGGGCCGGCGCGGGCACGGGTGCCTCGGTCCCACGCGCGCCGGGCTTGGCCTGCCGCGCGAGATCACGGCGTGACACGCCGCGCTCCATCTGATCGAGGATCCGCGTCCAGTAGTGCGCGTAGGTGATGAACCGCGCCCGCAGTCCGCCCATGCGGAAGCGGAGCATCGTCGTGCGCATCGACGTGCCCTCCAACAGCCGGAGCTTCCGCTCGAGGCGCTCGCGTTGACGCACCGGGGCGGCCCGGTCGACGCCGAGGAAGTACTTGTCGTACGCGACGCGCAGCGACTCGATCTCGGCCTCCAGCTGGTCGAGCATCTCGTCGGGATCCGCCGCCGGCTCCGGCGTCTTGCGAGGGAGCACGCCGCGAAATCCTACCCTTTCGGCGGGCCGCGACAAGCGACCCCGAGGCGGGGCGCGGCCCGCGACCCCCGCCCACCGTGGGCTCGGCGCCCGGCTGGGGCCACACCTGCTATGCTGGGCCCGCGATGGGCAACCTCTGGGCCTTGATCCTGCTCATCGGGCCGCTGATCTTCGTGCACGAGCTCGGGCACCTGCTCGCGGCGAAGCTCGTCGACGTCAAGGTCCTGCGCTTCTCCATCGGGTTCGGTCCGCCCCTCCTGCGCGCCCGATTCGGTGAGACCGAGTACTGCCTCGCCCCCATTCCCCTGGGCGGCTACGTATCGATGTTGGGGCAGGGCAACGAGGACGTGCCCATCGCCGAGCAGGAGCGCGCCCTGTCGAACAAGCCGCTCTGGGCGCGCTACCTGGTGCTCGGCGCCGGGCCGCTGGCCAACCTGGTGCTGCCGGTCCTGGTCTACTTCTTCTTCTTCCTCCAGCACACGACCCTGACGCCCGCGGTCATCGGCACGGTGGTCGCGGGCTCCGCGGCCGACCAAGCCGGGCTCATGCAGGGCGATCGCATCGTCGCCATCGACGACCGCGACATCCGCTCGTGGAGCGACATGAGCCAGCGCGTGGCCGAGTCACCGGGCATCGATCTGAAGGTCCAGATCGAGCGCGATGGCAAGCGACTCGACCGCACCGTGACCCCGGCGAAGAAGCTGTCGCGCAACGCGTTGGGCGTCGCCACTCCGGTCGGCCGCCTGGGCGTCCTCGCTTCCTTCTACGCGCCGCAGATCGGGATCATCGATCCGCGCTCGCCTGCGTACCTCGAAGGCTTGCGTTCGGGGGACACCATCACGTCGATCAACGGCGAGCCAGTCCGAACCGTGGAGGAGCTGCAGCGGATGCTCGACAGCACCGGCGACGGCCTGGTGCGGTTGACGTACCTGCGCGCCACCCCGGTCGTCGCGCCGATCGGCACGCTTCTCTGGTACGAGTCCGCCCACGCGCAGCTACTGCCCGGCAAGGACGGCAGCGGCACCGGAATCCTCCCCGCGAACAGCTTCGTGCGGAGCGTGGAGCCGGGCTCGCCGGCCGACCGCGCCGGTCTCGTCCCCGGCGATCGCGTGCTCGCGGTGGATGGCGTCAGCACGGCGCAGTGGGAGGTGCTGACCGACGTGCTCGCGCAGCGCCGTCTCGAGGCGGTGGAGCTGACCGTGCAGGGCCTCGGCAAGTCGCCGCGTTCGGTGTCGCTCCAGCTCGAGATCCGGACGTGGCGCGACATCTACCAGCAGGATCGTCAGGAGCTGTGGTTCGGCGCCCAGCCATTCGCGAAGATCTACACCTCCGAGCCCGAGCCGATCCGCGGCCGCTTCACCTACGCCATGGGCTCCGCCGTCGGGGGCACGGGCGAGGTCATCTCGATGTTGTGGACCACGCTCGTGCAGATGCTGACGTTCGAGCGCGGCGTCGACGATCTCTCGAGCGTCGTCGGCCTGTTCAAGGTCGCCGGCACCGCGGCCGAGCAGGGCCCCGGCGAATTCCTCCGCCTCGTCGCGCTGCTGAGCGTGAACCTCGGCTTCGTGAACCTCTTGCCGATCCCGATCCTCGATGGCGGACACCTGCTGTTCTTCACCGTCGAGGCGATCCGCAGACGGCCGCTGGGCCAACGCGCGCGGGAGATCGCCAGCGCCGTCGGGCTGGTCGTGATCCTGCTGCTGCTGCTTGTCGCGGCGCGCAACGACATCATCCGCTACTGGCTGTGACCGACGTGCCCGACTGGATGCTCGTGCTCGACGCCTCCACGCCGCGATGCGTGGTCGTCCTCGGTCGGATCGACGATGGCGCCGAGGGTCCGCTGCTCGCGGACGAGCAGGACGACGACGGCCGCCAGGCCTCGGCGCAGCTGCACCTGCGCATCGCGGCACTGTTCGAGCGCGCGGGGATCGTCGCGCGCGACCTCGTCTGCATCGGTTGCGGCCGCGGCCCGGGGACCTTCACCGGCACGCGCGTGGCCCTCGCGACCGCCATGGGCCTCGCGGAGGCGCTCGGCCTGCCCGTCGTCGCGGTCTCGACGCTGGCCGCGGTCGCCGGCTCGATCGAGGGACCCACGTCGGTGCTCGCCGTCCTCGATGCGCGGCGCGGCGAGGTCTACGCCGGGCTCTTCGAGCGGACGAGGGAGTCGGTGCTCGCCTGCGGGCCCGAGCGCTGCGCTCCGCTCCAGCAGATCGTCGCCGAGTCACTCGAGGCCCACCTCGTCGGGCCCGGCGTGCTCCCCTACGCCGATCGCATCGACGCCGCGATCCCGCGGACCCCACTGCCCGGACCGACCGCGCGCGGCCTCTGGCGTGCCGCGCTCTCGGCCCACCTCGCCGAGGGCCCGCGGGACGCGGCGACGCTGGAAGCCACCTACCTGCGCGAGAGCTACGCCGAGCTCGGGGTCAACGTCGCGAAGCGGCCGACGTTCAAGAGCCCCCTCCTCTGATGTGACGACCGACCGCGCCGGCGAGCCGGCGCGCCCGAGGACCCATGACCGTGCGCATCGCGACCGAAGCGGCCGTCACCACGATCACCATCGACCGGCCGCAGCGCCGCAACGCGATCGACCGCGACACCGCGTCAGCGCTCGCCGAGGCCATGCGCGCCTTCGAGTCCGACGACGCGGCCAGCGTCGCGGTGCTGTGCGGCGCCGAGGGCAACTTCTGCGCCGGCGCCGATCTCCAGGCAATCGCCGACGGGGAGCCCAATCGACTGGAGCCCACCGGCGACGGCCCGCTGGGCCCCACGCGCATGCAGCTCGACAAGCCCGTCATCGCCGCAGTCACGGGCTACGCCGTGGCGGGCGGCCTCGAGCTCGCGCTGTGGTGCGACCTGCGGGTCGCCGACACCACCGCGATCTTCGGCGTGTTCTGTCGGCGCTTCGGCGTGCCGCTCATCGACGGCGGCACGGTTCGCCTGCCGCAGATCATCGGGCTCGGCCGTGCGCTCGACCTCATCCTGACCGGCCGCTCCGTCGACGCCGACGAGGCGCTGTCGATGGGCCTCGTCGACCGGCTGGTCCCCGCCGGCGACGCGCTGTCGACGGCTCAGGCGCTCGCCGCCCAGATCGCCGCGCTCCCGCAGGCGTGCCTGCGCAGCGATCGACGATCGGTCTACGGCGCGCTCGGGATGCCGATGGCCGACGCGCTGCGGCAGGAGTTCGATCGCGGTCGCAGCGTGCTCCAAGCCGCCGACTTCCGCGACGGGCCGTCGCGCTTCCGCGACGGCGCGGGTCGACACGGTCGACCGACGTGAGCGCCTCGCCTCGGCGCAGCGCGGGCTCGCCTCAGCGCAGCGCGGGCAGCAGCGCACTGGCGTCGATCCACGGCCCGAAGCTCGGGTCGTCGAAGGCCAGCAGCGCGTCGAGCACGTGCCCACCACCGATCGCCGGCCACGACGGCGGCGGCTGCAGCCACCCGCCCTGCGCGTCGCGCATGTGCCGTCGATCCGAGGCAAAGCGCGCGCGGTAGTCGGTCGCGCCGATGACCCGCAGTTGCGGTCGCAGGCGCGGCGGCGCGGCGCGGCGGAAGGTCTGCTCGAGGTAATCGTCCGCCGGCACCGGGAAGCCCAGCCGCGTGTCCAGATCCCACACGACGAGATCGGACCCGACGACGATCACGTGGTAATCCCACAGCACCGGCAGGTCGTCGTCCGTGGCGGCGCGTTGGTGCCAAAGCGCGACGGTGCGCGACGGGTTCGAGATGACCACGACGCGCGCGTCTGGACCCACCGCCGGCTCGACGCAGAGGTGCCACGCGTTCTCCTCGCACCAGTACGGCGCGTCGTGGGCCGGTCGCCAGGTCATGTCGCCGCGCGCCAGGGCTCGAGGAACTCGGCGACGACCGGGGCAACCGCGGGCGCGTCCTCGAGGTGGACGTGGTGGCCGCCGGGCAGGCGAACCACACGCACGTCGGCGATCGCGGCGATGCGACCGTCGAGGATCGGACCGTCGGTGAACGGGCTGCGGTCGCCCCGAACGAGGAGCGTCGGGCAACGGATCGCGCGCAGCAGCGCCAGCACCTGCTCCTCGACGAGGCGCACGCGCGACTGCCAGCGCACCTGCGGATCGCTGCGCCAGGTGACGCCGCCGTCGACCTCGACGAGCCCACGGCTGCAGAGGATCCGCGCGGCATCGATGGAGACGCCGGTCATCGACGACGCGAGACGCCCCGCGGCGAACTCCGCGTCGCGGTACACCGGCGGCCGTCGACCGAGCTTGGTGCGCTGCTCGTCGAGCGCGCGTCCGAGGCGAAGGGCGGCGAGTTCGGGCGCCTCGGTGAGGGGCGCCATCCCCTCGAGCAGCACGAGCGCCTGGGCGCGCGCCGGCTGGGCTCCGGCGAGCGTCGAGGCGATCGCAGCGCCGAGCGAGTGCCCCATCAAGACGCACTGCTCCCAGCCGAGCGCGTCGCGGGCGGCAGCGACGGCCGCCACCGCGTCGATGAACGCGTACGTGTTCCCGGCCTCGCGGTGCTCGGACAGGCCGTGACCGGGCAGGTCCAGCGCGACGATCCGCAGTCCCGACAGGCGCGGCGCCAGCAGCTCGAAGGTCGCGGCGTTGTCGAGCCAGCCGTGCATGCACAGCACCTTGGTCGCGTCGGGCGGTCCGTACGCGCGTGCGGCGAGGCGCAGTCCACCCGCCGTGATGGTGAGTTCTTCCCAGGCGTCGGTCATCGGCACCGCGAGACTAGCAGGGGGATGCACCGTCACGCGTGGGCTGCCGAGGCGCCGGGGTCAGCGACCGGCCGCGGCAGCACCACGACGAAGCGCGCGCCACCCAGGGGGCTCGACTCGACCCGGACGTCACCGCCGTGATCGAGGATGATCTTCTTCACGATCGCCAACCCGAGCCCGGTGCCCTGCGACCGCGTCGTGTGGTAGGGCTCGAATACCCGCTCGCGCTGCGCCTCCGGGACGCCTGGCCCGTTGTCGTCGACGCGAAGCTCGATCCGCGCGCCCTCGACCGCGACGCTGACCTCGACGCGCACGGGCGAGCGCTTGGCCTCGCGCGCCGACAGCACCGCGTTCTCGACCAGGTTGACCAGCACCTGCTTGAGCAGCTGGCGGTCGGCGTCGACGACCAGCGTCGGCTCGACCGCGGCCACGTGGAGCACATCGTCGTCGCGCTCGGTGAGGTGGCCGTACGCGCGCTCGAACTCCTCGAGCACGCGCGGCAGCTCGACCCTCGCCAGCCGCACCTCGGGGACCTTCGCGAACTGCGAGAAGCTCGTGACCATCCGGCGCAGGCCCTCGACCTCGTCCTCCACGATCTCGACGGCCGAGCGCAGCATGCGGCTGAACTCCGGCGACAGGCCTGGATCCTTCTCGCGCAGCTGCTGGACCGCGAGCTGGATCGGCGTCAGCGGGTTTTTGATCTCGTGGGCGATGCGCCGCGCCATCTCCTGCCACGCGCCGATGCGCTGCAGGTACGCGAGGCGATCCTGGGCGTGGGCGAGATCGTCGAGCATGCCGTTGAAGGCGGCGCCGAGCTGGGCGATCTCGTCGCGCCCCCGCAGGGCCGCGCGGGCCCGCAGATCGCCCTGCGCCACGCGGGCCATCACGCGGCTGAGCTGGCCGACCTTGCGGGTGGTCGTGCGCGCGACCAGGACGCCGAGCGTCAGGGCGAACACCAACACGGTGGCGCTCGCCAGCCCGAACACCCGGATCACTGCGGCCTCGATCTCGGTCTTGTCGCGCTGCTGACGGACGATCTCGCGGCGCCGCGCGCCGACCTGTTGGAAGCGGGCGTCGATCTCGGGATCGATGCGGTACACGGCGCGCAGCTGCCCTGCGCTTCGCCCCTGGGCCGGTCCGCGCCCCTCGGGGATCGCGAGGTCGACCGAGGCCTCGTACCACTCGAAGCGATCCTCTGGGTACTCCTCGGCGCGATCGATCTCCGAGCGCGCGCCGCTCGGCCTCACCCACGCCAACCCGACGAGGTCGGCCTCCCGCTCGAGAATGCCCTGCAGCCGATCGCGATCGGTGCTGGTCGGCGGGGTGACGTCGCCCAGCGCCAGCTCGAGGCCGGTGGCGCGGGTGCGGGCCTCGTACTCGGAGATCTTGGCGCTCACGAGCTCGGCATGGAACACGCCGACGTCGTCGGTCACGTGGACGGCCTGCTCGAGCGCGGCGGCCCACCGCGCGTCGAAGTACGACACAGTGAGCTCGACGAGAGACGCCGACGATCCGACGCACAGCGTGCCGAGCAGCACGAGCGACGCGACGACCCGGAGCTCGAGCCGCCCCCACCACGGGATGGGGTTGCGCCGGGGCTTGGCGGGCCCCGTCATCGCGGCACCAGGTAGAACGGGTTGGTGCGCACGTGCACGGTCTCCTCGGCCTCGGCGCGCTCGCCCGCGAGGACGTCGACGAGACGACCGAACCACTCGAGATCACGTCCCTGCGCCGCCGTCGAGCCGGCGAAATCGGCCTCGGGCAGCAGCGGGTTGCGCAGCGCGAGCACGGTGACGAAGTAGTACGGGCCATCCTCGCCGCGCTCGAGGTCCGCGGCAGCCGCGACCTTGACCCGATCGAGTTTGATCGCCGCGGCGACGGCGGCGTCGCGCTCGGTGAACAGGCGCTTGGTCCACGACCCGTCCTCGCGGGTGGAGACGACGTAGCGCTTCTTCCACGGGTCGCGTCGGATCCGGACCACGAGCTCGCGGGTGTCGACCAGCCGCCGGCTGCCGTGCTGCCACAGCTTGATCGTGAAGTGCAGCGTGGTGTCGAAGCCGGAATCGATCGAGTCGAGCGCGTCCTTGTCGTAGCGACGGAACAGGCCCGGCAGACTCAGCGTCATCAACACCGAGGTGCCGACCTCTTCGAACACCGCACGACGGATCGGCAGGGTGTCGGGGCGCGCGAACGCCAGCACCGGGGCGGCGACGAGGCCGCGCATCCACGTCCGACGCTTCACAGCGGCGTCCTCCGCAGGACGTTGCCGATCGACACGTTGAACGTGCCCGCAGCGGTGTCGAGCCGCACGCCGAAGTTGGCGTTGAAGCCCAACGGGGCCGGGCGCTGGCCGTCGAGCTTCCGCGCGCGCCGTTCGTCGGCATCGCCGACCAGCGTGAACAGGCCGGCGCCAAAGAACAGGTCACCGCCATAGACGCCGCGGGTGCGCGCGCGTCGGAACAGCGGGATGGTGTAGTCGAGATCGAAGCGACCGAACAACACGCCGAAGGTCCGCGTGTCGATGCCGGTACCGAACACGTCGATCGGGTTGCGGGTCGAGTAGCGCACGCCGAGCTCGCGGCCCGGCGTCCACGCGCTGAGGTCGCCGGCGTAGAACCGCTCGAACACCGGGGCTCGGCCCGCGATCTGTCCACCGGTGACGCTGGGCGTGAACCAGTGGCGCCATGGCAACCGAAAGCTGTAGCCGCCCGCGATCACCAGCTTGACGTATTCGTACTGGGAGCCGGTCGCCGGCGACGACAGCTGCAGATCGAACGCCACACGCGCGCCCTTGCCCGCGAGCACGACCTCGTCGCGTGCGTCCCACACCAGCCCGAAGTGCGCCGACGTCAGACGGTGCGCGCCCGTTCGGACCATGAGGTCCACCGGCACGACGGTGCCGTCGGGTCGCGCCCACGTCGGCGACGTCGGCGTGAGCGCATCGACGCGCTCGAAGCGATAGTCGACCCCGAGCGTCAGCGTCGGCAGGACGGGGAACGTCAGGCCGACCGAGCCGCCGATACGGCTGATGTCGACCGCGCGGAAGTCCGCGGGGTCGGGGTCATTCTCCGCGCCCGCGACCCGGTACGGCTCGGCGGAGGAGATCACGAACGCGGAGGTGCGCACGCCCAGGGGCGCCGCACCCAGTCGCGGCACCTCCGCGATGAACTGATACGCCTGCTGCCGCCGGCTCTGGGCGATCTCCGGGAGCGTGCCCCAGACGAGCGCGCCACCGACATGGACGGCGCGCCCGAGGAAGTTGCGCTCGACCACCGAGATCCCGCCGTGGAAGGGCGTCATGCGCGACGAGCCGATGTAGAGTTCCTGGAGCGACGCCGAACTCCGCTCGACCAGCGCGACCACCAGGCGCACCGCGTCGTCACGGCCGGGCACGGGCTCGAGGCGCAGGGTGACCGACTTGAAGTAGCCGGTCGCGCGCAGGCGATCGCGGGCGCGGGCGATCCGAGGATCCGACGGCCACAGGACCTGCGTGCCCGGAACGAGGTCCTCGCGCTCGAGGATCGTGTCGATCTGTCGGGCGGACACCTGCTCGCGGCCGCGGATCTCGACGGCATCGATCTGCAGCGCGCGCGATTCGTCCAACTCACCGTCGACCGTCGCCGGCTCCGGCGCTGCGGGGCCGGACGCTGCGACGCCAGGCGCCACCGGTGCCCCGAGGGCCAGCACAGTCGAGGCGAGGAGGAGTCCGGTCACGGCCAGGGGTCCGCCGCCCGAGTGTACTCGGCTTTGATCCGGCGACCGCTGCCCGCGCGCCGTCCCTCCGCCGCGCCGACACGCTACACTCGCGGTCGATGGCGCGTACGCGCATCCTCTACGTCGAGGACAACGCCGCCAACCTCGCCCTGGTGCGAAAGGTGCTGGAGCACGCGGGCGCCTACGAGGTGATCGGGGCCCCGACCGGCGAAGCCGGCCTGGAGGCAGCCCGTGCGTCGCCACCGGCGCTCATCCTCCTCGACCTCGACCTGCCCGGCATCGACGGCTTCGAGCTCGCGCGGCGCCTGCAGGCCGACGCGGCGCTCGCGATGATTCCCCTCATCGCGATCAGTGCGAGCGTGATGAAGCAGGAGCGCGATCAGGCGATCGCCGCCGGCTGCATCCGCTTCATCGAGAAGCCGTTCGACATCGCCGAGCTGCGCGCGGTGGTCGATCAGGTGCTCCGGCGCCCGCCGCAGGCGCGATGACGCCTCAGCGCCCCGCGGCGAGTGACTCGAGCAGGGCGAGGTCCTCGGGGGTGTTCACGCCGGCCGCCTCCTCCAGTGCGAGCGCCACGGCGATCACCTCACCCATCGCGGCCATCGGCGCGACGATGTCGGTCAGATAGATCTCGCCCTGGGCGTTGTCGCGGCGCACGCTCGGGAGCACCGTGCGCAGGCGCTCGAGATCGACACAGTACGTGCCCGCGTTGCACTCCCCGATCGCGCGCTCCTCGGGCGAAGCGTCGCGTTGCTCGCGGATGCCGACGACAGCCCCGGCGGCGTCTCGGAGGATCCGCCCGTAGCCCTGGGCGTCCGGCGGCGTGAACACGCCCAGGGCGAGGCCCGCGGTCGAGCGTCGGCAGGCGGCGACGAGTTCGCGAAGCGTCTCGGCGCGGACGAGCGGCACGTCCCCCGAGAGCACGAGCACCGGGCCGTCGATCCCGACGAGCTGCGGCAGGGCGCAGCTGACCGCATGTCCCGTGCCCAGCTGCACCGACTGATCCGCGTAGCGCAGCGCCGCGGCGTTCGGGGGAAACCCCGCGTCGAGCGTCGCGCGCACCTCGTCGCCGCCGTGCCCGACCACGACCACGACGGGCTCGGCGCCCGCGGCCCGGGCTGCGCGCACGGCATGGACGGCCAGGGGCTCGCCCCGGAATCGATGGAGAACCTTGGGCAGATCTGAACGCATGCGCGTCCCCTTGCCCGCGGCCAGAACGACGGCACTGCAGTGCGGCACGCCCGAAGCCTACCCAACGCCGCCCCGGGCCGTCACCCCGGCGGGCGGCCTTCCAAATCCTCGACCGATCCGCGTAAGATGCCGTGCTGACGGCGGCCCGGACCGCAACCAGATCCCGATGGCCACGGCGCAGGCAGCCCCCGAACCGCAGCTCGGATTCCCCACGAAGGGGTCGCTGCGCCGATTTCCGTTCCCGCGGCTCATCCGCGAAATCGCGCGGGCGAACCTCACCGGCAGCCTGTACCTGCTGTCGGGCCAGACGAAGAAGGTCGTCTTCTTCGAGACCGGCCAGCCGGTGTTCGTGCGCAGCAACGTGCTATCGGAGTGCCTCGGTCAGGTGCTCGCGCACGAGGGCCTGATCACGCAGGAGCAGTGCGAGCAGACGCTCGAGGCGATCCGCCGCACCGGCAAGAAGCAGGGCGAGCTCCTCGTCGAGATGGGCATCCTCTCCCAGGGGAACCTGCGCTACGGACTGCAGGCGCAGCTGCGCGCCAAGCTGTTCGACATCTTCGGCTGGGACGACGGCCGCTACCAGTTCAAGCCCGACGCGATCGAGGAAACGCCGGGCGTGCGCCTCGACACCTCGGCCGAGGGCGTGATCCTGGCGGCGATCCAGGATCGCTACCCCGAGGAGCGCGCACGCGCGGCCCTGCGCGACAGCGGCGGGCAGTACCCGACGCTGCGCAACGCGGCCGCGGACTTCGCCGCCGACCTCGGCCTCGAGCTGTCGCTCGAGGAGGCGTTCTTCGTCGCGGGGCTCGACGGCAGCCGCACGCTCGACGCGGTGCTGCAGCACGCGGGCGACCCGGCGGTCCCCTGCCCCGCCGCGCTGCTGTACGGCCTCGTGCAGGCCGGCGCGGTCGTGCTCGTCGACGAGGCCCAGCCCGCCCGCGCGCCCCTGGCCCGCCCCGCGTTCGTCGGCGGCGAGGGCGAGGACGACGCGTTCGCGCCGACGTTCGAGGCGCAGGACGTCGTCACCGAGTACGAGGACACACCGCTGCCGGGCGAGCTGCCGCGGGTCCGCGCGCTGCTCGGCGATCACGAGGCCGAGTTCGCCGGCGTCGAGGACGAGGAGGCGCTCGGCACCGGCACGCAGCACTCGGTCTCGGTCGCACGGCCGAAGCCCGAGGTGCCCGTGGCCCTGCTCGCCGCCGAGCCGGCCGGCGTCGAGGAGACCTTCGAGGACGCGATCGACTTCGGCGAGGACGAGAGCTTCGACGGCATCATGCCGCCGGGTCCTGCGGCGACGACGGGCCAGCCGACGCCCGCGCTGGCCCCCGCGCCCCTGGCCGCCGCCGCGATGCCGCCGCGGCCGATCCAGCCCGCGCCGATCGAGCCGCCGCGGCCCGCGACCCGCACTGCGCCGCAGGAGCCGGTGCCCGGCCCCATCGCCCGCGACACGGGGGATTTCTCCTCGCCCGGCGCGTCGTCGTACGACCTGCAGCCCGAGGAGATCGAGACGATCGGCGAGAGCAACCACTCAGGCCGCATCGCCCGCGACGCGGACGCGACGGTGATGGACGTCGGCCAGGGCATCATCGTCCCGCCGATCTCGACCGACCGCATCGGCCACGACCTGCTCGCGGTCGACGAGCTCGACGACATCCAGATCGGGCACGAGGATCTCGCGGGGCTCGAGCTCGACGCGGCGAACTTTCCGGGTGGCGAGCTCGACGCCGAGGAGCCGGACGAGCTCGACGCCGCCGACGATCTCGTCGGCGCCACCCACGAGCTGATGCCCGAGGATCTCGGGCTGTCGCCGGAGACGATCGACGACGACCTCGCGCTGGACCCCGACGAGCCACTCGACGAGCCCGGCGACATGGGCGACCTCCTCGCGCTCGACGACCTCGACGCGATCGACCTCGGCGACGCGGTCGGCCCCGGCCCCGCACGGCACGTCGGCAGCGAGGCGACGTTCGACCAGGCCGCGAGCCCCGAGATGGTCGGCGCCGTGCGGTTCAACGAGGCCGAGGTCGCGCTGGCCGAGGGTGACTTCGTCGGCGCCGTCGCGCTGCTCGAGGAGGCCTACGAGAGCGGCTTCGATGTCGCCGAGCTCCACGCGATGCTCGCGTACGCCCGCTTCGAGGCCGCCGGTCATGATCCGGAGACCGGTGACCACGCCCTCGAGCTGCTGGACTACGCGCAGACGATGGACCCGAGCCTCGACATGGTCCACGCCTACCGCGGGGCGATCTACAGGGCGCTGCGCCAGCCGCAGCGCGCCCGCGAGGCCCTCGATCGCGCGCTCGAACTCAATCCGTACTGCGAGCTCGCGATGCAGATCATGGACACGCTCTAGTCCGACGCGCCGAGCGTCGGACACCGCCGGATTCGCTACGCAGCCCGGACCAGCCGCGGCCGCGACGACTGCTTGAGCTTGCCCCGGGCCGCGCGCTCGACCTCGAGGATCTCCTCGGACCGCCGCGTCAGCGCCCGCGCGACGTTGCGGAGGTCGCGGCCGAGTCGACGCAGCCCGTCGGGCTCGAGCGACGCGGCGTGGTCGGTGCCCTTCCATGTGCGATCGAGGGTGAAGTGGCGCTCGATCCACTTGGCGCCCAGGGTGATCGCGGCGACGTCCGCAGCGATGCCCAGGTGGTGCCCGGAGAAGCCGATCGCCTCGACGTCCGGCCCGTACTCGTCGCACAGCCGGGTGATCTCGCGCAGGCACAAATCGTCGACGGCCACCGGATAGCCCGAGGTGCACGCGTACAGCACGGTATCGCGGAGCCGGCCGTGGGCGCCGAGCAGTTCCAGCAGCGCGCGCTCCTCCAGCGCGGTCGTCATGCCGAGGCTGACGTGGATCGAGCCGGGATAGTGCTCGCACAGCCACGAGAGCATCGCGGTGTCGGTGTTGCACGCGCTCGGGATCTTGATCCACTTCGGGCCGAGCTCGGTGAGCTGCTGGGCCGAGGTCATGTCCCAGGCGCTGCACGAGTAGTCGATCGACAGCGACTCGCACAGGGCCTTGAGCTCGGCGTGGCGATCGATCGACAGCTCGAGGTACTCGCGGTGCTCGCCGTAGGTCCGCCCGTAGCTGTGGCTCGGATCGGGGTGCGGCGCGGAGTATTGCTCGGGGGTGAGCGACTCCTTGGGGTTGCGCTTCTGGAACTTCACCGCGTCGGCGCGGCAGAACTCCGCCGCCGTGCGCACGAGCTCCTTCGCCAGCTCGAAATCACCCTTGTGGTTGCAGCCGATCTCGGCGACGACCTTGGGGACATTGTCCGGTCCGATGTCCATGGCATGGCCGTACGGCACGCCACCGGCGGCGCAAGGGCGGTGGCCCAACCCCGACCGTGCGCCGGATCCGGGCGCGGCGCGCGGACGCTGCGGCCGGCCCACGGGCGCCCGTCGATGAACGCGGCGGGCTAACCCGCGACTGCGGGGGCGACCGGCTGGGTCGCGGCGCTCGCCGTCGGTGCCTTCGCGGGCTCGACCGGCGCGGCCGAAGGCGCGGGCGTCTTGGCGGCCTCACCGGGCGCCCCGTGGGTCGCCGCGACCTTCGGCGTGACGCCCATCTCCATCAACAGGCGATCACCCTCGTCGACCGCGTCGAGGACCCAGAGCACGAAGCGGATGTCGACGTGGATCGACCGCGTGATGCCGGGGATGAACATCCAGTTCGAGGCGATCGCCTCGTAGTTGCCGTCGAACGCGAGCCCGACCAGCTCGCCCTTGGCGTTCAGCGTCGCCGAGCCCGAGTTGCCGCCGGTGATGTCGAGATCGGCGAGGAAGTCGAGCGGGACGTCGCCCAGCGCCTCGACGCGGTACGGGCCCTTGTCTCCGTTCGCCGCGGCGATCAGCTTGGCCGGGGCCGCGAACGGCTCGGTGCCGGTGTTCTTCGCGACCATCTGCGACAGCGTGGTGAACGGCTCGAACACCGGCGCGTCGGGCGTGGGCTTGTAGCCGCGCACGGTGCCGTAGGTGATGCGCAGCGTGCTGTTGGCGTCGGGCGCCACGGGCGTCTTCGAGTACTCGCGCAGGGCCGCAACGAAGGTCGGGCGCAGCGCGGCCATCGACCCGGCGCGGGTCTCCTCGCGGCCCTGTGCGGCGATGAACACCGGCGCGAGGGTGACCGCGGCCTTCACGAACGGATCGCGCAGCTGCTTCAGCTTCGCAGTGTCCTTGGCGGCGATGAGCTTCTCGCGGAAGCGCGGCTCGACGAGCTTGGTCTTGCCGTAGAGCTTGGCGAGGCCGGCGTCGATCGCCGCGGCGTCCCAGTTGCCGTCGGCGCCCGGCTTGCCGAGCAGGGCCGTCAGCGCGTCGGCGGGACGCTGCTCGGCGGGCAGCCGGGTCGTGCGCTCGATCGCGAGGCGGAACAGCGCGCGATCGAGCTCCGCGTCGTAGGTCTTCATCGCGCCGTCGATCATCGCCGCCAGATCGCCCTGCGCCGGCTTGCCCGCGGCGGTGTTCTGGGCGGTGACGGCGGCCGCCAGCGCGGCGCCGAAGAGCTGGCTGCCCTCGACCAGCTCCCGCAGCGCCGCGTCGTGGTCGCGGAACTTGCGGTACTCGGCGTCGAGCGCCGCGAGCTTCTCGAACACGCCGCCGTACTTGGCGGTGCGCGCGGCGTCGCCGGCGATCCACGCCTGCAGGTCGGCCTCGAGCTTGGCCTTCTGCTCGGCGAGCCCGCCCTTGGTCAGGCCGTCGAGCATCCCCTGGAAGTTGGTGTGGTAGTTCGCCAGGCGACGCAGGCGACTCGCCGACTTGATGAGCAGCTCGGGCCGCTGCTTGCCGAGGGCCTCGAGCAGCGCGATGGTCTCGCCGTAGCGGCCGATGTCGCGGGGGTATCGCCACGAGATCGCGTCCTTGACCTCCTCGGCGGTGCTCAGGCGGTTGGTGCGACCGGGATAGCCGGCGACCATCACGAAGTCCCCGCCCTCGAGGGGCTCGCTGGCGATCCGCAGGTGGTGCGGCGGAACGTAGGGCACGTTGTCGGGCGAGGGATCGGCGGGCTGGCCGTCCTTGCCGACGTACGCGCGCAGGAACGAGAAGTCGCCGGTGTGCCTGGGCCAGCGCCAGTTGTCGACCTCGCCGCCGAACGCCCCGATGCCGGCGTGCGGGGCGTAGACCAGCCGCACGTCGCGGATCTCGAGCGCGTCGATCATGTAGTACTCGGCGCCCTCGAAGAACGACCGCACCGAGCAGTCGTGGCCGGGCTTCTGCGCCTCGCACGTCTGCTCGAGGTCGCGGGTCCGCTTCTGGGTCTCGAGGAAACGCGCCTGCGGATCGGCGATCTGGTCGAGGCCCTGCGTCATCTCGCCGGTGACCTCGCGGATCGCCTGGGTGACGTAGATGCGCTGGCCGGCCCCGGCGGGCTTCTCGTCGGCGCGCGTGGGGGCGAGGAAGCCGTCGACCAGCAGGTTCTGATCGGGCGTCGAGTTGTTCTGCAGCGCCCCGATCACGCAGTGATGGTTGGTGATGACCAGACCCTGGGGCGAGACGAACGACGCCGAGCAGCCGCCCAGGCTGACCACGGCGCCGAGCGGGAACGAGGTCGGATCGCCGAGCGCCGCCGGGTCGTAGCCGAGGCCGAGGGTCTTCAGGGTCTCGGTGTGACCGACCATCTGCGTCGGCATCCACATGCCACCGGGGTTCTCGAACTCCACGGCGACCGGAGCCGCGGGGCCCGTCGGCGGCTGCGTCGTCGACGGCTTGCACGAGGACGTGGCGGCGAGGAGGGAAGCGACGGCGACGAGGGCTCGGACGCGCACGGACATCGGCGGCATGCCTAACAGATCCACCGCACCCCGGGTCGGGTTTCGCCGGGGGCGCGTGCGCCGGCGCTGAGCGGTGGCGCACGTGCGGGCCGCTCCGCGAGGAGGCACCGCCGCGATCCCCCGACGCGGACACCCAGCGGGCGACGGCAATCCGCAAGGGACCCAGCCCGCGCTCGCCAAGGGGGCTCGGCCTTCGCTACGCTAGCGAGCCGTTGCCTCGCCCCCGCCGAACCCTGCTCGTGGCCAACCCCACCGCCCGCAGCGGGAAGGCCAAGCGCTACATCGACGATGCGATGGCGGTGCTCGACGACGCCGGCCTCGCCCCGGAGTTCGTCGCGACCCTGCCCGCCGGCGCTACGGTCGCGGCGCTGGCCGCCCGCATCGAGCGCGAGGACGCGGCGCGGGTCGTCTACATGGGCGGCGACGGCACCTTCGCCGAGGCCGCCAAGGCGATCATCCTCGCCCGCGAGCGCACCGGCATCGACGTCCCGCTCGGCATGCTGCCGATGGGCACCGCCAACGATCAGGGCCGCAGCTTCGGCATCACCTCGGGCGTGAGGGCGCTGCGCAAGAACGTCGAGATCATCGCCGCGGGGATCGAGCAGTGGCTCGACGTCGGCCGCATCGTCGCGTTCGACCCCGGAGGCGAGCCGATCGCGAAGGATCTCTGGTTCGACAGCTGCGGCATGGGCCTGTCGGCGCGCGTCCTCGCCAAGCGCAACCGCGAGCGCGAGTGGGTGGAGAAGGTCCCGGTGCTGCGCGCCTTCTACCGCGACAAGCTGGTGTACACGAGCGCGACGTTGCGCACCCTGGTGCTCGGCGCGCTCGGTGGCGCCAACTTCGACGCCGAGATCACGATCGACGACGCGGTCGCGGAGTTCGAGTCGGTCACCGACATCCTCGTCCAGGGCACGATCATCTACGCGGGCGATTGGATCTTCGATCCCACCGCCAAGCCCGACGACGGGAAGTTCGAGGTCGTCGTGCTGCGCGGACACGCCGACTGGGCTGCCGCGGCGCTCGGTGGACACAAGCGCAACCCGGTCACCGGGGACGACCTCGAGGTGCTCGGCCTGCCGCGGCGCGACGTGCCGCGCGGCCGCAGCATCGAGATCCGTCTGTTGCCACGGCGAAAGGGCCGCATCGACCCGCAGATCGCGGCGCAGATCGACGGCGAGGAGTTCCTCACCGCCAGCCACTACCGCATCGAGAACCTCTTCCACCACCTACGCATCATCGTGCCCGAGGATTCCCACTGGGTCTGACGTCGGCGTCCGTGGGTCCGACGTTGCTGGGCTGGGGCGTCTGTGGCAGGTTTCTCGCGCTGCCGTGGTCGGACGCGTGACGAGCGATCGTTGGGGGCGAGTCTTCGTCGGGCTCGCGGTGGCGGCGTCGGGCTGCGGCCGCGTCGGCGAGGCGATCCAGAACCGCGTGCAGGCCGAGTTCGAGGCCCGGGTCCTCAGCGACGACGCCCACATGCCCGGGACGCTCGCCCCGCCCGACCTCGGCGATCAGGATCGGCTCGCGGACAAGCTGTCGCTCTACCACGAGTGCCTGCGGCGCACGCGGGGCCACGTCGTCGAGAGCTACGAGCGCTGGACGCAGGGCATCGATCTCAAGACCGGCGGGCCCAAGCGCAACGGCGCCCGGCCGTTGGTCTACCCGGTCGACGGCGATCTCCAGCCGTGCCGTCGCGCCACCGACGAGGGCCCGCTGCGGGAGCCTTCGCTGCCGGCGATCGAGGCGGCGATGCAGCAGTACCTGACGGCGCTCACGGCCTTCGCCGCCCTCGCGGTCACGCTCGACGCGTACTACGGGGCCGAGGCGTTCAAGGAGGATGCGTGGGTCAAGGGCAAGGAGCTCGCGCCGCAGTTCATCTCCGCCTGGGTCGCGTGGGAGCAGGCCCGCGACGGACTCTCCGGCGAGCTCGAGGAGGTCCGTGACGGACTGGACGAGCTGCGGCTCGCACAGGCCGGCGCGCAGGAGGGCCCGAGCATGCGTTGGCACTGCCACCGCGCGATGCTGGCGGCCAAGGGCTTCGAGCGCTGCACCCGTCGAGACCCGCTCGCCGCGGGCATGTGCGACGGCGCGTTGACCACGTTCGACGGCCGCCTCGCGGAGCTAGAGGCCTACGCGGAGGGCCACGACGCCGAGGCCGATCGCGTGTTCTGGTGGCCGAGCTACGATGCCGCGCTGCGGGACTTCGCCGAGGACGCGCACGCGGCCACCGACCTGCTGCGGTCCAAGAAGTTCACGGGAGATCTGGACGCGCTGCGGGACCACCACGACGAGGTCCGGGCCGCGTTCGACAACCTTCGCTTCGACCTGGCGCGCTGAGGTGGGCCGCGGCTCGGCGGGCTCAGGCAGCCTCGGCCATGACCGCACCCTCGGGCGCGAGGTCGGCGAGCGAGCGACGCAGCTTGGTCTTCACCCGCTGCTCGAGCTGACGCACGCGCTCGCGCGACAGGCCGAGGGTCTTGCCGATCTCCGAGAGGGTCTGGCGCTCACCGCCGATGAGCCGGTGGTGGACGATGACCTGCTCGCGCTCGTCGAGCCGGGTGAGCGCGTCGGCGACCCGCTCGTGGACGAGGGTCTGCACCTCGCCGCTCAGCAGCGAGTTCTCCTGATCGGTGCCGCCGTCGGCGAGCGTGTCCATGATCGTCGAGGTCCCCTCGCGGTAGGCCTTGGCGTCGAGCGACAGGTCGCGGGCGTCGATGCGCTGCTCCATCGAGCGGATGCGCTCCTCGCTGGTCTCGAAGGTCGCGGCGAGGTGCGCCGTGAGGTCCTCACCACTGCCGAGGCGCGCGGCGAGCTTGGCCTTCTCGCGGTGGAGGCGGAAGAACAGCTTGCTCTGCATCGGCCCGGTGCCGACCCCCACCAAGCTCCAGTGCTTGAGGATGTACGACAGCACGTGGGCGCGGACCCAGTACGAGGCGTAGGTCATGAACCGCAGCCCACGCTCGGGCTCGAAGCGGCGCACGGCCTGCAGCAGGCCCATGTTGCCCTCGGCGACGAGCTCGTTCACGCGGAAGCCGTAGCCACGGTAGCCGTGGGCGATCTTCACCACGTAGCGGAGGTTGCAGCACACCAGCAGATCGCCCGAGGCCTTGTCGCCCTCGCGATAGGAGCGGGACAGGGACAGCTCGCGGTCACGGTCGAGGACCGGGTACCGTTCGATGGCGGTGGAGTAGCGGGAAAAGCCTTGATCGGTCGCAAGCGCGTCGAACATGTCGGGGATCTCCATCGTCGGCATGACCCGGCCCGAAATGGGTCGGACGCGCCCCGATGGGAGCCCTGCAGCGGAAACGAATCGCGGAAAACCCCCCGGCCGCCCTCGACTCGTTAGGGATGTATATGCGGGGGGTCGGTCGCCGCGGCAAGGGCGAGTTGCGAGGTCGATGCATTTCGGTGGTAGCGTTGCGCACACGCGGCCCCTACGCCGATGGCCGAAGGGCCAACGACCTGGCGGCCGAAGGGAGCATCGAACGATGCGTGCGATCACGCTGCACCGCCACGGCGACGCCTCGGTCCTCCAGCCCGAGACCCTGCCCGACCCCGTCGTCGGACCCGGCCACGCCCTGGTCGCGATCGAGGCCTGCGCCCTGAACCGGCTCGATCTGTGGGTCCGCGGCGGGCTGCCGAACCTCCGGCTCGCCTACCCCCACGTGCTCGGCAGCGACATCGCCGGCCGCGTCCTCGAGACCGGCCCCGGGGTCGACCCGACGTGGCGGGACCGCGCCGTGGTGCTCAACCCCGGGCTGTCGTGCGGCGCGTGCGAGTCGTGCCTCGCGGGCTGGGACAACCTCTGCCCGCGTTACCGCATCCTCGGGGAGAACACGGCCGGGGGCTACTGCGAGCGCATCTGCGTGCCGCAGGCCAACCTCGTCGCCAAGCCCGAGGGCCTCGGCATGATCGAGGCCGCCGCGGTGCCCCTCACCTTCCTCACCGCGTGGCAGATGGTCGTCACGCGGGGCCGCGTCGCCCCGGGGGACACCGTGCTCGTGCACGCGGTCGGCAGCGGCGTCGGCGTGGCCGCGCTGCAGATCGCCAAGCTCCACGGGGCCAAGGTCGTCGCCCTCGCGAGCACCGACGAGAAGCTGGCGCGGGCGCGGGAGCTCGGCGCCGACGCGACCGTGCGCACCGCCGATCCCGAGTGGCCCAAGCAGGTCCGCGCGCTGCCGTGGGTCGGCAAGCGCGGCGTCGACCTCGTGGTCGAGCACACGGGCAAGGACACCTGGGCCGCGAGCATCGAGCTAGCGCGGCGCGGCGGGACGGTGGTGACCTGCGGCGCGTCGTCGGGCTGGGACGCGACCACCGATCTGCGCCACGTGTTCTTCCGCCAGATCCAGATCCTCGGCAGCACGATGGGGAGCAAGACCTCACTGCACCGGATCATGGCGCTGTGCGGCGAAGGCAAGCTTCGCGCCGTGGTCGATCGCGTGTTCCCGCTGGCCGACGCCGCGGCCGCCCATCGCCACCTCGAGTCGCGCACGCAGTTCGGCAAGGTCGTGCTCGAGATCGGACCATGAGCAGCGGCGAACGGGGACCGAGCAGCGGACCCGAGGCCAACGCGCCGGTGGCCTCGGCGATCCTCGCGATCGTGCTCGCGGCGATGATCGTGTGGCCGGGCACCGACTTCGCCCTCGACGACGCGTGGATCCACCTCGACTACGCCAAGAGCCTGCGCTCGGGCGACGGGTGGAGCTACAACCCCGGCGATCACGAGGCGGGTTGCTCGAGTCCGCTTTGGGCACTGCTCCTCGCGGTGTGGCCGACGGCCGCAGATCCGGTGCGGTGGGTCCTCGCGCTGGGCGTGCTGTTCCACGCCGTCACCGCGTGGTGCGGCGCCGCCCTGGCCCTCGCGCTCGCCCGCCGACGCGCGAGCGTGCAGGCCCCGATCCCCCTGGGCTCGATCGGGTGGCTCGGCGGAGCGCTCGTCGCGACCTCGCCGCTGCTGCTGCACGGGGTCGGCAGTGGCATGGAGGTGCCGCTGGCCGCGGCGCTGGTGCTCGCGGGAGCGTGGGCGATCGTCGAGGGCCATGCGTCCGCGGCCGCGGCCCTCGGCGCCCTCGGGGTCGCGGCACGGCCCGAGCTGGGCGCCTGGACGCTGGCCCTGGCCGGCGCGCTGTGGCTGCTGCGCGCCCGGACCGAGCCGGCCCAGCGACGCGCGGCCGGGTTCGCCACCATCGGCGCCCTCGGGGCCGCGGGTGCGTGGGCCCTGTGGTTGCTCGCGACCGTCGGGTCGGTGCTGCCCAACGCCTACTCCATCAAGGGCCAGGGCGGCGGCCTCGGCGGTCTCGCGTACGTCGCCGAGCAGGTCGCGCCGTGGCAGCCGTGGCTCATCGGACTCGGCGGTGTCGTGCTCGTCGGCGCCGCGCTGCGTCGACACGTCCGCGACGGTGACGCGGCGGCCGCCGCGATCGCGATCGCGAGCCTCGTCGCCGTCGTCACCGTCGCGTCGACCCGTCCCCTGCACGACGGCGTGCAGTTCTTCGAGGCCCGGTACTTCGCGCCACTGCTGGTGCCGTGGCCGGTCCTCGTCGCCCTCGGGCTCGGGGCGCTGTCGCGGCGCGTCGCCCTCGTCGCGCTGGTGCCGGTCGCGGTGTTCACGGGCCTGCAGGCGCGGGACACCGCCGCGCGGGTGCGGGCAGCTGCCGACGACACGCGACTGCTGCACCGGCAACCGGCGGCCTGGATCGCCGCAGAGCTGCCCGCGGATGCCATCGTTGCGGTCGAGGGCGCAGGCGCGACCCGGTTCTTCGCCCCGCGGACGATGACGATCGTCGATCTGGTCGGGCTCAACGACCACGTCGGCGCTCGCCTTCACCGCGACCGCGAGGCGAAGATCTGCCACTGGATCGCGCGCGCGCCGACCCACGCGGTCGTGCCCGCCGGGTGGGCGGCCATGCTGGACACGATCTTCGAGGTCACGGTGCTCGCGGTCTTCGACGACCCTGCATACACGCAGGTCGAGCCCCTCGCGCCGATGCGCGTCGTCGTCCTCGGCCTCGGCGCGGTGCGGCCAGGCCGATCGTGCCCCTAGAAAACTCGGCGAATCGCCGCCATGACCCGCCCTCCCGCCCCCTGCGCCGCCGTGCTAGGGTCCGCGCGCCGTGCTCGAATTCACCCTGACCCACGGGTTCGATTGCTCGACCGAGCGCTTCTGGACGCTGTTCTTCGACCCCGAGTGGACCCGCCAGATGATCCTCGAGGGCCTCGGCTTCGCGACCTGCGACATCGATCCGGTCGTCGAGGCCAATGGGAAGAAGAGCCGGTCGATGCGCGTCACCCCGAAGCTCGACCTGCCCGCCGCGGTCGCCAAGCTCCTCGGCCCCAAGCTCGGCTACACCGAGCACGGGCGCCTCGACCTCGCGACCCAGGAGTGGTCCTACGAGATCGTGATGTCGGTGATGTCGGAGCGCATTCGCCTCGGCGGCCGCGTGACCGTCGAGCCCGACGGGCCGACCAAGTGCCGCCGCCGCTCGGCCCTGTGGTGCGAGGTCAAGATCTTCGGCATCGGGGGCCTGGTCGAGAAGGCCGCCGAGAAGAACATGCGCGAGGGCTGGGAGACCGCCGCGGGGTGGATGCGGAAGTGGTTCGCGGCGCACCCCGCCGCGTAGCCGCGCCGTCCCGCCCCCGGCCGCGTGGCCGCGATCGGCGACACAACCATGGCTTGCACGGTCGACCCTCCGATCTATGGTTGTTCCCATGCCCGCGATGGAACCCGGCCGGCCGGACCGGATGTCGAAGAGCCCGTGGTCACTCGTGCGCCAGACGATGGGAGATCGGCGGGCCCGCTGGCACAAGGCCGCGCAACTCGTCCGCGCGCTGAACGGCTACGGTGACTCGGCCAAGGTCGAGGCCCGGCTCGAGCGGCTGCGACGCCTGGGGTACATCACCGAGGTCCCGACCCGACTGCAGCGCATCGTCGGCGCCCTCGACATGATGCGCTTCTTCATCGTGCCGTGCGCGGCGGACTACTACGCCGACAAGGGCCTCGACTTCCGCTTCCACACCCTGCTGCGCTTCCTCGACGATCCGGCGTCGGTGATCGACCCAACGGGCTTCAACAGCACCCGCGACGCGATCATCGGCCACGTGATGCAGGTCGTGCACGCCAACCCGCAGTACGACTTCCAGCTGCTCGAGTCGTTCGAGGGCGGGCTCGAGCAGATGGAGCAGCAGGTCGCCGATGTGCTCGCCGGCGTGCACCCACGCAGCGCGTCGATCCTGGCGATCGTCGAGGACCCCGAGTATCACGCGCGATTGCTCGAGCACATCCGGGCGTTCCGCCGCGACCCTACCGTGCCGCCGCTGCTGCGCGAGAACATCGTCGCGAACCCGGATTTCGCGGCGATCGAGCGCACCTTCGGCACCGTGCCGGGGGCGATGCGCTACTTCGCGAAGATGCCGAGGACGCCGCTGGCCGCCGCCCGGCACCTGCTGACGGTCCGAGAGTTCCCCCGCGACCTCGCGGCCGCGTAGGTCTCGGGCCGCCGCGCTTCAGCGTCGGCGTCGGGTCCGGCGCAGCGCCGCGAGCACGAGCAGGCCCAACGCGGCTGCGCCGTGCCCCTGCCCGCCGACGCTGCAGCCCTTGCCGCTCGCACCGGGCTTGCCGTCGACCGGAGGCGGCGTGCCGTCCGCGGGCGGCAGCTGGGGCTCGGGCGTGTCGCCCCCCGTGGACGCGCCGCCCGTGTCGCCGCCGCCGGTCGACGTGGCCGGATCGGTCGCGGGCTCGGCCGGGGCATCGCCACCGCTACCGCGCCGCCGCTCCTCGCGGGCCTTCACGTACGACTCGGGCAGCGCCGGCAGCACGAAGCCCACCGGCTTCGACCGCGGGCCGGCGAGCTTCTGCCACTTGCTCGGGATCTGGCCGCCGGCGGCGGGCGTGTCGACGCCGATGAGGTAGAGCGCGCGACGGTTGCGGACCTCGTCCACGCTGTCGGCGGTCTCGACCCGGAGGCCACGCTCGCCCATGCCCGCGTAGTAGATCTCGGCCCAGAACCCCTTGTCGTAGAAGTACTTCGCGATCTCCTTGGCCCGGTTGCGCGACAGCTCGTCGTTCTTGGGGCCCGGCCCCACCGTGTCGGTGTAGCCGACGATGTAGAGGCGCGGCGTGATGTTGGCCTGCACCGCCTCGTTCACCTTCTCGAGGCCCTCGAGCTCGTGGAAGGCGACGGCGACCGCCTCGTCGAGCTTCGCGGTCTCGTCGGTCTTCACATCCCACTTGGCCGAGTCGAAGTTGATCTCGGTGTGCGGGATCTCGACCGACCACGGTACGAGCTTGAACTCGGTGAAGCGCCCGTGCTCGTCCTCGCCGCGGACGTAGACCATGAACACCTCGGCGGTGCTGTCCCACTTCACGGTGAACGTGCCGCCCGCCGGCACCGGATTGTCGCTCACGAGCGCCTGGGCGATGATGTCGCCGTCGCTGTCGTAGACCTTGTACTCGTAGTTCGCGAGGGCGAACGAGGTCTCGTAGGTCGCGTTGCGGCGCTTGACGATGTCCTCGCGGCTGCTCTTCACGCGGAGCTTGCCGACCTTGCCCTGCGCCGCGGGCTTGACCATCTCGAAGCCGAAGTCGGCCTGGACCTCGCCGCCGTCGATCGCCAGCGCGTACTTGGCCTGGCCGCCCTTCTGCTTCCACGAGACCTTGAACTTTGCGCCGGACTTGAGCGCGGGCACGCTCTTGCGGATGGTCTGATCGTCGCCGGTGATCACGACGTCGAACGCCGGCAGATCGTCGTTGGCGACGATGACGAGGTACGCCGCGCCCGAGGCCTCGGTCTGGCCGGGGTATTCGAACGAGAACGGATCGCCGAGCGAGAGCGCAAGCGACAACAGGGCGCCTGGGAGCAGGAACATCGGGCTTCGCCTCCGGAACCGACCGACGGGACAACGCCGGAGCGTCGGGGTTTCCGCGGCCGTTGTAGCACGGGCCCCACGGGCCGCGCTGGCGGACTAGCCGTCTTGCGCCAGCTGCGCTGCTTCGGGCGCGAGGGCGGCGGCCACGGCTGCGACATCGACCGACGCGGGCAAGACCCCGCGCAGGGCGAGCAGGTCGGCCACCGCCGCCGGCGTGCGCATCCCGACCATGACCGCGGTCACGCCCGAGCTCACCGCGACCGCCACGGCGCGGGCGGCCAGCGACAGCGATCGCCACGACTCGGGCAACGCCGGGTCGATCGCCGCCCCGACGCGGCGACCGAACGGCGCGCGCACCAGCGACCGCTCGATCGCCGTGAACACGGTGTGCAGCGCGGTGCCGTACTCGCGCCACCACTGCGCGAACGCGAGGCGCTCCTCACCCTGCAGGTGTCCGAGCAGCGCGGCGCTGGCCTGGCCGACGTGCGGGGCGATGACGTCGTGGCGGAGGCGCTGCCACCCGTCGAGGTCGTCGGGGCGCGCGTCGGCCTGCGAGAGCAGCTGCCCCCACCGGAAGAGATCCGTCGCGTCACCGCCACCGATGCGGAGCGCACGACCGAGGTCACTCGCCCACCGGGCCTCGAGCTTGCGCAGGACCGCGAGCGGTGTCGCGAGCTCCGGCGGCTCGCCGCGCGGATCGACCAGCGGAGACGCCCCGAGCGGACGCAGCGGTCGCTCCCCGAGGAGTCCGAGCCCCGCTGCCGCGCCCGCGGCGAGGCACGACGGTCGATCCTCGGCGGCGATCGTGGCTCCGAGCTCGAGCAGGTTGACGGGGAGCTGCAGCACCGCGCAGCGGCCCGATCCCGCGACCGCGTCGAGCACCGCGTCGAGTTCGACCCGCCGCGAATCCCCCGGGCGCAGTGCCAGCGCGGGCACGGCGAGGCCCCACGCCCCGAGATCACCCGCGTCGACGCGGGCCTCGAGCGCCGCCATCGCGCCGCGCATCCCGGCGATCGACGCCAGCGTGGGCACCCGCAGCAACGCGACGTCGAGCGCGTCGACGCCCAGCGCTCCGACGGTGTCGGCCCACGATCGAGCCAACGCATCGTCCGACGACGCCTCCGACGCGAGCTCGAGTTCGGCGACGATGACCACGCCATCGCGGGAGACGCCGCCCGCCGCGATCGACTCGGCGAGCACGCGGCCGACCACGCTCGCCCCGGCGCCGCGTGGACCGACGCCGACGAGGTTGAGCCCCGCGTCGAGGGCCATGCGAAGCGCCCGCGCGTGCAGCACGTCGTCGTGCTCGAGCCGCGACGCGGCGACCCCGATCGTGGACACGGACAGGCCGGTGCCCCCGAGCAGGGCCGCAGGTCCGAAGCGCGCCGCGGCGTGGGCCGTCGCCTCGATCCCCGCGCGGCCCGACGCACTAGCCACGCCCGGGGGCCTCGTGGCGGACCTCGACGACGGTGTGGATGCCCCCGCGCACGAGGAAGTCGCCCTCGACGACGAGGCGCCGGGGCGCGACCGCGGCGATGATGTCGTCGGCGATCTGGTTGGTCACCGCCTCGTGGAACGCACCGACGTCGCGGTACGACCAGAGGTAGAGCTTGAGGCTCTTGAGCTCCACGCACTGCGCATCGGGAACGTAGCGGATACGGATCGTCGCGAAGTCGGGTTGACCGGTCTTCGGGCAGACGCAGGTGAACTCGGGGCACTCGAAGCGGACCTCGTAGTCCCGCGCGGGGCGAGGGTTGGCGAAGGTCTCGAGCTGGCGGGATGGGGTCGTGGACACCGCCGCGGACGCTGCCACGCGCCACGACCGACGACAAGCGGCGGGGCGCGCGGAGGCGGGCTCACGTCCCTGTCGAGGTGCCGGTATCCGAGCCGCCCGTGTCCGTCCCGGTCGAGTCGGAGCTGCCCGTGCCGGTGTCGGTGCCGGTATCGGTGCCGGTGTCGGTCCCCGTCCCGGTGCCGGTGTCGGTCCCCGTCCCGGTCCCCGTCCCGCTGGAGTCGTTGCCCCCCGACGACTCCGGGTTGCCCGCGGTGGCCTCGTCCGCCGCCGTGTCGCTCGCGGTCAGCCCGCTGGTCCCCGCGCCGTCTCCGGTGCCCTCGTCTGCCGAGGTCGCCGCACCCGTGATGCTATCCCCCGGTCCGCCGGTGGTGGGTTGCTGGCCGGTGCTCACGTCGGTGCCCTCGATGCCGACGCAGCCGGTCGCGATCGACGCGAGCGAGATCAGCCGCGCGGAGCGGGCGATATCCATCCAACCAACCAAAGCCACGCGCGGAGCATAGCGCGGCGCCGTGACGACCGCCAGCACGCTGCGATTGCCGCGCGGGCCCGGAGCCCCGGAGTGTAATAGGATCCGGACCGGGTGCCCGCCTCGCCGACACCGTCGCCCGCCGAGACTTCCCCCGCGTACGAGCGCAGCCCCGCCGACGCGCGCGAGGCGGCGCGGGGCCGGGCTCCGGACTTCCGGCTGCGCGGCGACGTGGTCGGTCGCTACGTCGTGCTCGACAAGATCGGCGCCGGCGGCATGGGCATCGTGTACGCCGCGTACGACCCGGAGCTGGACCGCAAGATCGCGCTCAAGCTCCTGCGCCCTGGCGCCCGCGGCCGGGCCGAGATCGCGCGCGCCCGACTGCTGCGCGAGGCCCAGGCGCTCGCGCGCCTCAACCACCCCGGCGTCATTGCAGTGCACGACGTCGGCACGTTCGAGGACCAGGTCTTCATCGCGATGGAGTTCGTCGACGGCGTCGACGCGGCGACGTGGCTGCACGTGGCGCGACGGAGCTGGCGCGACGTGCTGCCGATCTGGCGGCAGGCCGCCGAGGGCATCGCAGCGGCGCACGCCGCCGGTGTCGTGCACCGCGACCTCAAGCCCGAGAACGTCCTCATCGGCAACGACGGCCGGGTGCGCGTGCTGGACTTCGGACTCGCGCGCACCGAGGCCGCCGATCCGACGTACGACGCCGACGGCGCGGACAAACCCGGCGCCGACCGGCTCGGCGCAGACAGGGTCGGCGCGGACAAGGTCGGCAGCTCGTCGATCGGACCGGCCACGTCCGTGCGACTGACCCAGGCCGGCGCGGTGATGGGCACGCCGGCGTACATGGCTCCGGAACAACACACCGGCGCGCCCCTCGACGCGCGCACGGATCAGTTCTCGTTCTGCGTCGCGCTGTACGAAGCGCTCTACGGCGAGCGTCCGTTCGCGGGCGAGCGCGCCCCGGAGATCGCGTTCAACGTGGTGCGCGGCCGCGTGCGCGAGCCGCCGCGCGAGGGCCCGACGGTGCCGGCATGGCTGCGCAAGGTGTTGCTGCGCGGGCTCGCGACCGTGCCCGACGAGCGCTGGCCGGACATGCGGGCGCTGCTCGCCGCACTGGCGGCCGACCCCGCGGCGAGGCAGCGCCGCTTCGCCCTCGCCGGCCTCGGCGTCAGCGCGCTCGGGGCCGCGGGCCTGTTGTTGTCGACCCTCCGCCCGGATGAAGGCGTGTGCCGCGGCGCCGAGCGAAAGCTCGAGGAGGTATGGGACGCCGGGGTGCGGACGCAGATGCAGGCAGCGTTCGCCCAGAGCTCGCGGCCGTACGCCGACGACGCGTTCAGCTCGAGCGCGCAGATGCTCGACGCACACACGCAGACCTTCGTGCGGCTGCACCAGGACGCGTGCGAGGCGACCGCGATCCGCAAGGAACAGTCGCAGGACATGCTCGATCGTCAGGTCGCGTGCCTCGAACGGCGGCTCCGAGACGTCCGCGCGTTGACCCGACTGCTCGTGCTCGCCGACGACGACGGTGTGACGCAGGCCGTGACCGCCATCGCGGCCCTGCCCTCGTTCGAGCCGTGCGCGGATCGTCAGGCGCTCATGTCCCCCTCGGCGCCGCCGACGGGTGAGCGCGCGGCTCTGCTCGCGGACGTCCATGATCAGCTCGCGGCGGGGCGTCAGCAGCTGCTGCTCGCGCGCTACGAGCCCGCGCTCGTCAGCGCGACCTCGGCCCTCGAAGCGGCGCACGACACCGGTGATCTCGCGACGGTCGCCGAGGCGCTCGTGCTGCTCGGCCAGGCCAAGGCGAACATCGGCGATCGGGCTGCGGCCGAGCGGGCCTTCCACGAGGCCGCTTGGACGGCAGACGAGGCCGGTCAGGACATCACGCGCGTCGAGGCCAGCGGGCACCTCATGTGGATGATGGCCTCGACCCCCGCCCGCGCCGCCGAGGTCGCGGACCTCGCCGAGGCCGCGAAACGGACCCTGCGGCGGGCCGGCGGCGACGAGCTCATCGAGGCCACGCTCTACAACAGCCTCGGGGTCGCGGCGCGGCGACGGGGGGCGGCGGCGGAGGCGGTCGCGGCCCACGAGCACGCGCTGGAGCTGCGCAAGCGTCACCTCGACGCGGCCGACCCCGCCGTGGCCGACAGCCTGTTGAACCTCGGTGGCTCGCTCGCGGACGCGGGCCGATTCGACGCCGCCGACGAGGCGCTCGCCGAGGCCGAGCGGATCGTCCGCGCGCGCTACGGAGACCGACACCCACGCGTCGCCACCGCGCTGCACAACCACGGCATCGTCTCGTACCGGCGCGGCGACAACGGCACCGCCGCGTCCCTCCTCGCCGCGGCGACGGAGATCCGCGAGGCGGCGCTGCCCAAGGGGCACCCCGACCTCGCCGCCTCGCACCACGATCTCGGTGAGGTGCTCCTCGACGCCTCGCGGCCTGCGGCCGCGCTCGAGGAATTCGCGGCCGCCGTCCGGCTCCGCTCCGCCGCGGCGACGCCCAACGACGCCGCGATCGCCAACTCGCTGCGCGGCCGCGGCCTCGCCGAGCTCGAGCTCGGGCGCATCGCCGAGGCCCAGGCCACTCTCGCCCAGTCGGTCGAGCTGCGCCGGCCGGGGACCGACGCGATCGCCCTGGCCGAGTCCGAGTTCGCCTACGCCCAGGCCCTCGCCCACACCGATCCCCGGGCCGCCGTGCGCCTCGCGCACAGCGCACGGGCGGCCTATGCCGCGGCGGCGCATGCCTCCCAGCGCGACGTCATCGACCGCTGGCTCGCCGCGCACGCCCCCGCAGGGTGACCCCTGGCGGGCGCCGTGCCGCCATGCTAGAAGCGTCGCCCCAAACACGGCGGGCATAGCTCAGTTGGTTAGAGCGCTGGATTGTGATTCCAGAGGTCACGGGTTCGACCCCCGTTGCTCGCCCCGCACGACCCTCCGCCCCTAGGGCGGAGTCCGGCCCTCAGCCGGCCTGGCGCCCGCGGGCGGTCCGACGATAGTGGTCGACCAGGGCCGCGGCGATGCCCGACGCGACCTCGTGACGCTGCGCGGCGTCGAGCAGCACCCCCTGATCCCCGGGGTGGTCGAGGAAGCCCGCCTCGAACAGGACCGCGGGCATCCGCACGCCGAGCAGCACGTCGAAGCTCGCCTGACGGACCCCGCGATCGGCCCGGCCGGGAAACCGCTGGGCCTGCTCGCGCTGGATCGACTGCGCGAGGGCGATGGCCGCGGCCCGGTGTGCGGCGGCCCGGAGCTGCTCGATCATCATCTTGGCCTGGGGCGCGGCGCCGCCGGGCTCGGGCGCCGCGCCGCCGCCCTCGTTCTCGCGCCGGGCGGTGAGTGCCGCCTCGACGCTGCTCGCCTCGGCGTCGAGGACGAAGGTCTCGAACCCGGTCTGATCGTGGCGGGGGGACGCGTTCGCGTGGAGGCTGACGAAGACGTCGGCCCCCTGGGCGTTGGCCGCGGTGACGCGGTCGGCCAGGGCCACGGTGGCATCGTCCTCGCGGGTCATCACCACGATCGCGTGGGGCAGCCGGCGCTCGAGCTCGGCCTCCACCTCCTGCGCGAGGACCAGCGCGATGTCCTTCTCGTGGGTCGTTCCGTCGGGGGTGTGGCAGCCGCCGTTGGTCCCGCCGTGGCCCGCGTCGAGCACGACGCGATAGGGCTGCTCCAGCATGGGCTTGGGCCCGGGGGCCGAGGCGGCGGCGAGGAACCCCACGACGAGCATCGAGCCGATCATTCCCTACATGTAGGACATGGCGCCCGGAGGTCCAAGAAAAGCGCCAGCGCGGCGCCCCTGCGTTCAGTGCTACACCAGGCCCTCGCCCCTCGTGGAACCCCGGCAGGTCGCAGCGACGCTCTCCACGTTCGCCCTCATCGGCGGACTGCTGCAGATCCTCGCCAGCGTGGTGCTCGGCATGGCGCGGCTCGACGCCCTGACCCTCGCCTCCCAGGAGGGCCCGATCTTCTACACGGTCGCTGCGCTCGCGGTGGCGATCGGCGTCGTCGCGGTCTGGGTCCTGCGCAGCCGGCCGTTGCTCGCCGCCGTCGCGTTCGTCACCTGGCAAGCCGCGGTGTTGTGGCCGCTGTCGCGCCGCATGTCGTTCGCCGGCCTCGCGCTGCACGGCGAGTTCATCCTGCACCACTTCGTCGCAGTGCTCTGCGCCCTCACCTGCGCGACGCTGGCGTGGGCGTTGCTGCGTGACCCGAGGGCGCGTCGCCTCGGGTGGCCCGTCGCCGTCGCCGCGATCGCGTGCGTCGCCGCGGGACTGGTCGGCCACATCGCCGGCGTCCACGGCGAGCATCGGCTCGGCACGATCGCGCTCGCGGTCACGGCGAGCGCGTCGGTCGTGGCGATGACGCTGTGGACCGTGCTCGAGCTGGGCCGCGCACCGCGATCGCCCGCGCGCTGGGCCGCGCTCGCCCTGGTGATCCCGCTCGTCGTGCGTGTCGCGTCGGTCGGGCCGATGGCGCTCGACCACGCGCCCGTGCCCGCGGGCCTTCGCGCACCGTTCGTCGGCCTGCTGATCGCCGCCGCCGTCGCCCTGACCGTCTTGCTGCGCCCCCGCCCACCGCGAATCATCGCCGTGACGATGACCGGGCTCGCCGCCCTGACCACCGCGACGCTCTACCTCGTCTACCGCAGCAAGTTCGGCGACGTCGAGGACGGCCTCGGTGGCCTCGCGCAGTCGATCCTCGGCTTCACGCCGCCCTACCCCGAGTACCTGTCGAACACCGCGATCGTCACGGTGATGATCGGTGGTTTCCTCGCGCTGCAGACCGCCGGCGGCGCGATGACGTCCGAGGACGCGCGGGACCGCGGCATCGGCCTCGCGCTCGTGATCGTGGCGGGCGTGGGCTGGTCGAACCCGCAGCTGGTGCTGATGTCGACCGCCGGCGTGCTGCTCTTCCTCAGCGACCTCGACGAGCTGCCACCGGCGGCCGCGCCCCCACCATCCCCCGTCGGCCAGATCCTCGGCGAGCTCGCGACGCGGATGTCGCTCGCTGCGTCCGAGGCCGCAGGTGCGCGCGGCGTCACGCTGCACGCGCTGCGGGGAGAGGTCCGCGGCGTGACCGTCGACGTCCGGGCCCAGGTCGGCCGCGACGCCCCACGGCTCGGCGCGCGGCTCGGCGTCGTCGCCCGCTCGCGCCCCGATGTCGGCCTGCAGCCGGGGACCTCCGGGGACGTCCCGGCCCATGCCATCGCCCGCACGCACCGCGTATTCGGGGCGACGCGCAAGCTCGAGGCGCACGGCGACGCGCTGCTCGACGCGTGCCTGCCGTTCCCGACCCTACGCCTGGGCCTGTGGCCGGCCGGCGCCGAGATCGATCTCGGCGCCGACTTGTCCAGACTCGACGCGGCCGCGCTGGAGCGGTTGCTCGACGTGCTTGCGCGGTCCTTCGCGGACTGAGTCCGCCACGGACTCGATCCGCCGCCGGCTGCATCCCGCGTGGATCGAGCTACACCCGCGAGAACATCCGCCGCAGCGCCTCGAAGAAGCCCGGTTGCCCGGCGAGTTCCTCGAGCTCGCCGTCGTCGAGCCACACGCCGCCGCACGCGAAGCACTTGTCGACGCGCACGCCGCGGAACGTGATCTCCGCGAGCGCGAGCCCGCACTTGGGGCAGTGCATGAAGTGCAGCGCCCGCAGCGACGCGCGCTCCTCGGCGCCGAGCTCGGCAAAGCGCCGCTGGTGGGCCTCGCGGCGGGCCTGCAGCTCGTCCCAGCTCAGTTGATCGTCGTCGTCGCTCGCCATGTGCCGTCCTCCCGTCCTCAGCCGTTGTCGCCAATATCGTCGCTCTGGGCGGAGCCGCCCGCCGGGTGAGCATCGATGAACGCGCGCGCCTGCGTGTGCGAGGGATCCTGTTCGAGCAACCGCTCGTAGAACGCGACCGCCTTGGCGTTGCGACCGAGCTTGGCGGCGGCCTTGCCGGCCCCCTCCAGCGCCGACATCATCTGTGGCGCGCGGGCGAGCGCGCGCTCGTAGTGCTGGAGCGCCGCCCCGTAGGAGCCGAGCTTGGCCTGTGCATCGCCCATGCACAGCAGCGCGTCGACGTCGTTGGGTCGCTTCTCGAGGGCCTTGCGGAGCAACGCGACAGCCTCCTCGGAGGCGCCGGACTCGGCCTTCTTGCACCCGCGATCGACCAGGCGCTCGGCGGACTCTCCGACCGGCGCGGGCGAGCCGGGCGGCGCATCGGGCGGCGTCACCTCGGCGACCACCACCGGCTCCTCGACGCTGGGGCCGGCGTCGGGCGGCGGCGCGGGCGTCCGCGCCAGCACGCGGGCGACGGGCTGGCCCGGTGCGGCCGCGAGGACGAGCTCGACGACGGCACGCGTCGCCGCCACGTCGCCGGCCCGTGCATGGCCGAGCGCGAGCACGAGTCGCGCGAGCACGGAGGGCTTCGCCAGGGCGCCCAACGCCGCGCGGACGGGCTCGGGCAGCTTCGCCGACGGGTCACGCAGCAGCGGGGCGGCGGCGACGAGCAGGACCGATTCCTCGTCGAGTTGGAGACCCGCGGTGTCGGCCCGCCCGAGCACGATCCGCAGCAGCGCGGTGGCGCGCGCCATGGACTCGCGCCCCGACGCCGTCGCCGACTCCGCGTCGAAGCCCTCGAGCAGCGTCGCCGCCCGACCGGCGTCCTCCTGCGCCCAGAACCTCGCGTCGCCGCGCATCGCCGGCTCGACCGCGGCCCAGAGCTCGTGCACGACGGCTCGGGTCGCGAGCACCTCGGCCGCGACCGCACGCAGCCGCATCGTGTCCTCGCCGCCCCGATCGATCGCGACGCGCAGCGCCGCGTCCGCGTGGGCGAGCGCCTGGGGATCCGCGATCGCGATGGCCTGGGCGGCCTCTTGCAGCACGGGTCCGTGATCCGCCGCCGCCACCGCCACGACCGCAGGCGCGCCGAACACCCGCGCACGGATCTGCGGGATGCCGAACACCACCGCCGCGCCGGCGAGCAACCCGAGCCCAGCCCAGAGCGGCCACCCACTGCGACGCGCCGCGACCACCGTCGGCCCGCGCGTCGACGCGGGAGCCACCACCGCCTGCGCGACCTCGTGTGCCGCCTCGCGCCCCGTGTGGATCGGCGCGGAGTCGCCTGGCGCGGGGCTTCGATCACCGGCGCGGCGATGGGCCGCACGTGGTGCGTGACCACGTCGAGCATCGACATCCCGCGGCCGCTCCGATCCTCGGCGACCGCCACCGGCACACCGCGACCGGGCTCGCGGACCGCGGGCGGCACCGTCGGCGGCCGCGTCGGCGGGCGGCTCGTCGGCACCGGCGTCGCGCGACGCGGAAGCGGTGGACGGGGCGGCGCCACGGCCGACGGCGCGCTCGGTGGCCGCCCACCGGCAAGCGGCGCGTCGATGGAGCCGAGCTCGATCGACGACGAGCCGCCGGTGACCTGCTCGACGACGCGGCCGAGGACCGGCCCCAGCGGCGACCCCGGCGGCAGCGGACCCAATACCGACGAGTGCTCGAGGTTCGCCGACTCGGGCACGCCGGCCAATGCCGCGTCCGCGTCGTCGCCCGCGTGGGTGCCGAACGCCGGCGGCGGCCCGAGCACGTCGAGGGCCGATTGCTCGCTTCGCCCGCGCTCCTCGGCCTCGAGCACGCCCGGCAGGCCGACGAAGCCCGAGAACGCCTCGGCGAACTCCGGCATCTCGCCCAGGCGGACGAAGTGCCGCCCCGAGCGTGAGACCTGATCGTCGGGGTGCAGACGCCCCTCGAGGATCCACGTGTGCAGCGTCGCGAGGTCCGGCGCCGTGAACAACAGATCGTCGATCGTCCGCACCTGCCACGGTTGCGGCGCGACCCCATCGGGCGCGGCGACCCGGAACACCTCGCCACAGACCGAACAACGGACGGTGGCGCCCTCGGGACCGACCTGACGGTCGTCCAACGCGAACTCGGTCTGGCAACTCGCGCAGCGGACGATCAACGGATCTTCTCGCGGCGAAGGTAACATGGCCGCCGCCGGCCGCGGCAATTCAGCCGCCGCGCGCGCCTGCGGACATCGACGGCCTCACGAACCGGCGAACATGCCGAGCATGCCACCCACGGCGCTCGCGACGAGGACCCCGCCGACCAGGAGGCCGAACGCGCGCATCGGCATCGGGACGGGATGATGGGGCTCGAGCCCCGCCTCGGCGCCGCACTTGGGGCAGGCGTGCGGCGGCGAGTCGGCCCCGAAGGCGGTATGGCACGCGCTGCAGCGGTATTCCACGCGAAAGGACCTAGCGCCGATGCGCGCAGGCGTCAAGCGCCCGCCCTACGCGGCGTTCACGATCGCTTCGCGGTCCGATGACGGCGCCCCCGGACGCGATTTGGCATAGTGACGCGGTGCGGGTCCTGCTCATCGAAGACGACGTGAAGCTCGCCGAGCGGACGGCGGAGTACCTGCGCGATCACGGCGCGAGCGTCGAACTCGCGGCCGACGGCGCCCTGGGCCTGGCCCGCGCCGAGGCCGGCGAGCACGACATCGTGCTGCTCGACCTGATGCTCCCGGGGCTGGACGGCCTGTCTGTGTGCAAGCAGCTGCGCAAGGTCAGCGGCGTGCCGGTCATCATGCTCACCGCGCGCGGCGAAGAGGTCGATCGCATCGTCGGCCTCGAGCTCGGCGCCGACGACTACCTGCCCAAGCCGTTCAGCCCGCGCGAGCTGGTCGCTCGCATGCGGGCGGTGCTGCGCCGCGGAGCTGCGGCCACGCCGACCCACGCGAACGAGCTGACCGTCGGTGCCCTCTCGATCGATCGCGAACGGCACGTCGCCACCTTCGCGGGCACCGTGCTCGAGCTGACCGCATTCCAGTTCGATCTCCTCTGGGTCATCGCCCGTGCCGCGGGCAAGGTCCTGGCGCGCGAGCAGATCTACAACGAGGTCCGTCGGCTCCGCGGCGAGGCCCCGACCAGCTTCGATCCCGCGGTGGATCGCTCGGTCGACGTGCACATGAGCAAGATCCGCGCGGCCCTGGCCGCCGCTGGACCCGACGGCGGCGCGCTGGTGCGGACCATCCGCGGGGTCGGCTACGTGATCGGCGACGAGGCATGACGCCGCTCCGTCCACCGCGGCGCTCGAGCCTGTTCCGCAGGATCTACGGCACGTTCGTCATCACGTTCCTCATCGCCGCGGTGGTCGTCGGCACCGGCACGTGGCTCGCCGCGCGCGCGCTCAGCTCGGAGTGGGTCGCCGACGCGATCGACCGCCTCGACGCCGCCAACGAAGCCCTGCTCGCCGACCTGGACGACCCCGCGGCGCTCGCCCGCACGCTCGAGGAGATGGACCGCGAGCTCGGCACGCGCTCGGGGATCTACGACGTCGAGGGCGACAAGATCGCCGGCGATGGTCCGCCCCACGTGCCGGCCCGCGCCCACCGCCGCGAGAAGCAGCTGCGCCGCGGTCGCCCGGTCATCCACCCCGGGCCGGGCGATCGCCCGCTGGTGCTGTTCCCGGTGTCGAGCGAGGCCGGCGAGACCATTGCGATCGTCCACGTCGTCGATGCCCCGGCGACGCGCGCGGGCATCATCGGCACCATCGCGCCGTTGCTGATCGCCGGCTTCGGCATCGGCGCGTGGCGACTGTCGCGCTCGCTGACCTCGCGCATCGGTCGGCTCGAGGACGGTGTCGGCCGCATCGCCCACGGCGAACTGGATCACCGCATCGCGGTACCGGCCCGCCCCGCCGACGAGATCGACGAGCTCGGCGCCGCCGTCAACGACATGGCCGGCCGGCTCGAGCGGGTCGTGGCCGGCCAACGAACCCTGCTCGCCAACGTCTCGCACGAGCTGCGCACCCCGATCGCCCGGGTGAAGGTGCTGCTCGAGATCCTCCACGAGCGACTCGAGCGCATCGCCGACGACGGTGCGCAGGCCAAGGCCGCGACCCTCGAGCGCCTGCGCGTCGGCATCGGCGAGATGGCGGAGGACATCGTCGAGATGGAGACGCTGATCACCGATCTGCTCACCAGCGGCCGCCTCGAGTTGCGCGCCGGCGAGGGTGCCCAGCTCGACCTCGCGCCGGTCGATCTCGCGGCGGTGCTCTCGCGCTCGGCGACCAAGTTCCGCGCGACGATCGAGGCCGCGCCGGGCGTGGGCGTCCGCGGCGACGTGTTCCTGCTCGAGCGCCTGTTCAGCAACCTGCTCGCCAACGCCCGGCGCGCCTGCCCCGACGGCGGCGTGTGGGTGCGCGTCGAGCAGGACGGCGCGTTCGTCGTCGCCCGCGTCGAGGACGACGGCCCTGGCATCCCGGCCGAGCAGCGCGAGGCCGTGTTCGAGCCGTTCCGCCGGCTCGACGACGCCCGCAGCCGCGACCGCGGCGGCGTCGGCCTCGGCCTGTACCTGTGCCGGCAGATCTGCGCCGCGCACGACGGCACGTTGGTCGCGGAGGCCCGCCCCGACGGCCACCGCGGCGCGTCGATGTGCGTGCGATTGCCCGCGGCGGCGAGCTGATACACTGCTCGCCGCATGCTCGCCCACCAGGCCGCGTTCCTCGAGTTGCTGCTGCGCTACGAGGTGGTTCGATTCGGCGATTTCACGCTGAAGTCGGGCCGCCGCTCTCCGTACTTCGTCAACGCGGGCCAGCTCCGCACCGGCGCCGCGATCGACGGCCTCGGCCAGGCCTACGCCGCCCATGTCCGCCACGCCGGTCTGCGCTGCGACCTCGTGTTCGGCCCCTCGTACAAGGGCGTGCCGCTGGCGGTGTCGACCGCGATGGCCATGGCACGCACGGGCGCCGACGTCGTGCCCGCGGCCGACCGCGACGTCGGCTATGCCTTCGATCGCAAAGAGGCCAAGGACCACGGCGAGGGCGGCGTGTTCGTCGGGACCACGCCAGCCGCCGGCATGCACGTGGTCGTGGTCGACGACGTCATCACCTCGGGCCAGTCGATCCGCGAGGCGGTCGAGCTGCTGCGGCGCGCCGCCTCGGACGTGATCGTCAGCGGCGTCGTGGTCGCGGTCGACCGCCAGGAGCGCGGCCGCGGTGATCGAACCACGCTCGACGAGCTGCAGGACGAGCTCGGTGTCGCCGTGCACCCGCTGCTGTCGATCCGCGACGTGGTCACGCACCTGCACGGCCGCGAGATCGACGGGCGCGTCCTGGTCGACGACACCCGCGCCGCGGCGATCCTCGAGCACCTGGCCACGCACGGGGCCAAGCCGCGATGAGCCCGCGCCTCGGCGCCGCCGCGCTGGTCCTCGCCTCGGGGATGATCGGCTGCGCCAGCGAGGAGGACCCCATGGGCCGCGACGCGGTCGCCGAGCTCGCGCGCGGGCGCGGCGATGCCCAGGGGGGCGCCCGCACCGGGACGTGGTCGACGCGATTCGTCGAGCAGTCGTGCGTGTGCCCAGCCGAGCTCACCAACACGGTGATCCTCTGCGACGCCGACATGACCCTCGGCTTCATCCCCGTGGTGCTCCGCGTGGTCGAGGGCGACGGGGTCATCACGCTCACCCCGGATGCGTCGTCGGCGTTCAACTTCGACCTCGGCGGCGAGCTGTCGGGCCCCATCGACGCCGACGGCACCTTCGGCGCCGGTATCGTCACGATCGGCGTCGACGTCGCGGCGTCGCTCGTCGTCACCTCCCGCCTCGAGGCCGAGATGACCGGCGACGACACCTTCGAGGGCGACATCCGGGTCCGCATGCGCGGCGACATCGACGACGTCACCGTCGAATGCGAGAGCGCGTACGACGTCGACGCCGAGCGGTTGTTCTGACCCCCGCGTCACTCCGTGGGGACGATGCGCGCCGCCGTGATCGTCCAGTCGCTCTTGGGCGCCTGCACGCGGGTCGAGAACACGACGTGGCGGCCATCGGCGGTGAACACCGGGTCGTCGTCGTCCAGGGCGTTGCGGGTCAGCACCCGCATCGCGCCGCTGTCCAGATCGACGATCGCGATCTCGCCGTCGTTCAGGTACTCCGGATCGACGACGTTCCCGCTGACGGTCATCGTCGCGCGCTTACCGTCGCGGGACACCGCGAGGTCGCCGATCTGGTTGCCGGAGTCGGTCAGCGCCTTCGACGTGAAGGCCCCCGCGTCGACCTGATACACGGTGGGACGCCCCTCGGCGACCAGCGGCGTGACGTCGGGTGCCATCGGCGGGTTCGCCAGCAGCGCGGCCGGGGCCGCGGGCAGATCGATCCGCACCAGGCGACCGTCGTAGCCGACGGCGAGCAACGACGCGCGCCCGGGGATCGCGGCGAGCTGGGTGATTCCGGCGTTGCCGGCCGCGACCCTGGCCGGGGCGACCACGACGCGGGTCGTGTCGCGCACGCTGAAGATCGCGATCCAGGCGGTGTCGTCGATCTCGTAGTCGGCGATCGCCGCGAGGTGATCGCCGTCGATCCACACCAGCTGCGAGAGCACGGTGGACTCGAGCATGCCCAACACCACCTCGGGCTCGCCCGGGCGGGTCACGGAGATGACGCCGAGACCGTCCACGAAGCCGACGCGCGCCAGGGCGCCGCCGGGGCCGAGCACGGCCGGGCCATCGAGGCCGCTGCGACCGCGCTCGACGGCGCCCAGTTTCGTCCACGCGCACGCGCCGGCCTTGGTCGCGTCGAGGGTCCAGAGGCTGTCGCCGTTGCCGAGCGTCGACAGCATCGCCGCCGACCCGTCGTCCGACCACTGGATGGAGCGCCAGTCCCCGACGGCAACCCCACCCTCGGCGAGCGAGGTGCAGGGCACGCGGGTGCTCGGCTCGGCCATCGCGGCGCCCACCAGGAACTGCTCGCGGTCGCCGAGGTCGAGATCGGCGCGCACGGCATCGCGGGTGACGACCTCGAGCGTGCGGCCGATCGACAGCACGCTGCCGTCGGCCAGCGGCCGCGCCGTGAGGCTCTCGAGCGTGTCGCCGACGCGCGCGGGCTTGGGCTCGACCCGTTCGCCCTCCGTGAGGGCCTTGTCGAGATCGCGGACGACCTTCTCGGCCATCTTCTCCGCCTCGGGCACCTGGTCGAGGCGGCGCAGCGCCTCCTCGAGCTTGTCGCGCAGCTGCAGCTGATCGACGGCGAGTGACTCGGGCTTGCGCAGCGCGGCGAGCTGCTTCTGCTCGAACAGCGCCTGCAGCATCGGCAACGTGCCGTCGCGCAGCACCTTGCTCGGCGCCGGGTTGAACGTGATGACGTGGGGGAACGCGAAATCACCGACCGAGACCGCGGCCCACTTGGCGTCGGCGGGGATCGTCGGCGGCCCGCCCTCGAACTCGAGCGCCGAGAAGTCGACCTCCGCGGGCGACTCGAACAGCACGAAGCCCCAGCCGAAGCGATCGGCGAGCGTCATGACCGCCTCGATCCCGTCGACCTCGAGCTCGGGCACCTCGTCCTTGGCCTTGTTGACCCACGCCGGCAGCGTGCCCTCGCCGGTCTCGAATCCGACGTCCTTGAGGACGATGGACGAGCCCACGTGGGTGCCGCGCGTGACCACCAGGACCTTGCCGGCCTCCTCGGGGTTGCCGGTGCCGCCCCGACGCAGGAACGTCCACGCTGCAGCCCCCAGGGCGCCGGCGATCAGCACGCCGAGGACCACGATCTTGCCTCGACCGCTGCGTCGCAGCGTCTCGAGATCCGTGCTCGAGCCGAACTCCGTCATGGGCTGCACATTGACACAAGTTCAGTGCCGCCATCCGCGGCCGCGGTGGACCTGGTCCGTTGCGCCGTTTGAGGCGAGTCGACGCCTCCTTGGACGCCGAGCCGCAAGGTGCCCCGCGGCGCGCGACCGCCGGCCACCGGGCCTCGGCCGGACGGCTAGGTCCAGTGCCCGAGCACCGAGCGCACGCCGCTGACGAGGATGCCGAGGCCATCGCCCCGGCGACCGACGTCTCCGTTCGCGCGACGCCCCGTGTAGTCGGGGTGGTTCTGCGGATACAGGAACGCCTCGGGGTGAGGCATCACGCCGAACACCCGACCGCTCGCGTCGCAGAGCGCCGCGGCGCCGCCGAGCGAGCCGTTGGGGTTGTCGGGCCAGGCCTCGGTGACCGCACCGTTCGCATCCACGTACTGCAGCGGCACCAGGCCCGAGCGCAGCGCATGATCGCGGGCCGCCGGATCGCCGAACACGATCTTCCCCTCGCCGTGGCGCGCGGGCACGTCCAGCGGCGCGCCCGAGGCCCCGCGGGTGAACGCGCACGGGCTGTCGGTCGCTACCCGCAGCCGCACCCACGCGTCGCGGTAACCCAGGCGATCGTTGTCGACGATCGACACCTGCTGCGGCGCGAGCGGATCGCCCTCCGCCCGCCCGAGCGACGGCAACAGGCCGAGCTTGGCGATCGTCTGGAACCCATTGCAGACGCCCAGGACGTGGCCCCCGTCGTCGACGAAGCGCGCGAGCGCGTCGGCCATCCGGAAGCGCATGCGGTTGGCGAGCACGCGCCCCGACGCGATGTGGTCGCCGAACGAGAACCCGCCGACGAACGCCAGGATGTGCACGCCGTCCAAGCCGGCGGCGCCGGCCTCGAGCAGCGCGCCGGTGTGGACGATCTCCGCGGTCGCCCCGGCCATGCGGAAGCCGGCCGCGGTCTCGGCCTCGCAGTTGAGCCCGTAGCCGGTCAGCACGCAGACGCGCACCTCGGCGGCGCCGGGCACCGGTCCGAGCTCGAAGGCCCACGCGCTCGGAGGCGACGGGATCTCGTGTGCCGCGCCCACGTCAGCCCGTCGTGCCGCCGCCGGAGTCCGAGCTCGAACCACCACCGGTGTCCTCACCCCCGCCCACGGGGCAGGCCACCGTGATCGGCTCGCCCGGGAGCATGTCGACGCTCGGAACCCGCACCGCCGCGAAGCTCGAACCCGTGAGGTCGAGCATCAGCGGCGATGTGACCATGCCGGTGACCGTGCCGCAGAACAGATCCTCCGACTGGATCGTGCCGCTCAGGTTGAGCGTCGCGACGATGTCGCTGCCGGTGATCGGGTTGGCCATGCCGGTGACCATCACCGGCTCGCTGATCGGCAGCTCGAAGCCGCCGGTCGCGTTCACGGCGACCGGCTGCAGCGTGAGCGAGTCGCCGACCGGCTGCCGCGGGATGGTGGTCTCGCCCGGGTCGAGGCTGAGGGGCTGGAGGTTCATCTGCAGCATCCCGCCGTCCGCCGAGGGCGTGAACGTCACCGTGGCGTAGAACTGCAGCGGCGTCTCCGGGGCGATGACGGCCGCGAGGGCGAGCAGGAAGTCGCCGCTGACGTCCGCGAGGGCTCCGCCCTGGTCCATCTTGATGTTGGCCGCGTCCTCGCGCTCTTCTTCCGTCTGTTCGATGAAGTCGTCGTACTTGCCCGGGGCGTCGGGCGAGGGACACCCCGTCAGGACGACGAGGGTGGCGGCGACCAGCAGGCGAACGGCGGGATTCGGGGACGACGGCATCATGGGGCGAGCCTGGTCGTCGACGCGAAACCGCGCCGTCGAGCCGTCGCGATGATGCCCCAACTTCAGGCCCCGGCCAAGTCGGCTTGGTTGTAGAGTTCCCGCGGTCGAACCCGCGCTGCGGGCTTCGGCCCGCGGGCACGCCACCTCTTGGGCGCGGCCCCAGCGACGGCACCGGGGAACACCAACGATGGCGACGGCAAGAGCGATGGCAAAGACGGGCATGTGGATGACGCTCGGCGCGGCGGCGATGACCTGGTCATCGACGGCGAGCGCCTCGGGGATCGCGGCCGCCCGGTTCGGCGGCGAGCACGGCCATCCCACCACCGACAACCCCACCGCGCTCTACTACAACCCGGCGGGCATGGCGTTGTCGAAGGGCACGCACATCATGATCGACGGCACGATCGCGCTGCGCTTCGCCAGCTACACGCGGCCGGAGTCCGAGGTGAACCGACCCGCCGCGAGCAGCGACATCGCGCCAGGCGCCAACGACGGCAAGGCAACGCTCTTCAACGCCGTCGCCGCCCCGTTCATCGGTGTCACCAGCGACTTCGGCACGGACTGGATCTACGGCGGCCTCTCGGTCTCGTTCCCGTTCGGCGGCTCGGCGGTGTGGGACCAGAACAAGGCCTACAAGAACAGCCAGGACTTCCCCGGCGCCGTCGACGGCGTGCAGCGGTGGTACTCGATCGACGGCACGATCCGCTCGATGTACGTGACCGGCGGTCTCGCGTTCAACATCCGCAAGATCGGCCTGTCGCTCGGGCTCACCGGCAGCGCCATCCGCAGCAACGTCGAGACCATCCGCGCCCGCAACGCCGACGGCACCGATGATCTCGTCGCCATCAATGGCGAGGACGTCTCGCTCAAGGAGGGCCGCAGCTTCATCGACGTCGCCGGCTGGCAGGGCGGCTTCGGCATCGGGGCGATCTACGACGTCCTCAAGATGGGCAAGTACTTCATCGGCCTGTCGTACACCAGCCAGCCCAACATCGTCGGCGGCATGAAGCTGAAGGGCACGCTCGACAACACGCTGACCCTCTCCGCGCCGTCGCAGAGCCAGGTCGAGCTGACGCAGACCATGCCGGACATCCTCCGCATCGGCTTCCGCGCCCGACCGACGGACAAGTACGAGGTCCGCGTGTTCGCCGATTACACCCGGTGGTCGGTGTTCAAGAACCAGTGTGTCCTCGACCGGACCATGCCGGATCGCAACTGCGACTTCGCGAACATGGACTCCGCGCTCGACGACCCGGCCAACTTCGGCGGCGACGCCGACCCGTCGGTCGTGCAGCACTTGCCGCGGTTCTGGAAGGACGCCGGTGGCGTGCGCGTCGGCGGCAGCTACTGGTTCGTGCCCGAGGTCGAGGGCTACATCGGCGCCGGCTACGACAGCACCGCCGTGCCGCTGCAGACCCTCGACCCAGCGCTGATGGACGCGCACAAGATGAGCATCGCCGCCGGCGTGCGGTGGCAGATCATCCGCAACCTCGCCCTGGCCTTCACGGCGACCGAGCTGATCTTCTTCCGCACCAGCACGAAGGGGAAGAGCGCGCTCAACCGGTTCCAGTCGCCGACCCGGCAGGCCGGAGCCAACGGCGTCTACAAGCAGTTCTTCCAGCTGTTCAACATCTCGCTCGACATCTCGTTCGGGCACGGCGGCAAGAAGAAGAACAAGGGCAAGCCCGCGCCGGCTCCGGCGGCGAGCGGCTCGGTCGGGACCTGATCCGGGACCTGATCGAGGCGAGGACGCCCGCCGAGTTCATCCGGTGGGCGTGCGGACATGCATGTCGAGCCACTCGATCTCCTCGGCGAGGAGATGCAGCAGATTCTCGCGGGCGGTGTAGCTGTGGGCCTCGTTCGGCAGGATCACCAGCCGCGCGACGCCCCCCGTCCCGCGAATCGCCGCGAACAGGCGCTGCGACTGCAGCGGGAACGTCCCCGAGTTGTCGTCTTGCTCACCGTGCACGAGCAGCAGCGGCTCGTCGATGCGATCGGCGTGGAGCAGCGGTGACACCTTCGCGTAGGTCTCCGGGGCTTCCCACAGCGTTCGCCGCTCGCTCTGGTAGCCGAACGGCGTGAGCGTCCGGTTGTATGCGCCCGAGCGCGCGATACCAGCACGGAACAGATCGGTGTGTGCGAGCAGGTTCGCGGTCATGAACGCACCGTACGAGTGTCCACCGACGGCCGCGCGCGTGCGATCGACGAGGCCGGTCGCCGCTGCCGCATCGATCGCCGCCGCCGCGGCGCCCTCGAGCTGGCGGAGCAGCGTGTCGTTCATCGTCTGTGGATCGCCGACGACCGGCATCGCGGCGTCGTCGAGCACGGCGTAGCCAGCCGCGAGCATCGCCAACGCCGAGCTCGCGGAGACCCGCATGTACAGGTTGGTCGCAGCGCGGACCTGCCCCGCGGTGTCCTTGTCGTTGTACTCGACGGGGTAGGCCCACACGAGCAGCGGCCAGCCGCCGGTCGGCGGATCGCCGGGCGGAAGGTACAGCGTGCCCGAGAGCTCGACGCCGTCGTCGCGGCGGTACTTGAGCAGCGTCCGGGTGACGCCGCGCAGGCCCGGCCGCGGATCGGGCCAGTGGGTCAGCGCCCGTTCACCGGTCGCGGTGTGGACGTGGAGATCCGGCGGGACCTCGGGCCCCTGTCGGCGCACGACCAGCGCATCGGTGCCCGTGGCCCCGGCGAAGCCCATGAACTCGACGTGGCTGTCGGCGCTCGACTCGAGCAGCCGGGCCTTCGCGCCGTCCGCCAGCGCGAGGCGATCGAGGAACGGTCGATCGCCGTCGGGCGTCGCCCCCTCCCCTCGCAGGAAGATCGACCCGTCCGTCGTCGCCACCGCCCGATGGCCCGACGCCAACGTTCGCGTGACCGGCGTCCCGGGATCGCCGTAGGCATCGAGCGAGGAGCGATCGAACAGCTTGGTCGCCGGGGCGCCCGCGTTCGCCGACGTCAGCCACGTGGTCGACCACCGACGATCGCGATCGTACTCGCGGACGAGGACGCGACCGTCACCGTCGAGCGCCGCGACATCACGGGCGCGGTGCTGCAACCGCAGGATCTCGACGGTGGTCGAGAACGGAGCGTCGGAGCGCATCCACGCGTCGCGGTGCTCGACCGTCCTGCGCGGGTCGCCACCGTCCTGGGCCTCGAACCACACGAGCGTCGCGGGCTCGGTGGCGAGCCACTCGACCTGCCGCGGCCCGGTGCGCACGCCATCGATCGGGATGGCCTCCGCGGGCTCTTGATCCGCGATGGTCTTCACCACCTTTCCGTCGCGATCCCAGACCTCGACGACACGACCGAAGCGCTCATACGGCACGACATAGGAGAACGGCCGACGCACGCGCTCGACGAGGACGAAGCGCCCGTCGGGAGACGCGTCCATCTGCGTGAACATCCCGGGCGCGCCGATGGGGCGCAACGGGCCACCGTCGACGTCGGCCCACGCCAGCTGCCCGGTGGCGAAGGCCTCGAAGCGGGCCTCGTCCTGCGCGTTGGTCAGCAGGTCCTGGTAAGTGCGGTTCTGGGCCCGATCGCCGCGGGCGTCCTCGACGACCGGGCCGCTCGGCACCACCGTCTTCGGTGGCGGCGGGGCCGGAGCATGGGGCACGACGACGAGCAGGTCGTCCTTCGCGAATCGGTACCCCGGCCCGAGCAGATCGAGCACCGCCGCGATGGCGCGCGCGTCGCTGCCGTCGGCCCGCGCCGTCCACAGCGTGACGTCGGCCTCCCCCAACGACAGCCACGCGACGCGCGTACCGTCTGGCGACCAGCCCGGGCTGGCGATCATGGCGGACTCCGGCGCGACGATCGTTGCCGCCTCGCCGCTGTCGATCGCGATCGAGGTCAGGCCGTCGAGCGTCCACACCCGTCGCACGCCGGCGCGCAGCTCGTCGATGCGCAGGCCCGCGAGCGCCGCGAACGGCCGCGCGACCTCGGCGATCCCCGGCATGGCGCGCTGGTGCATCACGAGCACGCGGGCGCCGGTCGGATCGATCGCCACCGCGGGGGTCGGCCGCGCGTCGACGAGGTCGCGCACGGCCGCGCTCGGCTCGCGCCAGGTCGTCGCGCCCGCGGGCGACGGCGCGACGACGGCGGGCGTCGGTGACGTCGTCGTCGTCGCCTCGACCGAAGGCGCAGGGGGGCAATCCTCCGCGGTGACCTCGGGGGCCCGCGCGCAGGCGAGGAGCCACATCACCGGCAGGGCCACGGCGTTTCGAACCCGACGCACCATCACCCTGCATCGTACGGCGCGCGTCTTCGACCGGCTACCGGGGCCCGCCCGATCGATGTTCGGCCCGATCGTGGCTCAGAGCCCGAGCAGGCCGCCGTCGAAGGCGCCGCGGATGGCCGCGAGGCCGACGTGCGCCCGAACCTCCGCGCCCTGCCGCAGGTGAAGCCCGGGCTCGCCGGCCGACACCCCGCCGATGCGGCGCGCCGCGGGGCCGAGCGCCGCCGCGATCGCGTCCGCATGCTCGGCCCGCGCCGAGAAGAGAATCCGTCCGGTCGACTCCGAGAACAGCGTCGCGAAGGCGGACAGCTCCGCCACCGCCGCCAGATCGACCTCGATCGCCGACTCGGTCGCGAGCAGCAGGTGTGCCAGCGCGAGCCCGAGCCCGCCACGCCCAAGGGCCGCGGCACTGGCGACCCGACCGGCGTCGCGCAGACCCGCGAACGCGACGTACGTCGGCCACGTGGCGGTCGGATCGGTCTGCGGCACGCCGCCGCCGTCGGCGACGCCGAGGCGACGCAGCATGCTCGCGCCACCGAGTTCCTCGCGCGTGCTGCCGAGCAGCCACAGGTCGCTCGGCGCGGGCGCGACCAGGTCCAGCGCCGCGGCGGCGTCGTCCATCTGACCGATCACGCTGACCAGCAACGTCGGCGGGATCGAGATCTTGACCCCGCCGATCACGGCGTCGTTCTTCATCGAGTCCTTGCCGCTGATGAGCGGCACACCGTAGGCCACGCACGCGTCGTGCAGCCCCTCGCAGCAGGCGACGAGCTGCGCCAGCTTGTGCCGGCCGTCGGGGGTCCGATCGCTCTGCACGGGATCGGGCCAGCAGAAGTTGTCGAGCGCGGCGATGCGATCGACCCGTGCGCCCGCGCAGATCACCCGACGCACGCCCTCGTCGACCGACGCCATGGCCATCGCCCGCGCGTCCCCGGCGGCATAGAACGGGTGGATGCCCTCGCCCAGGACGACGGCCTCGTCGCGACCGTGACGCACGCGCATGACCGTCGCTGGCGACGGCACATCGCGACGCACGCCGACCAGCGGCTTGATGACCGACAGGCCCTTCACCTCGTGGTCGTAGTGACGCACGCGATCGACGGCGCTGGCGTGCTCGGGTGCGGCGAGCAGCGCGATCAGGTGCTCGCCCAAGCGCGCGTCGTCGGTGAACTCGGCCGCGAGCGTGGGGCTCGGCGGCGGCGCGCCGAGTTCGGCGTGCAGCACCGGCAGCGGCACGCCGTCGTGGAGGAACTCGAGCGACAGATCGGCGACGTCGAGCGCGCCGAAGCGGACCTCGAGCCGGCCGCTGTCGGTGAACTCGCCGAGCACCGTGGCCTCGACCTCGTAGGCCTGCGCGAGCGCCAGGAACGCGTCGAGCTGCGCCGGCGCGACCGCCAGCGTCATCCGCTCCTGCGCCTCGCTCACCAGGATCTCCCACGGCTGCAGGCCCGGGTACTTGAGGGGCGCCAGCGCCAGATCGATCCGCGCGCCGCCGGTCGCCGTCGCCATCTCGCCGACGCTCGACGACAGGCCGCCAGCGCCGTTGTCGGTCATCGACGTCACGAGCCCGCGGTCCCGCGCGACCGTCAGCATGTCGAACATCATCTTCTGCGTGATCGGATCACCGATCTGCACCGCCTGCGCCGGCGCCGACTCGTCCAGCCGAACGCTCGAGAAGGTGGCGCCGTGGATGCCATCCTTGCCGATGCGTCCGCCGACCATGACGATCGCATCGCCGACCTGCGCCCGCTTCACGTGGGTCGGGTGACCGGCGCGGACCGCCGGCATCGCGGCCACCGTGCCGCAGAAGACCAGCGGCTTGCCGAGGAAGCGGGCGTCGAACAGCTCGAAGCCGCGGCTGTAGGGGATCCCGGATTGGTTGCCGCCGTCGATCACGCCCCGGTGCACGCCGTCGCGGATCCGCCGCGGGTGCATGAGGCCCTTGGGCATCGGCGCGTCGTGCCGCGGATCGCCGAAGCAGTAGCCCCAGACGTTGGTCAGAAGATCAGCGCCCAGGCCGGTGCCGAAGCTGTCGCGGTTGACCCCGACGATGCCCGTCATCGCGCCGCCGTACGGGTCGAGCGCCGAGGGCGAGTTGTGGGTCTCGACCTTGTAGACCAGGTGATCGTCGGCGGTGAACCGCACGACACCGGCGTTGTCGTGGAACACCGAGACCAGCCACGGCGCGTCGGCGGTGTCGAGCCCCGTGGCCATCCGCGCGGCGGCGATCGACTCGGTCGCGCCGCGGACGAAGGTGCGGAACAGACCGCGCTCGATCCGACGCGATCCACCGGCGGCGTGCACCTCGATCGGCGACGCGAAGATCTTGTGCTTGCAGTGCTCGCTCCACGTCTGCGCGAGGCACTCGAGCTCCGCGTCCGTGGGATCGCGGCCGCGCTCGCGGAAGTGGGCAGCGATCGCCTGCATCTCCTCGAGGGTCAGGGCCAACACGCCCTGCTCCGAGATCCGTCGCAGCTCGGCATCGTTGGCGTCGCGCAGCGGGACCGTCGCGACGTTCGCCGCCACGCTCGCGCCAGCGCGCGGCACCTCGAGATCGAGGGTGCGCGGCACGGTCTGCACGTGCATCCGCTGGATGAGCGGGTTGTAGAGTAGGTCGGCCGCGATGCGCTCGACCGCGGCGCGCTCGAGCCCCTCGAGCACGAAGAGCGTCGAGCTGAACGCGGCGCCGGGCAGCGCTCGACCCAGGCGATCCTGTGCGGCGCGCTTCACCGTGGTCGCGACCGCATCGGTGACGCCGGGACGGAATCCGACCGTCACGACGTGCGTGCCAACGGGCCACGGATCCGCGAGCATGCCGAGCGCCCCGACCTCGGCGATCGGATCGACCAGCGCCTCGAGGACGCGCACGGCGTCCGCCTCGTCGAGGCCGAGATCGAGGTGGAAGACCTTGCGCGTGTGCACGGCCGACGGCACCACGCCGAGCCACGTCGAGGCGCGCGCGATGGTCTCGATCGCCAGCGTGTCGCGCAGGTGCGGTGCCGTGGCGATCTCGAGCCGCCACACTGGCGACGCCGACGTCGAGGCCGTGTTCGAGTGCACCGCGGGGGGAGTCGAATGCGCCACGATGGGGCCCTTCATCCCCGCCACCCCGGCGGGTGTCAAGCCCGGGCGACGCGCGCCGGCGGGTGTTGACACCGGCCGGGGCCGGCTGCAACATCACCGCGTACGAGTCCGTTTGTGTTCGGGTTCGGCCTCGCCCAACGGGCGTACGCCGCTGCCGAACGCCGAACGCCCCCGATGCGCGGTGGCGTTTGTCGAGCTGACACGGTGCGGAACGGGTCTTCGCGCCGAGCAGACGTTGCCCTCGAGCAACGTCCCCGGACCCACGAGTCGAGAGCAATCGAATGGGGCATCCCGAGCAGCAGCCGGAGGCTGCGGTACCGACTGAACGAGCCGACGACGCGTGGGGCCAGTCCCTGCGCGAGCTGATCCGCGACGTCATCGCGTCGCTGCCGGATCACGCGACGCTGGGCGAGCTGATCGGTGCGATCCGGGGCAACCCCGCGATGGCCCCCGTCCTCGACCTGTTCACCGTCCAGGAGCTCATCGACACCGCGCGCAAGCGACCCCCGCCGGCGGCCGCCAAGCCCGCCGCGAAGGCACCGCCCCGCGGCGAGGTCCAGTACGACGCCGATGGCAACCCGGTGATGGATCTGGGCGATCCCGGCGCGCTGGTCATCCGTCGCCGCGCGGACGTCCCCGACGGGGACATCCGGGTGCTGCGCTGCCTCGCCGAGCGCGGCGGACTCCGCGAGTCCGAGCTCACCAGTCTCGCGAACCTCACCACCGAGCAACTGCGCATCATCCTGCGGACGCTGCGGGCCAAGAGCTTCGTGCACGTCGAGGGCAGCGGCCTCAAGCGACGGCTGAAGATCACGCGCCAGGGCAGCACCTTCCTGCGCAAGCAGTAGTCCGCACTGCGCCGCGCTGCGGAGACGGCGGCGACAACCAAACGAGAACGGCGAGCGCGGGACCCCAGGTCCCCCACTCGCCGTTCGACGTTCCGGGTAGCGATCAGCCGGCCGGCGGAATCAGCGACGAGATCGCGCCGGTGAGGCACTGGATCGCGGGGCTGAAGTCGTCGTCACAGATCGACTCGATGCAGCAACGCGGGGCGCTCTCGTCGAGGGCCGGCGTCGACGGATCGTCCGGGATGTTGAGGCTCTCGCAGACCTCTTGCGCGCGCGTCGGGAAGATCGCGCTGCCGTTCTCGTTGAGGCAGCCCGGCGCGATGTTGCCGAACTCCCAGACCTTCTCCTCGACGGTCACGCCGTCGTCGACCTCGGCGGGGGTGAGGTCGGCCTCGGTCCACACGCGGTTCTGCAGGGCGTAGACGCCACCGGCGGTGGGCTCGAAGGGCGGCATGGGATTGTGCGCCGTGACCTCGGGCACCCCGAAGATGCCGAGCATGACGACGTCCTTGTCCTGCTCCTGCACGAGGTAGTTCAGATACGAGATGTAGCGATCGGTCGGGTGCAGCACGCCGTTGTCGGTCGAGACGCAGTCGGTGTACGCACCGGTCGCGTCGGGGCCGCTGCAGCTCACGCCCGCGTTCCAGCACACCGCGGAGGACACCTGCGGCTGATCGCCGTTCGGGTTGATCTCCCAGTACTGGTTGTTCTCCGGGTTGGTGAAGTACGTGAAGCCGCCGGGCGCCTCGACCGAGCAATCGGCCTCGTCGGTGACCATCGCGATGGCGAGGAGCGCCCCGTCGCGGAGGAACGGCTTGTTGAACTGGCCCCACTCGGGATCGTCGCTGCACCCCTCGCGCGTCGGGTCGTTCCAGCACGCCTCGGGGTTGATGGCCTGGAGCATCGTCTCGAGGGGCGCCTCGTAGCCGCAGCCGTCGATGCCCTGGGGACCGATGCACGACAGCGCCTGCGCGACGTTGTCCAGCGGTACGTTCGAGCCGTTGACGTCGAAGTGGATGAACTGATCCGACGGCGCGAGGTCGGCCGGACAGTTGGTCGTGCACGCCTCGTTGATGACCAGCGGGTTGTTCCCCAGGCCGGTGAAGCGGTTGATGCGGGCGTTGCAGCCCTCGTACACCGGCGCGCCCCGGCGCGGCTCGTAGTCCGGCTTCTCGAACTGGGTGCACAGCGGGTGCCCGAAGTCCGAGGTCGTGACCATGACGTTGACGCTCGGGTACACCGGCGCGCCGGAAGCGTCCTTGAGCGACTCGAGCTGCTGGATGAGCAGCGGGAAGTTCTTCGCGAGGTTGAGCTGCTCCTCGCCCATCGTGCCCGAGTTGTCGATCACGAACAGGAGGTCGATCTCGACGCAGCCGCCGTCCGTCGCACAACCCGACGGCCCGCCGGTCGTGTCGACGAGCGAGTCGAGCTTGATCCCGCCACCATCGCTGGAGCTCGTCTCGTCGGCCGCGGTGGTCAACGACGTCATCGTGGTGCCGCCCGTGGTGTCGTCGGCCACGGTGGCCGAGCCGCTCGCATCGGTGCGGTCCTCTCCGCAGCTCGCAGCACCCACGGAAGCGGCCAATAGGACAGAGAGGGAACAAAATCGTTTCATGGACAACGTCTCCACGCGTTCGAGTCGAAGGGAGGACCAGTTTGGCAGACGCCTGCTGGCCGGACAACCGCACGGCATGTGCGGTGGGCGTTGGGGCGACCGTGAGTGAACTCGGCGGAAACCTCGCAGAGGCGGCGCCCCAGCCGCCTCGCGAGGGTTTTGCCCGGGCGTCGATCAGCCCGGTTGAGTGATCGAGTCCCCGATGATGCCGGTGAGGCAATCGATCGCGGGGCTGAAGTCGGAGTCGCAGATCGAGGTGATGCAGCAGCGGATGTTCTCGTTGCCGCTGCCATCGACGTAGTCGAGGGCGTGGCAGACTTCCATCACGCGCGTATTCGGCGTGCCCTGGCCGGTCGAGATGCCGTTGATGTCCGGCACGCCGGTGCAGCCGGGACCGATGCCGAAGTCGAACTGCTTGTCGGCGGCCGTGACGCCGTCGGCGGCCTCGAGCGGGAGGATGTCACCCGCCGGGTAGGTGCCGTCGATCCAGTCGCGGTACACGAGCGAGAGTTCACCGCCAGCGATCGGGTTGAACGGCGGCGAATCCGCGTAGTCGGTGACGAGCGGAACGCCGAGGATGCCGAGCATCAGCACCTCCTTGTTCTGGTTCTCGCGGAGATCGTCGACGAGATACTGCGTGTAGCGGCTGATGGGCTGCAGCTTGCCGTCGTCGAGGGAGGTGCAGTCGCTGTAGGTCCCGCTGGCGTCGGGGCCGTTGCAGCTGACGCCGGCGTTCCAGCAGATCGCGCTCGACGCCTGCTTGTTGCCGTTGTCGGGGTTGGTCTCCTGGTACGCCTCGTCCTCCATGATCGAGTAGTCCTTCACGGAGCACTCGACCTCGTCGGTGACGATGGCGATGGCGAGCAGCGCGCCGTCGCGGAGGAACGGTCGGTCGCCGGTGTTCCAGGCCGAGCCCGGGTTCAGCGCCTGCAGCATCGTCTCGAGGGGCGCCTCGTAGCCGCAGCCGTTGATGCCCTGGGGCCCGATGCACGCCAGCGCCTGGGCGACCGCCGAGTCGGGCATGAGGTCGCCGTTGATGTCGACCTCGGGCACGGCGGGGACGTTGGTGCCCATCGGGTTGAACGAGATGAAGGGATCGCTCGGCACGATGTCCGTCGGGCAGACCGTCGTGCAGGCCTCGGGGACCACGTCGGGGCTCGAGCCGAGGCCGGTGAAGTCGTCGATGCGCGCGTTGCAACCGGACACCGTCGGCGCGCCCTTGGCCGGCTCGTAACCGGCGGGCTGGAACGGCGTGCACAGCGGATTGCCGAAGTCCGTCGTGGTCACCATGATCTGCACGTCGGGGCTGATCATGTTGCCGGCCGAGTCCTGGAGGTTCTCGAGCCGGTCGACCAGGCGCGGGAAGTTCAGCGCGAGGTTCAGCTGCTCGGCCGCCATCGTGCCGGAGTTGTCGATCACGAACAGCAGGTCGATCTGATCGGTGCAGCCGAGATCGACGCTGCCGCAGCCGCCGTTGGTCGTGTTCGTGCCGACGTCGAGCTTGTCCCCGGTGTCGTCGTCCCCGACGGTGCCCTCGGTGTCGGTGAGGCCGGTCATCTCGGTCGCGGCGGTGACCGTGATGCCGGTCATCGACACGCTGGCGCCGGAGTCGTCGTCCGCGTCGCGTTTACCGCCGCACCCGGTCGCGAGCAAACAGACGGCGGCGAAGCCACCACACCACTGAACCACGTGTGCCTTGCGTGTCATGTGCAATTTCCCCCTGGGGCGGCCCCCCACCAACCCCGAAGTATGGGCCGTAGCCGTGGTTGCACGTTACCAGAGTCGACAGCGCGACGGCCGGGAATCGGCGCACGCCCGGCTCACCGGACGTCGCGAAACGGCCGTGAGATGCCGCGTTCGGCCTCCGGCGATCGGGTGAGCCGATTCGGAGGCGCCGCGACGTCGCCGATGCAGCGGGGTCGCGCGGTCAGAGCACGAAGTTGACCAGGCGCCCCGGGACCACGACGACCCGCTTGGGGGTCGCGCCGGCGAGCTTGCGCGCGACGTCGTCGACGGCCCCCGCGAGCGCGACGAGTTCGTCCTTGCTCGCGGCCTTCGGCGCGGCGATCTCCGCCCGCCACTTGCCGTTGATCTGCACGACGAGCTGGAACGTGTCGTCGACGAGCCACACCGGATCGGGCGCGGGCCACGGCTCGTAGGCCAGGGTCCCGGGGTGCCCGAGCTCCGACCAGAGCTCCTCGGCGAGGTGAGGCGCAAAGGGCGCCAACAGCAGGCAGAACTGCCGCGCCGCATCGCGGGGCAGCGCGGCCTCGGCGGGCTCGCCCCCCGCATCCGTCGCGACGAGATCGCGCGTGAACACCATCAACGCGCTGATCGCCGTGTTGAACGCGAAGCGATCGATGCGGGTCGTGACCTCCTCGATCGTGCGATGGAGCAGCCGTCGCTGCCGCGGCGTGCCCTCGCCGTCGACCACCGGGCGCAGCGCGTCGGGCTCGCTCGATCCCTCGGGCGCGGTGATGTGGAAGAGCTTCCACACCCGCTGCAAGAACCGATGGACGCCGGCGAGCCCCTCGGACTGCCACGGCGCGCTGTGCTCGAGCGGGCCCATGAACATCTCGTACATGCGCACCGAGTCGGCGCCGTAGCTGGCCACGACCTCGTCGGGGTTGACCACGTTGCCGCGGCTCTTCGACATCTTGTCCCACTGGATCTCGACGCGCTCGCCGGTCGTGCGCACGACCCAGACCGACTCGCCAGGCCGATCGGGATCCGCCTGCTCCTCGACGTCGTGGGGCAGGAACACCAGCTTCTTGCCGTCGTCGCCCTTGCGCCGATCGAGCGGGAGGAACGTCGCGCCGAGGATCATCCCCTGGTTGACCAGGCGACGGAACGGCTCGGGCTCGCCGACGTGGCCGAGGTCGAACAGCACCTTGTGCCAGAAGCGCGAGTACAGCAGGTGCGTCGCGGCGTGCTCGACCCCGCCGACGTACAGATCCACCGGCATCCAGTAGCGCTCGGCGTCGTTGGACCACGGCAGCGCGCCGTTGCCCGGATCGCAGAAGCGCAGGTAATACCAGCAGCTGCCGGCCCACTGCGGCATCGTGTTGGTCTCGCGCGTGGAGCCGTCGGGGAGGGTCTTCCACGCGGTGGCGCGGGCGAGCGGCGGCTCGCCGTCCTCGGACGGATCGTAGTCGGCGACCTCGGGCAGCGCGACCGGGAGCTCGTCGGCGGCGACGACGATGCCGTCGGGTCGGTGCGCCAGGGGGAACGGCTCGCCCCAGTAACGCTGCCGCGAGAACAGCCAGTCGCGCAGCTTGTAGGTGACGCGGGCGCGCCCGCGGCCCTGGGCCACGAGGTGCTCGGTCATCACCCGCTTGGCGTCGGCGGTGGGTCGGCCGTCGATGATCGCGGAGTTCACCGCCACGCCCTCGCCGACGAACGCGGTCTTGCCGATGTCGTGGTCCGCGGGGACGCCGTCGACCGGCGCGACGACGCGGACGATCGGCAGGCCCATCGTCGTCGCGAAGGCGTGGTCGCGCTCGTCGTGGCCGGGCACCGCCATGATCGCGCCGGTGCCGTAGCCGACCAGCACGTAGTCGGCGATCCAGATCGGGATCTCGGCACCGGTGATCGGGTGGATCGCCATCGCACCCGTGGCCGCGCCCGTCTTCTTGCCGCCCTGCGCGTCGGCCTGACGCTCACGCTCGCTGCGACGCGCGGTGCGTTCGACATAGGCCTCGACCTCGGCGCGGCACGACGGCGTGGTGATCGTGGCGACCAGCGGATGCTCGGGCGCGAGCACCATGTACGTCGCGCCGTAGAGCGTGTCGGGTCGCGTCGTGAACACGGTGAGCGTGGCGGCGTGGCCGGCGATCGCGAAGTCGATCTCCGCGCCCTCGGAGCGCCCGACCCAGTTGCGCTGGATCTCGAGCACGTGAGGCGGCCAGTCCAAGCCCTCCAGATCGGCGAGCAACCGCTCGGCGTACTCGGTGATCCGCAGCACCCACTGCCGCATCGGCCGACGGATGACCTCGTAGCCGTCGTCGACCTTCTCGGCGACCTCCTCGTTGGCGAGCACGACCCGCAGCGCGGGGCACCAGTTCACCGGCGCCTCGTCGAGGTAGGCGAGCCGACGCGCGTCGCGGTGGCGCGCGACCGCGAGCTCACCCTGGTCCCGGACGTCGTCGGGGATCGGCAGCTCGGCGATCGGTCGCGCGCGCTGGGCCTCGCGGTCGTACCAGCTGCCCCACAGCTGCAAGAAGATCCACTGCGTCCACTTGTAGTAGCCCGGGTCGGTGGTGTTGACCTCGCGACGCCAGTCGTACGAGAAGCCCAGCCGCTTGAGCTGCCGCCGGAAGTTCGCGCTGGCGTTGGCGATGACCGTCGCCGGGTGCACGCCGGTCTTCATCGCGTGGCGCTCGGCCGGGAGCCCGAACGCGTCCCACCCCATCGGGTGCAGCACGTTGAACCCGCGCATCCGCTTGTAGCGCGCGACGATGTCCGTCGCCGTGTAGCCCTCGACGTGGCCGACGTGGAGCCCGTCCCCCGAGGGGTACGGGAACATGTCGAGCACGTAGTACTTGGGGCGCTCGCGGTCGACCTCTGCGCGGAAGGTCTCGTGCTGCTCCCAGTAGGCTTGCCAGCGGCGTTCGATCGATTGGTGGTCGTAGACCATCGGGCGCACGCTAGCAGGCCCGCCGCCGCGTGACCACGGTCCCGGCGGGGCCATCCGGGGCATGTCGGGCCACCGTCGGGCCGCTCGGGTCGACTACTCCGGGCAGGGTGCGCCGGCGCCGATCAGCGTCTTCTCGGCGCCGACGTCGAGGTCGACGCTGGTGACCAGCACGCTGGTCTGCATCACCGACTCGGCGAAGCACTCGCGGGTCGCGGCCTCGGGGGCGCGGTCGGAGATGACCTCGACCTGGTACTCGGCGGCGGCCTCGATGCGGACCCCGAGGGTGACCGTGGGATCGGTGATCGGGCAGCTGATCGTGTCCCCCTCGATGGGCGGCGGATCCGACGGCATCGTGCACGGGGCCGGCGGCGGGTGCTCGCAGCCGACCTGCACTGCCTGGATCTGCACCCCCACCACGCCGACCGCATCGCACACGCTGTTCGGCACCGTGGCGAGGAGCGTGGTGTGCGGGGTCGTGTCGCCGGTGCTGGTGCTCCCGTCGGCGGCCGAGCCGGTGTCGGCCGCCGGGTCCGACTCGCTGCAGGCCCCGGCGACCAGGCACAGGACACACGTCAGCGCGGCGGCGCGCAGCCTCGAGGTGGGGTTCGACTTCACGGGCATCGGGGCGAGGCCGACAGCGTACACCGCCCTCGCGGAGCCGTCGATGCACCGCGCGCGTCGATGGGCTATGCTCGCTGCGATGTTGGTGTCAGCGCTGGGTGGGCTCGCGGTCGGTGCGATCCTCGTCGGTCCGTTGCCGTTCGCGGTGAGCGCAGCACCGGAGGCCGCCCCGGCCCCGGCCGACGACGGGTTCGATCGGGCGCGCGGGCTCTACCAGCAGGGTGAGGCCCGATTCGCCACCGCGGACTTCATCGGCGCGATCGAGCTGTGGACCGAGGCCTTCTCGAGCGTGCCCGACTCGACCGACGCGGCGCGCATCAAGGCGCTGCTCATCTACAACATCGCGACGGCGCGCGAGCGCGCCTTCGAGGTCACCGGCGACCTGACGCACCTGCGTCAGGCCAAGGTCCTGATGGTCGGCTACGCCGAGAGCATCCCTGCCCTGTTCGGCGACACCCCAGAGGCCGAGACCGAGCGCGGCAAGATCACCGAGCGGCTGAACGTGATCACGGCGCAGATCGAGGCGGCCGATCGGAAGAAGGCCCGGGACCGCCGCGACCAACGCCCGAGCGAGCGGGCCGACGACGCGCCGGCCGCGGAGCGCTCCCACGCGGTGCTGCTGGGCACCGGCGCCGCCGCCCTCGCCGTCGGTGTCGGCGGCCTGGCGATGATGGGCGCCGGCCTGGCGATGGGCAGCAAGGCCAACGACCTCGGTGATCTCGCCGACGACGACATCGACGGGCGTCGCTCGCAGTTCGACCGCGGCCGCACCGGGAACACGCTGGCGATCGCCGGCGGTGTCGTCGGGGGCGTGTTCGCGATCACGGGCGCGGTGCTGGTCGGCATCGGCGCGAAGCGCCGGGCGAGCGCGAAGGGCAACGCGTGGGCGCCGTGGATCGGGCCGCGCGTCGCGGGGCTCGGCGTGCGCGGCCGGTTCTGATCGGGGACGCGACGCTGCTCACTCGATCGGGAACGCAGCGACGACGACGTCGTCGATCTCCCACCGGCTCGGCGCGAACGCGGGCTCGGTGCAGTGGAAGCAGTCGGTCCCGAACTCGAAGACCAACTGCACCTGCGGCGTCCCCAGGTGGGCGGTGAGGTCGACCGTGACCAGGCCCTCCTGCTCCGGCCCGGTCAGGGCAAGGCCGTCCCGGTCGGACACCTGCGGATTGGGGAGCCGGTAGCCTTCTTTGCCGATCGGCCCCGCCTCGCAGAGCTCCGTGTCCAGGGCCATGTAGCCGCCGGCCGGTACGAGCTTGCTCGCTTCGCCCCCGGCGCGAAGCTGGATCACGCCGCCATCGCCCGTGGTCCCCGCCTGCATCTCGCACCCGCCTTCGACCGTGAGTCGGTGCCAGAACCGCAGCTGCATCGCGTAGCCCGGCGGGATCTCCTCGACGGCGGGAAGATCGAACGGCGGGCTGACGAGATGGGTCACGCCGGCGTAGTGGTACAAGTACGTCAGCTCGGAGGGGCTCAGCGCCCGGTACGGGATCGCGCCGCTGTTCCACCGACCGTTCTGCCATACCCAACCGCTGACGACGGTGCCGGTGGTGTCCGCCCAGATCGTCCCCTCGTAGCGGGACAGATCGTACGGCTCGGAGGTCCACGTCTGCTCGTCGAAGCGCTCCGTGAACAGCGGCACCTGGCAGCCGACGACACAGCCATCGAGGTCGTCCCCATTGGCGTCGTCACAGGCCTCGCCGGCGGCCGCGTTGGGGTGGCCGTCGCCGCAGGTCGGCAGCGTGCAGTCTTCGTCGCAGTCCGGCGTGTCCACCGGCACACCCTCGATGCCCTCGTCGCACTCCTCGACGCCCGACGGCGGCTCGACACCGTCGTTCACTGCGTGCGGGTTGAGCGTGCGGTCGCCGCAGTGCGGGAACGTGCAGTCGCCGTCGCAGTCGGCATCGGGGATGCCGGGCATCTCGGGCTCGCAGACCGCCCCGGGTTGACCGTCGCACAGCAGTTCGCCGGTGGTCGGCGAGGGTCCGGTGGTGACCGCGTCGGTGGTGCCCATCGTTGGGTCGATCGTCGTGGTCACCGGCGGGCCGCCGCAGTAGCCGTCGATGCAGTGGCCTTGCCCCGATTTGATGGACAGGTTGGTTATGCTGCCTGAGCAGCGTTACGTCGATGAAAATCTTCGAAGTCGGCTGGGCTGACCATGTCGAGGGTGGAGTGGCGTCGATGGCGGTTGTAGAA
>JBIJCC010000153.1:0-21082 GCA_044344875.1 Nannocystaceae bacterium
ATCCAGCTGCTCTCGGGGTCTCGTTCATCTCGCTCTCGCTGCTCGCCCCCTACAGTAAATTGGTCGGGCTCGCTGGCTTCAAACTTCTTGGCACAGAGGGCCAACGCGGCGCGCGGCACATCCCATTCGCTCAAGATTGCCCGTCCGTAGCGGGGGTCACCCCAGAAGATCTCGCACTTGGGATCGATCTCTCCGGTCGGGTCGTCGGCGACGAAGAGCGACAGGAGGCCGTCGTGGGGCAACGCATCCTTCCACGGTGACGCGAACGCCGTGCTGATCGGTGCCAAGTCGGCGAGATCGATCTGCCCGAGAAAGCGGTAGGGACCCTTCTCGTGACACGGCCAACTGGTCCCGATCGCGAGCTCTGGCACGCCTCCAAACCGGCTGGTCCCGACGATGTCGGTGGTGATGATCTGGATCGCCGGTCGATGCCACCGCGAAAACCACTCGGCGTGTGCATGGAGTGGCGAGCGAGCGACGCGGTCCAAGAACTCGTCGATCTGCATGACGCGGATCGTAGCGCATCGCGCTCGAGGCAGGCGACATCTCGCTCTCCTTGGGTTGTCAGCGATCTCGAAGGGGCTCTACGGCGGATTCGGCACGTGCATGCCGATGCGGCCGGGCACGCTGGTGCTGGCGTCGTCGTCGGCGGGGGCGAACAAGGGCGGGCGCAGTTCGGCGTCGCGAAGTAGTGCCTCGTCGCGCCCCACCGGGCGGGCCCGCAGCCGGGGTCGTGGTGTGAGTTCGCGAGCGGTCTCGAGTTCGTCCGCAGCCGACTCGACGGGTGACGCGCACGCGTCGTGGCAGAACTGCGCAACGGGAGGAACAACCCGTGGCCCGCCGCGCGTCGAAGCCCGTCCCGTGCCCCACGTCGACCGCCGGACCCTCGCCTGGGTCGCCGTGTGCCCGCTGCCGGCGGTGCTCGTGGGCGCCGTCGTTGCCCGCACGGCCGGCGTGCCGGCGATGGCCTTCGCGCCCAACGTGGTCGGCGTCGTCCTCGGGATCGCGTTGCTCGCCGCCGCCGTGCGGACCACGTCGGCGACCTGGCTCGCGCTCGCGCGGTGGATCCCTGCGATCGCCGCGCTCGCGGTGATCTCGACGCTGCTCTTCACCGGCTCCGAGGGCGCGCAACGCTGGATCGCGATCGGCCCGGTGGCGATCCACGTCGCGCCTGCCGTGCTCCCGTGGCTGCTGCTCGACTGGATCGTCGGCGCGCCGCCGCGACGCCACGGGATGATGGCGGCGATCGCCGCCGCCGTGCTCGTCGCGCAGCCGGACGCCGCGGCCGCGACGACGCTGGCGGCCGCGGCCTTGCCCCTGGTGCGACGAGGTCGGACCGCCCTGCTGTGGCCGGCGCTCGCGTGCGCGGCAGCGTGGGCGTGGCGCGTCGATCTCGATCTGTCGCCGGTCCCCCACGTCGAAGGCATCGTCGGGCTCGCGGCCGATCTCGGGCCCCTCGGCCTCGCTGCCGCGCTGCTCGCCCTCGGCGTCCTCGCGCTGCCGGCCCTCGCCTGCCTCACGGTGGCCGATACCACCACGGCGCGCGTCGCGGTCGCGTTCCTCGCCGCCCTCTTCGCGGCGTGGATCGCCGCGGCGGTCGCCGCCTACCCCGTGGGTCTGCTCGGTGCCGGGATCGCGCCGGTGCTCGGCTGGTACGGCTTCGCGGCGGTGCTCCTGCGCACCCGGGTCACGGGCACGCCGCCGCGATCGTCCGGTCCAGCGTGATCGCAGCGTCGGCCACCGCGCGACGTCGTGCATCGAGCACGTCGTCGCCGACGTCGAGCAGCACCGCGTTGCGCGGTATCTGGGCCGGGTGGTGGCGACCGCGGGATCGCGTGCCGAAACCGGCGATCATCGACGCCGGCGACATCGCGCGAGTGCTCCACGGCGCTCGGCATGAGTGCTGCGGGCCGCACGGCGCGACCGACCTCCGGGCAGTTCGGACCCGGGCGGTGAGGAGTCGATGTCGATGAGACATCAGTGCGTGTAGACATGGCCGCTGGAGACTGGCGCCGCGCCGGTGTACGGCGTGTATTCCGCTATGGTCCAGTCCGACGCGGTTCCTCCGCACCATCCCCGGAAGTCTTGCGCGCGCTGCAAGCACGCCGCGGAATCGTTGCCGGCGTTGTTGTAGTAGTCGGCGAAGGTCTTGTAGGCGTACTCCGGGTGGTTGGGGCACGCGCGATTGGTGATCCGGCAGCCCTTGGCGTGGCGATCGGTGGTGGCTCCGCTGGGCAGATAGTTGGTGCCGCCGATGCCGCCTGTGTAGTACTGCGCCCGCGAGGAGTCGCGACCAGGATCGGTACCGCCGCACCATTGGACGTAGTCGCTCGCCCGCTGCGAGCATGCGGCGTAGCTGGTGCCCGCGCCGTTGTAGGTATCGGGAAAGTTGCCCGCGGCCGACGGGAAGTTCACACAGCGACTGTTCCAGATGAGACAACCCTTCGCATATGCCCTCGGCCCGTAGACGGTGTTCGAGCCGCCGGGTGTGAGGGTCAGGCCCGTCAGCGGCTTGTAGTACATCGTGTAGACGCTGCCTTCAGTGTCCGGGAAGCCGCACCAGTCGGCGAACTCCTTCGCCCGAGCTCCTCCGGCGCAGTACGCCTCGTTGCTTGCCACGGCCGGCTCCCAGTCGTAGAACCGTTTGTTCACAAACGCCGGATTCTTCGGGCACGCCTGAGTCTGCACCTCGCACCCGGGCGAGTAGGCCTTGTAGTAGTTGGTGAAGATGTTCGTGTTGGGCAGCCAGGTGGCCGTGGTGCCGTAGTCGGGGTTCGTCGGCCTGCCGCAGTAGGCCCGCCAGTCGACCGCACGCTGGAAGCACGCGGCCTGCGAGGGCTGTGTCTCGTTGATGGAACCCGCGTAGTTCGGATGGAGCGGGCAGGTTGAATTCTCGATCCGGCACGTCCCCGCCGCGCGGGACTCGTCAGCGCCGTCGTCATCGAACTCGCCCGACGACGCGCCGTCGCTCTCGTCGTCCTCGGCGACGACGTCGCCATGCGAGCAAGCGCTCGCTTCCATCACGAAGCCCAGGAATGCTGCCGCCACATGCTGTCGTCTCATTCGCTCGATCCCTCGACCGTAGGAGTCCCGCAGCGGCGGACGGCCGATCACGGCGCGTGTCGATTTCTCCACGGACCCCGCCCGCGTAGCGCGCGCACCGTCGCGGCGCCACGATACCGTCTTCTGATCGTCGACCTCGGTGGGTGCCAGCCACGGCTCGGGTGCGTCGCTCGGAACTCCGACGTGTTCGAGCATCGTCTGGGCCACGTCGATCGCGAAGACTCGCTGCATCGGCTCGGCCCATCGAAGTCCGCGTTCGCGTGGCGGCGCGCAGCGATGCGCCGCGGATGACCCCAGCTCCGTGAGCTCGTCCGCTGGCGCCGCGAGCGGGCTCGACCGAACACGCAGCCCGGCGCGCGTCGCGCCCGAGGAGTGCGGGCGCGTCTGCTCACGCCCACACCGCGTCGGTCCACGATCGACCCGGACCTCTCGGGGGACTTCGTCCCGCGGACACCACCGATGCACGACTCTTCACGAACCGTCTCCTTCTCGATGACGCTGGCGGTGATTCTGACCGCATGCTCGCAACCGGGCGCCGCGGTGACGGACGAGTCGTCCGCCGGTTCGACCTCGGATTCCGAGGGCTGGGCCTCTAGCGGTGCCCCCCTCGAGCCTCTCGAAGCCGACGTCGACGAGCTATCGGCCGATATCAATCCGGTCACTGCGGGCACGTGCACGATCCAGAACGACACGTGTCCGTTGCATCCGGCGAACGCCGGCACGTTCAACGAATCGCAGCCGTCCCAGGCGGCGTGCTTCCAACGCGCCGTGGATTGGCGAAGCTACTGCGGCACCGCGCCCGCACCGAACCTCGGGTCGGTTGCCATCTGGGTGGCCAACGCGAGTGCCCTGACCAACAACTTCAGTGCCTACTCCCCCGGCTGCCAGGTGAAGATCGCGGCGTGCCCCTATCATCCGGAGTTCGCGAACAAGTCGATCTGGGACGACTACCAAGGCGCGGGCAGCGACCCGGCCAGGTGCACCACCCGCGCGAAAGAGTATGCCGATTGGTGCGGTCGGCCCGGCGCCCCGGGCGTCGTCCAGACACGCTTCAACACTTCGCTGTCGGGCGTGACGCTGACGCCTGGCGGGTCGAACCAGACGCTCGTCGGGCGCGGCTATGCGCGGGGCTGTGTCATCCGGAACGAGCGGTGCGTCAACCATCCGGAGTATGCGGGCGTCGACTTCGTCGACAACTGGAACGGCTCCGCTACGGACGAGGCCGCGTGCATGAATCGCGCGAGCGACTACGTGCAGTGGTGCGGAGGCACCGACGCCGGACTCGACGTGTCCAGGGCGACGTTCTATCCCGGCGGCTTGACGACCGGCTTCGGCCCGTTCCAAGGCACGTCCTCGAGGTTCGAGCAACGCTACGCGCAGGGCTGCCGGATCCACAATCGTGCGTGCCCAGCTCACCCCGAATACGCCTACCGCTCGATCGCCGACAACTGGAACAACTCGGGCAGCAACCCGGCCGCGTGTCAGCAGCGGGCGAACGACTATCGCGGTTGGTGCGGCGGGGGCATCCCGGGCTTCGACTACACGATCGCCGAGTATATCCCGAGTGCGGGAGCGGCGAGTGCCGCCTACAAGTATGCGTACACACCCGGGTGTCGTGTGGACATCAGTGTCGCCTGCCCAGATCATCCCGACTTCAGCAACAGGAAGAGCATCGTCGACAACTGGAACGGGTCGGCGACCAACGAAGCCGCGTGCAACCAACGAGCGAGCGACTACTACTATTGGTGCGGACTCACCTCGGAAAGCAACGTGCCGTGGTGGGCAGTGCAATCCACCTTCACCGATGCGGCCTACCAGGTGAAGGAAGGGTTCGAGTATCCCGGATACCCCGGTTTCTGACGGACGAACGCAGTGCTCGACCCCGCCGTAGATGCGAGCGCTCGCCTGCGGCGAAGGTCGATCTCTGATCCGCCGATCGGCGCCGCCGCCGGGGCGCTGGCTCCGCCCTCGCGATGCTGGACCGCCACGCGGTCGCCTCGGGGAGCGAGCCCGAGCGCGGGTATCGAGAGTTCCGAGTCCCCCATGGCGCGCGTCCGAGCGGTTTCTTCACGATCCACTGGGCGCCCGAGGTGTCCGGCCAGAGTCGCGACCCGCGTCACTCCGGCAACGACGGGTCCAGGGCCGGGCCATGGCGTGTGACGCGGCGATCGACCGGACCGCTCCGCCGAAACTCGGGAACGCTCGGGCCAACCGCGGCCACTGCCCGTCCAAGCATGGACGCCAGCAAGCTCCGTCAGGCCGTCTACGAGATCCACGATCAGGGGCGCCGCCGCGGCCACTACTTCCAGGTGGCCGAGGACGAGCGCTTCGAGGGGCGACGGCTGCGCTTGGCGGGGCGCGATCTCGTCAGCTTCGGCAGCTGTTCGTACCTCGGCCTCGAGTTCGACGAGCGCCTCATCGCGGGCGCGCGGGAGGCCAACCGCCGCTTCGGCGCACAGACGTCGTACAGCCGAGGGTACCTGTCGTGTCCGCTGTACGAGCAGCTCGAGCGCGACCTCTTGCCGCGGGTGTTCGGTGCGCCCCATGTGATCGTGCTTCCCAGCTCGACCATGGCGCACCAGGTGGTGATGCCGGCCCTCCTCGCCGAGCGCGACGCGATCGTCCTGGACCACCAGGCCCATCGCTCCGTCGACGACGCCGTGACCCTGCAGTGCGCGCGTAGCCGGGCGACCAAGGTCGTCGTCCGCCACGGCGACCTCGACCGGGTGCGCGAGACGATCGCCGGCCTGGCGACGCGCCACGACACGGTGTGGCTGGCGACCGACGGTGTGTACTCGATGTACGGCGACTACCTGCCGGCGTCGTTCTACGCCGACGTCCTCGGCATTGCGCCCAACGTGCGGCTGTACGTCGACGACGCCCACGGCATGAGCTGGGCCGGGACGAACGGCTGCGGCCACTTCCTGTCGAGGTTCGCGGCGGACGAGCGGGTCGTCGTCGTCACGTCGCTGTCGAAGGCGTTCGTCGCCGGTGGTGGCGCGGTCGTCATGCACGACGCAAAGATCGCCGAGCTCGCGCGGCTGGTCGGTGGCCCGTACGCCTTCTCCGGGCCGATGCGGCCCGCCGATCTCGGCGCCGGGGTCGCGTCGGCGCAGATCCATCTCGGCCCAGAGCTGCCCGTGCTCCAGCGCCGCTTGTTCGACCGGGTGCAGCGGATGAACCAGCGCTGCCGCGAGCTCGACGTCCCCGTCGCGGTCGAGAACGAGACGCCGATCGTCTTCATCCCCGTGGGCCGCGCGGAGGCGGTGTTCTCCCTGGCCGAGGCGGTGCGCGACGACGGATTCCACGTCAACGTCTCGGGGTTCCCCGCCGTGCCCTCGGGCCGCGGCGGGCTGCGCGTGGCGATCTGCTCGCTGCACGGTGAAGCCGAGGTCGACGCATTGGTCGCGTCCCTCGCCGAGCGCCTGCCGCAGGTGCTCGAGGCCCACGGCCTGCGCCGCGAGGACATCGCCGAGGCCTTCCACGAGGCGCTGCCGCGGTTCGCTGCCACGGCGCGGACGACCGGGCGGGTCGAGGTCGCACCGCCTGAGCCAGCGGCGTACGAGGCGTCGGTCCTCGAGGTCGACGACCTCGACGCGATCCCGGAGTGGGACGCGGTGGTCGCGGGCCTCGGCTGCATCGACGCCGCGACGCTGCGCGCGGTCGCGGCGACCCATCATGCCGATCACCCGGCGCGGCAATGGCGATGGCGGGTTCGGGCCGTGGTGCTCCGTGACGACCAGCAGCGGCTCGTCGCAGCTGCGCCGCTGACGACGTGCTTGGTCAAGGACGACATCTTCATGCGCGCGGACGTCAGCTTCGCGCTCGAGCGGGCGCGCGAGCTCGATCCGTATCTGTTCACGTCTCAGGTGGTCTCGCTCGGTACGATGGTGTCCGAGGGACCGCACCTCGCGCTGCCCCTGGGTCCCCGCCCCGGGATCGCCGAGACGCTGGTGAAGGCGATGCGGCGCGTCGCCGCGGACGACGGCGCGAACACCCTCGTGCTCCGCGACTTCGCGGGCGATCACGCCCTCGCCGAGGTCCTGCCCGGGCTCGACCTCGTGCCGATGCGCATCCCCGCCAGCCATGTCCTCGACCTCGAGGGCTGGCACGGCCCGGCGGCCTTCGCCGCGTCGCGCGAGAGCAAGCGCCGTCGACGGCACGTCGAGGACGTCTACCGCCAGGCGGACCGCTTCACGGTCGAGGTGTGGGACCAGACCTCCGACGTCTCGGACGCGGTCCTGGCCGAGCTCCACGCGTCGTACCTCGGGCTGGCCGAGCGCAACCGCGACATCAACGTGTTCACCCTGACCGTGCCGCTGCTGCGCGCGTTGTTGGCATCGGGCAGCTGGTCCTTCATCGTCTTGCGGCATCGCGGCGGAATCGTCGGGTGGGCCGCGATGCATCGCGCGGACACCCACCTCCGCCCGCTGGTCTGTGGGGTCGACTACCGGCCCTTCGTCGGTACCGGCACCAGCCCGTATCGCCAACTCATCGGGCAGATCATCCGCTTCGCCGGCGAACAGGGGTTCACCCGAGTGCACCTGGGCATGGGCGCCGACTACGAGAAGGACCGGTTCGGCACGCGCACCACCGACAATGTCGCGTGGGTGCACGCGCCCGACGACTACCAGGCGGTGCAGCTCGCCGAGTTCGTGACCCACCTCGCCACCTCGCGCCACGAGGCCTGATGCCCAGGGCAAAGGCCGAGTCCACGGAGCCGCGCGAGTGTGCCATGGGACGCTGCACCGCGGTATCTCCACGCTACCGCGGCGGACGGAACAGCGCGACCTGGGCCTCGCCGCCGGCGATCCACGCCATCACGTCGATCGCGGGCACGTAGAAGAGCGCGGTGTAGTGCTCGAGCGTGCCTGACGTCTGAGTGCGCTCGGGCATCGTGGGGCCCACGAGCTCGATCGCGTCGATCGTCCACGTGCCGGCGAACGCGTCGGCGGGTGGGGTCATCCGCACGACCGTGTTGCCGCCGGCGCGACTCATCCAGTAGTACAGGCCGTCGCTGCTGCGGGCGAATACGTTGGTGTTGTTGGGGACGGTGCCGGCGGTCGTGAGGCGGCGCCACCCGAGGTCGGGCTCGTCGGGATCGAACGCCCAGAGGCTCTCCATGGCGCCCTGGCGAACGACGAGGGTGCTCGCGCCCGCTTCGTGGAGGAAGACGCGCCCGTTCTCGAGCTCGCCCGAGGGCCAGTCGGGGAACTGGCCGACGGCGGCGAAGCTCCAGTCGGAAGCGTCGAGGAAGTGGGCCTCGCGATAGTTGTGGAGCCCGTAGGGCATGAACCAGAAGCGGTCGCGGCCGGGGTCGAATACGGCGGAGCTTTCGGGCGGCGCCGTGATGGCGAGGTCCTCGGTCGGGCGCGACCACACGCCGGTCGCGAGATCGAACTGATGGACTCCTGCCGACGACACCGATTCCACCGCGATCGCACTGCGCGTCACGTACACCACGCTGCCGCGTGGGCCGCCACCGAGCCGCGTCGGCAACGGGCAGAGGGTCTGGTAGGGATGGGGCGGCGAGGGCACCGTCGTGCCGGAGACCTCGTAGTACGGCGCGCCGTCGAGATCCGCGAGGGTGTAGTCGCTGTCGCCGGAGGTCGCACCGATCGCGTCGACGCGCTTCCACGTCGCGTCTTCGAAATCGAAGAGTGCGGCGCCCACGTTGCGTGGGTGGTTGTGGCCACCCGTGCCGGCGAGCACGTACGCGCCCGCGGCGGAGTAGTCCGCCACGAACGTCCCGCCGCCGTAGGAATTGAACAGCGAGTAGTCCCACGCCGACGTCGCCATTCCTTCGGGGACGATGTCCATCGCATCGTTGGTCCCGATCAGCACGACCTCGCCGGGCGCCGGGAGATCGTAGGGCGGCTCGAAGTCGGGCGGATCACCCGACTCGCCCGACGTCGTGGTGGGGCCGTCGCCCGGGCCGTCATCGCCCGGGCCGTCATCGCTCGGGCCGTCGTCACTCGGGCCGTCGTCACTCGGGCCCGTGGGCGTCGAGCCGGAGGCCGACGTTCCGTCGGGCTCTGTGGCACCGCTCGACTCCGTCGCGGATCCGGTCGCGGATCCGGAGGATGGCGACGCCGAGCAGCCGAGGGCGGCGGCGATGGCGACGCAGGGGACGCAGGGGACGCAGGGGAGAGATACGGCGGCGCGGCGCATTGCTCCGCCGGAGCTTGCACGGCTCGCGCCGTGCCCTCGGCGCGATGGCTGCCACACCCACTTCGAGGGATCACGACCCCCTACGGAGTCTGGCTCGAACGACGAGCTGCAGGCGCCGTGTCGATCGCGGGGGTCCCGGACCCGAGGGGTTGGCTTGCAGGACCCAACACCACGGGCACGGCGCAGCGCCCGGTGGCTTGCGCACCCTCCGCCCCCAGTGGGCGGCCAGCCGGGACTGCGGTCGAGGCTCCACACCCAACGGCCAGTCGCGACCTCACCCGATTCGATGGGCCGCCGCTCTCGATCGCTCGGCCGACGGTGCGTCGCTCCCAGGGCCGAGCAGCGCGCGGCCGCGGGGATCGACGACGTCGCGCCAACCGGCGCCCTTCATCCCTCTATCCGCTGGCGCGTCCGGTGTGCGCCGGCCAGCATTGGCGAGCCGGTGCGCGTCCGGTATTTTTGCGGCCATGACCGCCATGAGCCAGCCCTCGATTTGTCCCGGCTGCGGCGCGGACCTTCCGCCTATCGAGGGTCCCGCCCACCCGTATATGACGTCGTCGTCGGCTTGTTGGGCGGCGTTCGGGCGGGTGCTGGAGGCGGAGTATTCGATGCCGGAGTTGATGCCGGTTCATCGGTTCAGCGTCGATGCCTATGCGGTGCAGCATCCGGGCGATCCCGCCGACCGCCGCGCGTTGCAATCTGTGGGCCTGCATTTGGCGCGGCTTTGGCGGCAACTCGAACATCCCATGCCGCCTGCCGAGACCAACGAGGTCATGAAAGGGTTCGCCGCGCGCAAAGAGACGTTGATCTCTCTCTCGCCGCCGCCGCGGTTCACGATCACAGTAGCAGACGTCGCGCCCTACGCCGGAACGTCCGCTCACGGACAAAAGACCCTCGCCTGGGCGCGCGCGGCATGGAGTGATTGGTCCATGCACCATGCGTACATTCGGCGGTGGGCGGCGGGATGCGAATGACGCCATCGGCCCGATGACGTAGCCCCCGTCGAGCACGAGCGAGTGAGCGCGCGGGTCCAGGTCGAACGCAGAAGTGGACGCGGAGTTGTGCTCCATCCGCCTCGGCGTGCCCCACCTCGTCGTCCGTGCTGCGCACGGTTGGGCGAGGGTCGGGGGTGGGGTGGAGCCGGGGCGGCGCCCGGCGGGAACGCTGGGTTGGCGACACGCCACCAACCTCGGCGATGCCTGACTCCACCACGCTCGTGTCGTTGCTGCGTCCCCGAAACCTCTTGCTCGCGATCGTCGCCGTGGGGGTGCCGTCCGCCGCGATCATCGGGGTCGCCGAAGCCGCGCCCAAGGTCGTCGACGGCGGCGCCCCCAACGTCGCCAAGGGCGCCGTCCCCGTGGCTGCGGGCGGCTCTTTGCAGCTGCACTGCCGCGGCCCGTTCTTGGTCGACGTCGGCGCGTCCGCCTCGATCCGCGGTCGCAAGGCGGGCGGCTCCGCCGGCGCGCACGGCCGCAACCTCGCGTCAGGCGAGTGCGCGGTCATCGATCGACCGATGGGCGCCAGCGAGCGCCCGATCGTGCAGTTCTCCTTCGCCTCGTCGCTCCACCCGATGCAGCGGGACCTCGCCGCAGTGTCGGCGTTGACTGCGTGCGGCCTGGATCCTCAGTGCGTCGTCAACATCGTCGCCTCGGTCGACGACCAGCAGATCTTCGCCGCGTCGAGCGGCATGACCTTCACGATGCACCGCTTCGGCAGCCACCCGGATCAGTGACGGCCCGAGGGCGACGAAAGATCGCCGTGGTCGCTCTCGCCCGTCAGCTGCTCCGCGTCGCCTTGGTGAGATCGCATCAGCGCCACGCGGAGGCGAGTGGGCGCCCGCGCCGGTTCCCGCGCGCCGGCACGCGATGGGGATGGGCCTCGTCAGGAGTCCCCCGGTCCGTGTCGGCCGATGCGGCGCACCCGCCCGACGAGGCCCATCCGCTCGGCCACGGCCGGGTGCTGTACGTCGCACGACCGACCACAGGGTTTCGCACGGCCCGTTGCGGCGGATCACGCAGTCTCGGCAGCGCTCGGATCATCCCAAGCGTCGGGCGAATCGGCCAACCGCAGCGATGGAGCCAAGCTGCGCGCCGGCTCGCGACGCTCGCGTGAGCCGGTGCGCGATCGATCAGTACTGGCAGAAGGGGTCGAAGCGCGAGCACGTCGGCTCGCACCACAGGCCGATACACGGATCGCAGGAGAACTCCCCGCACTTCGGCTCGCAGTGCAGGCCCCAGCACGGCTCGCAGCCGAGGATCCCGCAGGGCGGCGGCGGCGGGCACATTGCCGCGAGGATGAAGCAGACCTCCGTCGCCTCGACCTCGTCGTAGTGACAGATCTCGATGGGCGGCGGGCAGTAGAACAGGTTCGACACCGGTACATCGGCGGTCGTCGGCGTGAAGAAGTCCGCCGGGACGTTGAGCGCGCGGAGGTAGTCCGCGCGGAGGGATCCGTCCTCGCCGACGAGCGCGCTGCGCCACGCCGCGGTGATGTCCGACCAGCGCTCGGCGATGAGCGCCGGCATCGGCTCTCCGGTGCCGGACATCCAGCTCACACTCTTGCCCTCGGACTCGCCGTGGATCACGAGATCGCCGGTGGCCACGTCGAGCTCCGCCGCGAATCGATCGCCGTCGAGCTCGACCTCGAACCGGGCGCGGTCGTGATCGCGGTGCATCAGGGCCCGCGACAGCTCGGTCGACTCGTCGTCCATGGCCACCACCGCGGCCTGGTTCCCCTCGTCGACCACGGCGATCCGCGCGAACTCTACGCCACGGGGCGAACCGGGGTCGGCCGCGGAGCAGGCCAGGGAGACGGCAGTGACGGAGAACAGGGCAGCGAGTCGGATGGTGTGTTGCATCGGGTTGGGCTCTCCCCGACTGCGTGCCACGCCTCCCCCGATGGTTCCGCGCGCGCGGTGGTGTTGATGAGCGCGCTCATCAGGCCCCAGGTCGTGTATCAGTCGACCAGAACGGGCGGCGCTCCTTCTGCTTGCCCGAGCCGACGAACTTCGTCTTGTAGACGCCCTCGAGGGTCGGCAGCCAGATGTCGACGTCGCGCCCCGCTGCTCGCGTCGACACGACGATCGATCTCGACTGCACGGCGGGACACTTCACCGGCGCGCTGATCCGCTCCTCATCGCTGGGTGCCTCGAGCGCCACGGCGAAGACGGCGACGACCGAAGCGCCAGCCCATGAGCCCCAGGAGCGCGAGGCCCCAGGCGCTGCCTGCCGGTGATCCGCCCGTGTCGCACGAACAGCCCGAGCCGTCACCGGTCACGCCGCCGGCCCCACCCGAGCTGGTGTCGTCGCCGTCGGTGGCCGAGGCGCTCCCGGTCACGGTCGGGTCGGTCGGGTTCGTCGGGTCGGTCGGGTCGGTCGGGTCGGTCGGGTCGGTCGGGTCCGTCGGGTCCGTCGGGTCGGTGGTGCCGCTCTCGTCACCCGCGGTGGAATCCCCGCTGGCCGATCCGCCCTCGTCGGTGGTGGGATCCGTCGTCGGGTCTGTCGTGTCGCCGGGACCCGTCGGGTCGGTGGTGCTGGAGTCGGTGCCCGAGGAATCGACGCCGCCGCAGAAATCCGCGAGCTGCTCGAAGCACACCTCGACCAGCGCGTCCTTGTCGAGGTTGGCCCAGTCCGGATCGCCCGGACCGCCGCTGCCATCGTCGCAGCAGCCGCACGCGAGCCATACCTCGCCGTCTTCGAAGGAGATGTTGCAGCCGCCGAACTCGTTCTCGCACAACCATTGGGGCGGCATCGGCTCGCTACAAAATCCCGCGACGTACTCGAAACAGACGTCGAGCAGGGCGTCGTCGTCGAGTCCGTCCCACTCGTTGCCGCCACCGCTCGCCCAGACATCGCCACCATCGCATTCGCAGAAGAACGAGTCGGGCTCGTTGTCGACGATGCAGTAGCCGAGGTCGCTCTCACACTCGACGCCTTCGATCGGCTCGAACGAGCAGAAGCTGACCAGCGTCTCCTCGCACAACGCGTCGAGCTGGGCCTGGTCGAACCCCGCCCACTCGTTGCCACCGACGCTGCCGCCGGCCGAGCCGTCCACGCACTCGCACGAGAGCGAATCCTCGGGGACGTTGCTGATCGAACAGCTGCCCAGCTTCGACACGCAGTCCGACTCGAGCGCCAACGCCGCGGGGATCCACGTGCCGAACGAGCCCAGCACCAGGGAACCAAGTCAGAGGTTACGCAACACCATGGGAACTCGCCTCCTCGCCGCAACGGGACGTCAACGTCTGCTCGATGGCCGCCTTGCACGGGGTTCTCTGGGCGGACCCGACAATTCTTCCATCAGCGCCGCAGAGGGCCCAGAGGCGACCGCAAGCGCCACACATAGCGGCCGGCACTCGCCGCGATCCAGGCCGCCCCGACCCACGCGGTGCCACGGACCTCGGGTTCTTGGGCTCGAGACCCGATGCCACACGCCAGGCGATGGGCCGGCGGATCGTGTGGGCTGCACCGCGCATCCTGGCCGCGCTCGGCCCGGTCGGCATGGTGGCCATGCTGGCGGTGGCCGGTGGCATCTTCACGCACCTCGTCCACTTCGAGGCGCCGCACTGGAGCCTGCGTTTGGCCGCTGACATTGCCACCGGGACCATCGTGGGCCTGATGCTGGCGGCTGCTGGGGCGTGGATCCAGCGTCGAGTGTCCCGCACGGCCTGAGCCCGACGACGTGGCCCCGGGGTCAGGGCCGGCTGCCTTTGGCGGCCAGCGATCCCCGCCTCTGCTCCGTCCCCGGGTCGCCACGTCCGCCGCGATGCCCGCGACGTCCCCGTCGCTCGGCGCCTCGAGCTTCCGTTCCGGTCGAAGCGTCCGAGGAGCACGCGGTGGTTTTGCCGCCGTCGAGTTCGAGGGCCACGAGGATCGGCACGCGTCGCGAACCTGCTCCGCGCACGGCACACCGGTGCCGTGCGCGCGTGGGTCGTGCATCGCAAGACCGCTTCGACACCGCCGAGCCACGTGTTGGCCAAGGGCGTCGGCACGCTCTCGCTGGCCGAGCTACTCGCAGGGTGATCAGGACCGCCGCGCACAGGTGTGGCACGTCCACGCGGCCCGCTCCGGCGGATCATCCCCGGCGCATCGCGGCGGCGCTCCGCGGCCTACTCCTGCGGCGCGGTTCGTCTGAGCGGCGCGCCTGCCGGCAGCGGCAGCGCGAAGCCGTACTCGAGGGTCTTGCCGTCGAGCGCCTGCGGGAACATCCACCGCCGCAGGGCGCCGACGATGCAAGTCTCGATCTCGGCCGGCAGGGTGTTGTCGACGACCTCGATCGCTGCCGCGCGTTGATCGGGCCCGAAGGTCACCGCGACCGACAGTGTGCCCTCGGCGAGCGCGCCGGTCGGGGCCTTGCCCTGGCAGTGGCGGACCTCGCCGATGTGCGCGCCGACGATCGCGTCGAACATGCGCTGATCCTTCACGTCGGGCTCGACCGAGTCGCCGATCTGCATGGTCCGCTGGCTGACCTGCTCGTAGGCCGCGGCCGGCGGGTCGCCGACGAAGCCGTACATCGACTCGGTGACGCAGGTCAGCACCGCCTCGTCATCGAGGGTCTGCTCGACGATGACCACGTCGTCGTAGATCACCCCGACGTCCGGGGCGCCGATCTCGGTCACCTGCAGGGTCAGCGCGCCGTTGGCCGTGCTCTCGAGATCGTCGAGGCAATCATCGACCAGGCCACGGAAGCTGCGAGCCGCCTGCTCTGGCGCAGCGCTTCGTGGCGGTGTGCCCTGGGGCAGCGCCTCGCGGATGCGTGCGCGCCGATCCTCCCACACCCGCTTGTCGGAGGCGACGCGGCGGGTGCGCTCGGTCGCCGCGGTCGGCGTCTCGCGGGCCCCACCCGTCGCCGGCGCATTCGTGACGTCGTCGCGCTGCAGTGCCCATGCGGTGCCGCCGGCGGTCGCGATGACCCCGGCTGCGATCAATCCCTTGACTGTGATGCTCATCGTCGTTGCTCCCGTGGTGTTGGCTGCCTGCTCGCCGCCGACCTCCGGCACGAGTCCCAGTGCGACACACCAGCTGCGACGATCACCGAATCGCTGATCGAGCCCGTTGCGCAGGCGCTGCAGCGATCGGTGAAGTCGCGAACGGACGGTGGCCGCCGGCATGGCGAGCGCGCGACCGATCTCGGTCGCGTCCTCGCCGTCGAAGAACCGGCGAACGATGATCACCTTGTCCTCGGCCGTCAGGGCCTCGATCCCCTCCAGCAGGCACCGCAGCACCTCGAGCCGCTCGAGCTCGTCGTGGGGCCCGTCGGACTCGCCCACGCCGGGCTCGGCGGCGGCGCGCTCGCGGCCATCGCGGCGCGCTTCGGCCCGCCGCATCATGCGGAGACGGTTGCGTAGCACCGCGCCCAGCCACGGCCGTGGCGACGCCTCGGCCCGCTCGGGCGGCCGCGACCACGCCGCCACCAGCGTCTCCTGCACGAGATCGTCGGCGTCGTCATCGTCGCTGGCGAGGCGCTGGGCGAAGCCACGCAGCCAGTCGAGGTCGGCCAGGGCTGCCGCGGTGGATCCGGAGGGGGTCATCGTTCACCCAGGGCTTGCCGCCGACCCCGGAAGTGTTGCACGGGCGGGCGGGTCGCGACGCTAGGGACGCCAACGTCGCTTCGGAGACCGCGCCCCCCAAGCCGCACACCGTGCGCTATCGTCGAGGCTGGTGACGGAGCATCAGCGCGACGACCTCCCGCCGGCCACGGTACGGCGCACCCGGAGCGGGCGGGTCGCCAGCGGGCGGCGCACGCTGCAGGTGCTGGGCGAGGGCTTCCACGCCAGCTATCCCCTGGCGGCGACCGGACGGCTCACGATCGGACGCTCGAGCGAGAACCTCGTCCCGATCGACGACCCGGAGATCTCGCGGCACCACCTCGTGCTCCACGTCGCCGAGACGCTCTCGCTCGAGGATCTCGGTAGCTCCAACGGCAGCTGGGTCGGCGATCGCAAGCTCGAGCCGCGCTCGGTGACGACGCTGCTGCCCGGCGATCCGATCCGCATCGGCTCGACCACCTTGATGGTCCTCGAGCGCGTGGTCGAGTCGGGGTCGCGTCGGCTGTGGAACTACGACTACCTCGAGGCGAGGATCGAAGAGGAGTGCCGCCGGTGCTCGCGACACCCCGGGAGCTTCGCGCTGGTCCACATCGTGTGCCAGCCCAAGACCGCCGCGGCCGTGGTCGAGCGCCGGCTGGTGGCATTGCTGCCCGACCTCGACGTCGTGGCGCGCTACGTTCCGGGGGAGTACCAGGTGCTGCTCATCGGCGCCGACGAAGCCCAGGCCGACGCGGTGGTGAAGCGGCTGGTCGCCGGGCTCGCCGACGATCGCGTGCGCGTGCGCGTGGCCGCGGCGGCGTACCCGATCGATGGCACGACGTGCGACGAACTCGTCACCCGCGCGGCCTCGCGGGCGGTCGACGGCGAGATCGAGGACGACGGCGACGGCGATGCGGGCCCGGTCATCGCCGATGCGAGCACCCGCGAGCTGTATCGGCTCGCCGAGCGCATCGCGCCGTCGCGGATCCACGTGCTCGTCGTCGGCGAGACCGGGGTCGGCAAGGAGGTCCTCGCGGAGGAACTCCACCGCCGCAGCGGCCGCGCCGATCGGCCGATGCGTCGGATCGACTGCGCGGCGCTGCCGGGCGATCGGGCGGCCACGGTCCTGTTCGGCGGCGACGGTACCGAGGGGGCGTTGGTCGCCAGTCGCGGCGGCACCGTGCTCCTCGACGAGGTGTGCGCGCTCGGCCTCGACGTCCAGGCGCGCCTGGTCGGTCTGCTCGACGCCAACGATCCCTCGCTCGATCTGCGGATCGTCGCCATCACCAACCGCGACATCGAGGCCGCGGTCGCCGACGGCGAGTTCCGCGAGGATCTCTACTTCCGACTCGACGGCATCACGCTCACGGTGCCGCCGCTGCGCCGTCGGCCCGCGGAGATCGAGCCGCTGTGCGAGCGCTTCGCCGCCGAGGCGGTGCGCTTCGCCGGCCGCGCCGAGGCCCCGATGCTGAGCCGCGACGCGCTCGCGCTGCTCTACGGCTACCCGTGGCCGGGCAACGTCCGAGAGCTGCGCAACACCGTGCGCCGCGCGGTGCTGCTGTGCGACGGCGACGAGATCACGCCCGCGCACCTGCCGGCCGAGAAGCTCACCGCCACCTTCGCGACGCCGAGCCAGGAGCGCTCGCTGCCGCCGGCCGAGCCCCTGCCGCCGCTGCGAGAGGTCCGCGAGCACTTCCAGGAGGCCGAGCGCACCCGCATCATCGCCGCGCTCGACCGCGTGCAGGGCAACCAGACCGAGGCCGCCAAGCTGCTCGGGATCGCCCGAAGGACGCTGATCAAGCGGCTCGACGCGTACGGGCTGCCGCGGCCGCGCAAGAAGATCTGACGGCGAGCCGCGCCGCTCATCCCCCCGCGGCGGCGGCTGACCGGCGCAGGGCGTCGGCCCGGGCCCGTAGCGCGTCGACGGTCTCGCCGTCGTCGCCGAGCGCGGCGGCGCGATCGAGGGCCGCGATCGCCTCGGGCAAACGACGGGCGCCCTGCGCCGCCTCGGCGAGCAGCTCGAGGGTGTCGATCAAGCTCGGGTGGGCTCGACCGTAGGTGAACTCCTCGACCGCGAGGGCGCGGCGGCAGTGCTCGAGCGCGTCGTCGAACTGCTCCTCCATCGTGAGCACGCGACACAGGCTGTAGTGGGCGATCGCGGTGCCGGGGTCGTCGGGGCCCTGCGAGACGCTGCGCAGCTCGAGCACGCGCCGCCACGCAACCTCCGCCTCGGCGAGGCGTCCGGTCTCGGCGAGCGCGACGCCGCGGACGACGACGGCAGCGTCGAGCAACCGCGAGCTCTGGTCGGCGGTCGCGATCGCTTCGATCCGGTCCGCGAGCGTGATGGCTTCTTCGGGGCGGCCTGACTGCGCGAGGAGGCTCGCGAGGTTGGTCAGCGGCGCGCCGACATCGCGGTGCATGGGGCCACGCGCGCGCTCGAGCAGCGCGATGACCCTGCGATATCCGGCTTCGGCTTCGTCGATGCGACCCTGCGCGGCGGCGATGACCGCCATCGCGCTGTGGGTCGACGCGAACGCCGGGTGGTCCGTGGGATACCAGTGCTCGAGGATCGCGGCCGCCTCGGCGTGCAGCGCCGACGCTTCCTCCCACCGACGTCGGTATTGCTCGACCCAGGCGCGGAGGCCCAGCACGCGGGCGACCTGCGGATGATCGTCGCCGAACTCGCGGCGGCGTCGCGACCAAGCGCTGTCGGCCAGCGCCGAGGCGTCTTCGAGCGATCCGGACTCGAGCGAGAGCTGGGCCTGGGCGACCATCACATCGGTCATGAGGATGTCGTCGCCCGATCGGCGCGCAGCCGCCTCGGCGATGTCGATCCAGGCCCGCGCCTCGGCCGGCCGGCCGCGCTCCGCACCCATGAGGGCGGCGAGCCGGGTGGCGGCCTCCGCCATTGCGACGTGCGCGTCGTCGGCGATGGCCGACGTCGCGGCTTCTCGAAGCTCGTCCTCCGCGCCCGGTACCTCGCTCTCGGCGGCGAGCAATGCCGCGAGCGTGCGCGCTTCGGCCAGCCGCATCGACGGCTCGCACCCGCGTGCCGCCGCGACGGCGGCTCGCGCGGCGTCGAGTGCCTCGCCCGGACGGCCGAGCTCGCGAAGCGCCGCCGCCTCGTCGAGCCTCGCGTCGACTGGGACCGTGCACGGATCGTCGGGCGCCGCCTCACCTTCGACGCGGACGCAATGCGCGGGCGGCGGGAGTTCGACCGCCGCGTCGATGGCCCGCCAGGCGCCGGCGTGGTCGACCGTCGAGAGCGTGTCGACCAGCACGCGCGCCCGCTGGTGCAGCCGGGTCAGGCAGGCCATGCGTGCATCGAGCACGGCCGCGGAACGTTCGCCGCGCTCGTGGGTCGCCGCGCACGCCTGTCCGGCTGCATCGCGCCACTGCGCTTCGAACGTCTGCAGCGCGGCGAGGGCGTCGTGCGCGTTGGCGGTGCTCTCACCCTCGCGCGCGAGGCGATCGACCCACGCCTGTTCGGTCGCGAAGAGCGGGGGCAGGTCGGGGTCGGTGCAGTCCGTGGTCGCCGGCGCCAGCTGCCGAGCGGTCGCGCCCCCGAGGAGGATCGCGCCCGCGACCCCGACGACGGCCGCCCGTCGCCGCGGTGCCGTGCGGACCCGGGCGAGCGCATCGAGCAGCCCTTGCATGTCCGCGAAGCGCCGCGCCGGATCGACGCTCAGCCCGCGCGCGAGCGCCCGCACGATCGCGCGGGGCATCGACCGCGGCGGGGGCGTGAGAGCACCGTCGACCACCTTCGCCGCGAGCTCGCCGGCGCTCTCGGCCACGAACGGCGACGCCCCCGCGAGCGCCTCCCACAGGCTCACGCAGAAGGCGAACTGGTCGGCCCGCGGATCGACGAGGGCGCCTTCGTACTGCTCGGGGGCCATGTAGCGCGGTGTCCCGGCGACGGGCGCCGTCGCAGCACGGCTCTCGGAAGCCCCCGACACCCCGTCGACCAGACTCGCGATCCCGAAGTCGGCGACGCGCACGCGACCGTCGTCGCCGACCAGCACGTTGTCGGGCTTGAAGTCGCGGTGGACCAGGCCCGCGTCGTGAGCCGCAGCGAGGCCGCGGCCGGCCTGCTCGAACGCCAGCAAGATCTCGGTGCGCGTCCGCGGTCGCTCGCGCAACCACACCCGCAGCGTGCGGCCCTCGACGTACTCCATCGCGACGAACAGCCGGTCGCCGACGCGGCCGAGGTCGAAGATCATCACGACGTTCGGATGCTGCAGGCGGGCGGCCGCCCGCGCCTCGCGGAGCAGTCCAGCGTCCCCGTTGGCCGCGCCGAGCTCCCGGTGCATCAGCTTGATCGCGACCTTGCGGTCGAGCTCGGGGTCGTACGCGAGCAAGACCTCGCCCATGCCGCCGGAGCCGAGGCGACGGACGAGGACGAATCGGTCCACCTTCACTTCGTCGTGTCGCGCGAAGAGTCCGGCCTTCACTCGGTTGAGGACGCGAGCGGCCTCCAGCGACAGGACCGGACCATTCCCGCTGCGCTCGGGGTCGGTCTCGGTCCGGGTGTCGTTCATCGCCGTGCCGCTCGCTCGGACCGCATCGCCTCACGCATCGATCGCGCCCACCGCTCGATGTCGTCGGTCGTGGCGCGCAAACCCTCGCCGGATGCGTCGAGCTCGGCGAGGCTCCGCTCCAGTGCGAGCCGGGCGCGGCGCAGGCGAGTGCGCGCAGTGCCCTCGGGCACGCCGAGCACGACGGCGATCTCCGGCCCGGTGAGCTCCTCGAAGTACATCAGCTCGAGCGCGATCTGATCGTCGAGCGGGAGCCCTCGCAGCGCGCGGACGAGGAGCCGGTGCTCGCGCCGGGCGTCGATTCCGCTCGCCGGGCCGGCGACGGCGTCGAGCACCCCGCTCGCGGTCGCGTCGGGATCGACGTCGATCCCTCGCCGCCGGTAGTGGCCGAACAGCTCGTTGCGGGCGATCGCGAACAAGTACGTGCGGAAGCTCGATTCGCCGCGGAACGCGTCGCGCGCCTCCACGCAGCGCAGGAATGTCCGCTGCACGAGGTCCTCGACGTCGCTGCCGATCTTGTGGCGGAAGAACCCGTACACCGCGGGGAAGTGCCGCTCGACGAGGCGCTCGCCCGCCGACGCGTCGCCACCACGCCATGCGTGCACCAGCGCCGCGTCGTCCATGACGAGAGGGTAGCAGCTCGGGCGCCCGACGCGGATGCCGTGCCGCGCGTAACCGTTCAGGCCGCCTGATCTCGGGCGTGCGCAACCACACTGGGCCAGGGATCGACCCGCGATCATGATCATGATCAAAGGGAGAAGTGAGCGCCGGAGGCCCGGACGATCGG
>JBIJCC010000205.1:0-6175 GCA_044344875.1 Nannocystaceae bacterium
GGTCCCACGCGATCGCGGCGAGGTGCGGCATCGAGGTCATGTTGCCATGCTCGTCGTAGGTGTACGAGTGCGAGAAGGGTAGGGCGGCTTCGCCGGGGGCGGAGTTCGCGAGCAGTCGGTTGCCCGCGGCGGCGTACACGTACCGGCGCGTGAAGCTCCCGCTGCCCGCCACATGCCGCAGCTGGGCGAGGTTGCCGACCTCGTCCCACGCGTACTCCTGCGCGTACCGCCGCAGCGCCGACGGATCATCCGCGTGGGGCTGCGGGCCAAAGCTGAAGTCTGCGTCGGTGGGCTGCCCGAGCGACGCGTGCTCGCGGCCTTCGGCGCGCACCAGCCGATACAGCGCGTCGTACTCGAACCGCTGGTCCGCCGACACCACTGCGTTGGCGAAGTACACCGCCTGCTGCGCGCCGTCGCGGACCTCCGTGATGTTCCCGACCGGGTCGTACGTGTACCGCAGGTCCTGCAGCACCGCCGCGTCGACCTCGCGGACGAGTCGCAGCCGCACGAGGCGAAACGTCCGCGGGTCGTACGCGTACGTCGTCACGGTCCCGTTCCCGTGGACGCACCGCTGCCGCTGGCCCCGGGCGTCGTAGTCGAACCCGGACACGAACGTCGTCGCCGTCGCCGCCCCGCGGATCCGCACCGCGACGGCCTCGAGCAGACCCGCGTCGTTGTACGTCGACAGCGTCTGCGATCCATCGGGCGTCGTGCCCGACGTGACGCGGTGCAGCGCGTCGTACGCGGACGCGGTCGCGAACACCTCGGCCTCGAGCGCGGCCTCGGCAAGCGCCGCGATTCCCTCCGCACTTGGCGGCACTGCCCCGTCGAGCACGGACCAGTCCTGCGTCGTCGCGAACGCCACCGCGAGCCGGCGCTCCTGCGCGAGCAGGTTCCCCTCGAAGTCGTACGCGGCGTTCGTGACCACCCCGGCACCGTCGTACACCCGATACACCCGACCCCGGAGATTCGCATCCGTCCGCACCGGCTCGGCGACCTGCTCGCGGTACACCGTTCGCGCGACCACAATCTCATCGCTCCCCGGCGGCGTCACGAATTGATGCGTCGGGCGCCGCAACGAATCGTACTGAACCCGCGTCCGGAACCCACGCGCATTCCAACTCCGCACGACACTCCCGGCGACATCCGCGAGCCCGACCCGCCACCCGGCGTCCTCCGAGTCCGTCCGCAGCACCTGCCCGAGCATCCCGAACACCCGCGCCTCGGCCGTGTTCCCCCGCGCGTCCACGACCGCGACCACATTCCCGACCACATCGAGCCGCAGCCGTGTCGCATGAAGCACCGCCACCGCTGGATCCCCCAAGAAACCCGCGTGCTCCTCGATCAAGCACGTCCGCCCGAGCGCATCGCCATGCACCGTCGTCGGCGTGTCCGCGTGCGCCGCGGTCAACACCGCCGCCCGCTGCTCCGCCACCCCCAGCGCGCCGCCGGCCCGCGCCGCGAACCACTCGCTGTCCAGCACCGTATCGTTCGGATCCCACGCCCGCTGCACCCACCCGCCGTGCTCGGTCCGCGAGAATGTCCCGTTCGGCAACTCCGTCCGCACGACGCGACCGATCACGTCGTAGTGCACGATCGCCGTGACCCCGTGCTCGCGCAGCTCGACCTCGGCTTCGTACCCGGGCGTCCGCGAGAAGTACGGCTCGTATTGCTTCACGACCTGGCCCTTGTTGTCGAACACCGTCCGGCCGCTGCCGACGTACCGCGGATCCGCCGGCCCCAGAACGGGCGCCCCATCCGGCCCGAGCACCAGCGCACCGTCCTCCCCGCGCAGCGGCGCATCGCCCGGCTCCGCGCTGGCCTTGCGCAGGATCTCGTGCCCGGTGCCGTCGCTGTAGACCCACTGCTCGAGCCACCGCGTCGTGGGATCGCCGTGACGCTCCCTCGTGCGCGTGTGCACGACGTTCGGCTCTCCCCGGTCCCGCCACGCGAACAGGTCGTAGTCCATCGTGCTGGTCGGATCTTCCGGCGTATCGCCGAGACCCGACCCCGGTCGGCCCGCGACATACGTCGCGACGACCATCCCGCGCCCGTCGAGCACCACCCCGCCGCGCGACCCGTTCGCATCGATCACGACCCGCGGCGCCAGCACGCGGTAGTCGTGCTCCGCCGAGACCACATTCCCCATCGCATCGGTGACCGACGTCGCGAACAACACCGAATCGTCATACGCAATCCGCGTCGGCGGATTCCCGAACGCGTCGTGGACCTCGATCGGCGCGAAGAACCGCGCCGCATCGAACACCTGTCGCATCGACCGCGCCCACCACAGCCCGTCGTCGCGCACGTACCCGGCCTCGCCGAGCAGCGCCGCGTCGACCTCGGCCCCGTACACCGCGGCCACCTGCCCATCGCTGAACGCGGCGGCCTGCAGCTCGAACGGCAGCGCCCGCGTCCCGCACGCCCCCCACGGCAACGCGCCCCCGAGGTCCTCCGCGTAGTACAGCGTCCGCTCCACCCCGAGCAGACGCAGGTGCACGAGACCATCCACGACCGGCGACGCGAACTCGGGCGCCTCGATCACCGCCCCGATCAACCCGCCCCGCGCCGCGTCCACCCCGAGCGGCGCCCCCTCGGGCAACCCCAACACCTCGTAGCGCCGCGCCCCCGTCGGCACGCCGATCCGCAGCACGTCCGCCACGCCGACCGGATCATCGATCACCGCGAAGCTCGCCTCGCCGAGCACCACCGTCCGCCGCCCCTGCTCGGGCAACCCCACCGGCACCACCCGCCGCGGGTACCCCACGCTCATCTGCCGCGTCACGTTGCCGTACGCGTCCACCTCCAGCACCAGCGCATGACTCACCCGCGGGTCCCCGGCGACCCGATCATACGAGTACGAGAGCGCCTCGCGATCGTGCACGAAGAACACCGCATGCTTGTTCTCCCCGCGCGCCTGCACCCGCCGCACCCCGGCGTTCGCCTGCGACACCGTGTACGGCACGCCCTCGATCTCCGAGCCGTCGAGCCCGTACACCTCCTCGCGCAGCAGCCGTCCCCGCAACGCCCGCACCGCCTCGCGGCACTCCTCCGGATCCAGCACCTCGGGCAGCACCGTCTCGGGCAACCCCCACGCCTGCGGATCCCCGTCCCAGTACTCTGCCCGCAGCCGCTCGCTCATCCCCTGCGCGCCGAAGTACGCGCCCGTGTGGAACCACGACCGCGTATGCACCGGCGGTTGATGCAGCTGCCGCTCGACGCCGTCACTTCCGTCGCTCCCGGCGATCGCCGCCAGTTCGAACAACCCCGGCTGCTCGAAATCCTCATACCCCTCGGTGTCCCACCGCTCGACCCGCGCGAATCCATGGAACTCGCGCTCCACCGCATCGAAGTACCCGTGGTGATACGACGATCGCTGCACGAACCTCCGCCGCGCCACCTGGTCGTACTGCTCGACGCGCGTCACCACGTACACCGGGAACGGCAGCCGCGTGATCCACTCCTGACCGCTCGCCCGATCCCTCAATGCCTGCGCCGTGCTGGCCTCGTACCGCACGCGCGTCTGCAGCCCCATCCCGTTGTCCACCGACACCAGCAGGTGCGGCTTGTCGCCCATCAAAGCGAGGTACTTCACCCGATCGGGCCCGGCCCATGCCCCGCGCTCCGACCACATCAAGCAGGCGGTCCCCTTGCCGAGGAGAAAGGTGCGGCTTGGTCCCGCCCATGAGAACGCCGAACCCTGCCGCCCCGCACGCCCGTCGTGCTGCGGTGCGACCCACGCCCGGTTCGGTCCCCGGCAAGGGCGCGGCGGCTCGGGCTCGCCGGAAGCCCTGGCCACTTTCGACTTCGGACGGGCGCCTCCCTCGCACGCTCGCCCTTGCGGGCCCTTCGGGCAGGTTCCTGCGTGGGGCTACGGCGACTCGGGAGTGGCGGGTGTCACGTCAAGTGCACACATCACGGATAAGAACCGAGCAAGCCACGGCGAAAGGTCGTGCATCCGGCCATGGAAGGACTCCTGAACTGCGTGTTCCGTTTCGAGGCGTAGGTCAAATGCGCCGGCCTCGACGCTGGCCGCATGTAGCCACAATTCCCATCCCAGAGCTTCAGCAGAGCCGACTTCGGAGTACGGGGGATGTTCGCTAGGTCCCACATCGAAGCCGTTGATGTTGAAGGCAGCGCTCAATTTCTCGGCGAGAGCTTTGAGGCTCCCATCGAAGCAAATTCGAACCGACGCAAACGCACCGAAGATCTGATCTGGCATGGCTAGCCCCCCGATGGCTTGAACCTGATTGAGAATCCACTTTTGTTGGGCCTGAGCCCCTCGAAGCCAGGCGTCTCCGCGAGGAGCTTCCTAAATTCGGGGTTGGCCTTCAAGTTGGGGCCAAACTTGCCGAAGAGAACATCACTCTCAATCCAGTAGTCGATGTCGAAGTCGTTGAGGTCGATGGTAGCCCCGACGATCTTGTTCGGATTGCCAACAACTCCGGTTCTGAAGGAGCCGGTGTATCCGGCTTTCAGGTTGGGATCGAGAGCCCGAAACTGAGGCAGCAGGTGTCGCTCGGCCAAATCGCCGAACGAACTCTGCAGGCCTGCCAGCCGTGTCTTCGCGGCAGCTTGGGCAGCGTCCGCGGCGTTGTCCGCAACTCCACCGCCGCCACCACCACCACCACCCGGCAGGTTGTTCGAGACGCTCGTTCCAGGAGCAACTCCGACGCCGCGCGCGAAGACCCCTATGTTTAGTTGGCGACCGGCGTGCTTGGCGGCATCTCCGAGTAGGGGAAAGAACCCCAGCGCTGCGATGCCGACAACAGCCAACCCGACTTTTCCGGCGCCGTAGTCGTCGAGCGCCTGGTCAAGCGCGCGTGCATCGAGTACGAGGCCGGCGAATGTGAATCCGAACCCAACCTCGGCGACAACACCAGCGGCTCCGCCGTCGCGGGCGCGCACTTCGTCCGCGACCTTCTTGTTCGCGTCGTACTGGGCACCAAGACGATCCTGATGCCCTTTTCGTGCGCGCTCGAGGTTGACCTCGCCACGCTTGTCCGACGAGTATGGCTCGTTCCCTTCGCGCTTCGGCTTTCGCTTCTCAGGCGTCTGATCGCCGAGCGCGTTGGTCAGCCGTCTGGTTAGCTCCCCCCGTGCGTCGTCTTCCTTGATTGTCCCCTGCTCGACGGCTCGATTCACCTCCCCTTGAATTCGCGAACGAAGCTGCTCTCTTGTTTCTCCTTTCTGGCCCCCAGGATCGGACAGCAGGACCGGACGCCCAGATGCGTAGTCGTACCGATTCACCCCATCCCCGAGGCCTATAGGGTCCGCCGCCGTCCACCGACCTAACCAACTCGAGTAGTACCGCGCGCCCAGGTGGTACAGCCCCGTCTCCTCGTCGCGCTCCTTGCCGATGTAGCGGTAGCGCTTGGCGCTGACCTCGATGCCGGAGTCGTTGGCGGCGTAGCTGCTGGTGCCGAAGGGGTGAAACTCCTCGTAGGAGATCACCGCGGCGTTCTCGTTGAGCTCGAGCGAGGCGGAGCCGAGGTGGTTGCCGTGCTGGTGGCGCAGGATCGAGGTCGGCGTCCCGACGGGATCGCCGTTGTCGACGGTGAGGGTCTCGACGAGGGCGAGTTTGCCGCGGTCGTCCCCGACGTGCAGCGTCTGGCGCTCTTGCTCGACGGCGAGCGGGGTGCCTGTGCGCTCGCGCCAGACCTCCCATGCGCCGACGTAGACGCGCTCTCGGACGGTCGATCCGGAGGTGTTGACCTGGACTTTGCGGACGCGATTGCCAGCCGCGTCGTAGACAGACCACACGTCGCCGCCGCCGCCGAGGTCGCAGTGCTGCAGACGGTCGGCGTGGTCCCACGCCATGGCGGCGAGGTGGGGCATCGAGGTCATGTTGCCATGGGCGTCGTAGGTGTACGAGTGCGAGAAGGGGGCGGTGCTTTCGCCGGGGGCGGAGTTGGAGAGGAGGCGGTTGCCGGCGGCGGCGTAGGCGTACTGCCGCGTGAAGCTGCCGCCGGATGCTGCGTGCTGGAGCTGGATGAGATTGCCGACTTCGTCCCAGGCGTAGTCCTCGTCGTACGTGCGTAGGGCGGACGGTGTTGACGCCGGCGAGGAAGCGCGTGAATTCGCCGGCGAGAGTCGGACGAGGGGCCGCGGGGGTCACCGAGGCTTTGGCGAGCGGCGTTGGTCGCGGCGGAGCTTGGCGCGGAGTTCGGCCTCC
>JBIJCC010000206.1:0-6174 GCA_044344875.1 Nannocystaceae bacterium
CGACCTCAGCCTTGTACTCCGCCGTGAACGACCGGCGCTTCCGCTTCTTGGGTTTGGGCACCTCGACCTCGACTCTCCTTGGCATTGTCCCCTCTTCTTGGGTGTCCACCAAATCGGGTCAGGGCCAAGTTTCGTACCGAATCGCTGCCCGACGGTGTTGCGCGGCGGGGCAACCGGCTATGGCACCCTGTCGATCGCTGCACGCTCGTGAGCCGAGGCGAGCTGCGCTGGGAGATCGAAGACCCCGACGGTCAGACCCGTGCGTTCGAGCCGATCCCGGGCGAGTCGGTAGAGGAGCGCGCGCGCGGCCGTGCACGGCTCGTGGCGGTCCGCGACCGCGCCGGGAACACCATCACGCTTCGATACGACGAGCGCGCGCGGCTGGTCGGCATCGTGGACGCGGGTGGTCGTCGACTCGAGTTTGAGAACGATGTGGGAGGGCGGCTGCGACGGCTGTGGGTCCCTGCACCCGACGGTCGCGGCCTGCGCCAGCACGCGGAGTATCGCTACGACGACGCAGGCGACTTGGTCGAGGTGGTGGACGCCTGCGGAAAGTCGTGGCGGTTCGAGTACGACGCGCACCTGCTGGTCCGCGAGCGCGACCGCGAGGGGCTGTCGTTCTACTTCGAGTACGACGGGCTGGATCGCTACGCCCGGTGCGTGCGTACGTGGGGCGACGGCGGGATCTACGATCACGTGATCGAGTACGATCGCGCGGCGCTGCGTACGATCGTGCGCGACTCGTTGGGCGCGACCACGTCGTACCAATGCAATGGCTTGGGAATGGTCACCGAGATCGTGCAGGCCGACGGCACGATCGTCCGGCGCGAGTACGGTCCCACGACCTGGCTCGCCGCGGAGATCGATGAGCTCGGCGCGGCGACCCGGTACGAGTACGACGCGCGCGGCAATCGGGTGAAGGTCACCTTGCCGGAGACGCAGGCGGGCCCCCGTGTGACGGAGATCCGCTACGACGACGACGATCGCCCGGTCGAGCTGGTGGAGCCGACCGGCGCGACGTGGCGGTGGACCTACGATGCGAAGGGGCGCCTGGCAGCCCGGATCGATCCGCTCGGCCACGCAACGAACCACGAGTGGGCGGACGGCGATCTCGTCGCGCTTGTCGACGCCGCGGGCGCGCGCACGGAGCTCGGCTGGGACCGAGCACACAACCTCGTCTCGATCACGGGACCCGATGGGCAAGTGACCAGGCGCAGCTACGACGCGCTCGGGCGGGTCGTCGCGATCCTCGACGTCCGCGGCAACGCGCAGCGGCGACACCATGACGCGTGTGGTCGGCTGCTTCGGACCGAGGAGCCGGACGGCAATGTGCGCGAGGTGATCCGCGACGGCGAGGGCCGTGTCGTGCGGGCTCGCGATCGCCTGCGCGAGGTGAGTCTTGGCTACACCGGCATGGGCTGGTTGGCCTCGCACAGCGTCGGCGGATGCACCGTGCAGTCGCGCTACGACACCGAGGGACGCTTGGTCGGAGTCCTCGACGAGCGGGGCCGAGAACATCGGTTCGAGCGGGATCTCGTTGGCCGGGTCCGCCTCGAGCGAGCCGTCGACGGCACCGTCACGCGCTTCGATCGCGACGCCGCCGGTCGCATCGTCGCAGAGCATCGGCCGGACGAGGTGATTGTGCGGCATGCCTACGACGGCGACGGGCTGCGCGTCGAGTCGGTGTATCCGCGCGGCGGCACGGAGCGGTTTCGGTACGACGCCGCTGGGCGGCTCGTCGAGGCGAGCAATGACGACATCGTGATCGGGTTGGAACGCGATCGCCTCGGACGCGTCATCCTCGAACGCAGCGCGCGCACCGACACCGCAGTCTCGGAGCGAGTGAACGTCGAGGTTCACCGGCGCTTCGACCACCACGGTAGGGTCATCGCGACGACCTCGAGCCTGGGCGCCGAGGTGACCATCGAGCGCAGCGTCATGGGTGACGTCACCCGCGTGGCCCAGTCGCGCGGCCGCATGGCTGCCTGGGAGGCCCGCTTCGCGCGCGACGCGATGGGCGAGGAGGTCGAGCGCGTGCTGCCGGGTGGCGCCCGGTCGCAGTGGTGGCGTGACGCGGTTGGGCGTCCGACGCAGCACGTCGTCGCCGCTCGCGATCGGGCACACCGCGCGCGGCGATACCGGTGGGACGTGGGCGATCGCCTGCTTGGGATCGCCGAGCTGGCGCATGGCGTGGACGCTGCGGAGAAGGTGTTCGAGCACGACGCGCGCGGCGCCCTGGTCCTCGGCGCCTGGGCCGGAGACATGCTCGACGAGGCGCCTGTCGACGGACGATTCCCGGATGACCTCGGTCGGATCTTCGCGTCGGCGATGCGGACGGATCGCGAGTACACGGACGGCGGTGCGCTGTGCGTCCGCTGCGGCGTGGAGGGCGCGACGACCTATCACCACGATGCCGAGGGGCGCCTCGTCGCGAGACGAGGGCCGGATGGCAGCGTGACGCGCTTCCACTGGAACGACGTTGGGCGGTTGGTCCAGGTCGATCGCGCCGACGGGACTGCCGTCGCGATGACGTACGATCCGCTCGGGCGTCGACTGAGTAAGCACTGCGACGGCGTGCAGACGTGCTTCGTGGCGGACGGGGAGCACGTGTTGCACGAGTGGCGCGAGCCCGCGGCGGGACCGGAGCCTCGGCCTGTGCCGGGCGAGGGCGCGCGGCGTATCGCGTTGCTCGAGCTGCGCGAAGCGCTGAAGCAGGCCTTGCCGGCCGAGGACGCGGAGGCACGCTGGGTGGTGCAGCTCGCGAACGTGGCGCGCGAGTTCCCGCGGTTGGTCGCTGAGCTTCGCGGGGACGCGGTGCCGGCGAGCCCGGCCCCGGCGCTCGCCGAAGCCGAGGTCCTCACCTGGTTGTTCGAGCCGGGTCGCTACGCGCCGCTGGCCCGCATCACCGTGGCGGGCGCCCACTCCATCGTCGCGGACCACGTCGGGCGACCGCTGGTCGTGCTCGATGGGGCCGGTGAGGCACAGGCGCAGCTCGCGATCGACAGTTGGGGACGGGCGGCGGTGTCCGGAGACCCGTCGCTGTGCCCGTGGCGATTCGCAGGGCAGTACCGGGACGACGAGACCGGGCTGCACTACAACCGTTTCCGCTACTATGACCCCGATGCGGGCCACTACATCTCGCGCGATCCGCTGGGGCTGCGCGCTGGGCTGCGGGTGTACGGGTACGTGGAGGACCCGGAGGTCGCGAGCGATCCGCTCGGGTTGTCGCCGCAGCCGGGGAGCGGGTGCAGCACGCAGCAAGTCGGCCCGCACAAGGTCGGCCCCTACAAGAGCGTGGGCGGCCACCACCCCAGGCAGCAGGCGGCGAGAAGCAACAACCCGAACTACGATCCCGATGCTGCGATCGCCATCGATGACGCCAGCATCGATCACGCCGCGATGAGCAGGGCCCAGCTGCAGATCAACGCCGAGGTCCGGCGGCAAGGCGTCGAGTACACTGAGGAACTCGAGGACGCGATCGCGCGCGACGTGCTGCGCGCTGGCGGAGTTGCCGATGAGAACATCGAGGAGATCCTCGCGATGGAAGCGGCTGAACTCTCGCGCCAGGGAGCTCGGGCGCCAACGCGAACGCCGGGGACGAGGAGGGGGACGTAGTGACGCCTGAGGATTGGAACGCTGACTGCTTCACTGGCGCGGTGCGACCGGCTGGTGTCCGCATCCGGATCTGCCGAGAGGAGCCCGAGGTGGACGACCTCCGACACCGCGCCGGCAACGACGACGGTCGACCGCACGCTTCCTGTCCGAACTGCGGTCGCGTGATGTTTCACGTCTTTGACCTCGACCTCGCCGACCCGCTCGTCGCGGGCCTGCATGTGTGGGATCGCGAACGCCTGGTCGTTCGTGTTTGCCCGTCCTGCGCGCTCTACTTCGAGCCGTACTGGGTCGTGGAGGGTGTGGTACCGGTCGTCATCGGTGGCGCACGGGATGGTGGTCGAATCCTGCAAGACGTGCGGCCGCCTTACCCGTGCCGAGCAATCGAGCTCCGCGTGTTGCACGACGACGACTACCCGACGACCCCGGAGCGCGCGCGTGCCCTCCGATCTAGGCTGTACGACGATGGCGTCTATCATCAGCTCGGTGGCGTGCCTGTGCGCGGAGGATTCGCACAGCTCGAATGCTGTACCTGTGCTCGCCCGATGAAGTTCGCGGGAGTCGTCGACTACGACGACCTCAACGTGCCGTTGTACGAGGACGACGACCGTCGACCAGTCGCACTCGTGATCGGAGATGGCGATTGCCTCGACCTGTTCACGTGTGCGGAATGCGGCGTGGTTGGGCTCTCGTGGGCGAAGACGATGAAGCGCCTAGCCACCGCGCCGGACGGTGTAGGTCCCGACGCGTGATTAGCGTCATCATCGAAGCTCGACACGCCGAGCGGCCGCCGGGCCGAGGAACGTCGTGCGGCGCTGATGACCTCCGAGGGCTATGATCCCGAGTTCGTCCTCTATAATCCGGGCGACCCCGCGTTCCAACCAGGATCCGCCACGTACATCGGACCGAAGCCGTGACGACCAAGCTCTCGAAGCAGGCGTTCTACGACGAACTCGCCCGCTTGCTCATCGCCGACGGCTGGACTCGTCTGCCGGACGCGAGTGGGCTGACGTCGGCTGACGTCGCTGTTCGCCAAGCGTGTGGGGGACCTCGTGCTCTCGCTCGGGACGAGCGAGAGCAGTCGCTATCGGGAGCGTGTGACCGCCGACTTCCGGCTCGCTCGGCACACCTTCATGACGTTGGGCAGCCCCGACGCACCGCGCACACGCGCCAGGGTCGGCCGATTTCTGGATGCCCGGGAGCGTGAGGAGTTGCTCGACGCGGAGTATTGCCGGCCTGGCGTGCTCGACGCTTGGTGGATCGCGCGGACACGGGAAGCCGCGGAAGCGATCGCGGCGGCGGTGCGGTGTGCCGAGCCAAGGTTCCTCGGCCAGGTCGGCTTGGCGGACGAAGTCGAGCAGAGCACGACGCACGCCGAGTACGTGGCGAAGTTGAGTAGAATCGCGAGCACGCCGTTCGAGGAAGGGAGGACCACCAACGGGCCGCCCGCCGAATGGGTCGATGCGGCGTACGACCTGGTCCCGGCAGCGAACCCGAAGCACCGGCGCGCATTCGCGGCGAACATCGCGGCGGACGCGTGGCGGACGTATCGTCTGCTCCGGTGATCGTACGACGACGATCGGCCGGGCGCCGCGTGGGGCTGTCCAACCAGGCGATCCCCGCCGCCCAGCGGGTTGGGTTCGACGACGAGCCTCGTCGCGTCGAGTCGACCCCACTGCCCCTGCCTACCGCCCCTACTGCGGCTGCTCGACCCGCGCGAGTCGTGACCGCGAGCGGGGAGTTCCACGGCCTGGCGCCCCAACCTGGAGCGCTAACGGTGTCGCGACTGGGACGAGCGAGTCCTGCGGGAGGCGCCCGATCGACGTCTTCGATCGCGCCGTCGTCGGCGGACGTCGTCGGTGCCCCGACCGGCGGCACTGTCATCGGCCCCGCGCACGCCAGCGACAGGGCTGGGGTCGGGCTTCGCGCAACCGCGGCGCGTGGGGTATGCTCCACCGCCATGGCGAAAATCAAGCGGGAGGTGAACTTCAAGAACCTCGTCCGAGAACTCGCGCACAACAAGGTCGACGCCCTCGAGCTGCTCCGTGAGGCGCTCGCCAACGCCAGGGATCATGGCGCGAGCAGGGTGTGGATTCGTTCCGTGCGCGGACCGGCGCCAACGCTCGCCACGGACCTCTTCGTGATGAACGACGGCGAAGGCATGTCTCACGACCAGCTTCGGGCGTTCTGGGGAGTGTCGTCCTCGGTGAAGGAGGATCCTACCCGTGCGATCGGCTACAAGGGCCACGGTTCGAAGCTGTACTTCTCTTGCCGTCGCCTCAGCGTCGCAACGCGTCGCGACAACAGCGGGCAATGGACCCTGACCACCCTCGAGGACCCGCTCGACTCGGACTCCCGCGAGATCGATAGTACCTCGCTACCTTCGTCGCATCGGCTAGCGGAGGAACTCGCCAGTGTCAAGCTGGACAAGCTCAGCGGCGCCCTCTGTGCCAACGTAGTGTGAGACAGTCAGTTCTCGATATCTCAGTGCCGAGTGGCGGAGAACGATCGCCTCACCTTGCCCAAGCCATCCTCAACCAAGACTCTACGTCCTGCGCGCGT
>JBIJCC010000062.1:0-56929 GCA_044344875.1 Nannocystaceae bacterium
CGACTCAAGCGTTCGAGCTCGGCGACCTCATCCTGCGTCAGTTTTAGTTCGGCTTTGGGGCGGCCCATCGCCACGTTAGATCACAGACGCAGGATTTTTCCAAGGACTCCCGTGACGCCTGACTAGACCCCTGGAAACCCGCGGCGCGCGCGACGGCGTTGGCGAGTGATCATTCTCGGCACTGGGGGGTCTATCCAGACGAAGCTCCACCCCGGTCGCGCTCGGCGCTCGACGCCCGGCGCGGCGAGTCTGCGCGCCGCCCATGAAACCAGACGCACCCTCCAGCAGGCCACATCACCGCCGATCTCCCTCACGGCAGCCCCGCGTGGCCGTCCTCGGCGGTGGCATCGGTGGCCTCACCGCGGCCCACGAGCTCGCGGAGCGCGGCTTCTCGGTCGTCGTGTACGAGGCACGCGCCGAGGCCGGCGGAAAGTCGCGCAGCGGCGGGGTGCCCGGGACCGGCCGGGACGGGCGCCGCGACCTGCCCTGTGAGCACGGCTTCCGGTTCTTCCCCGGTTGGTACAAGCACCTGACCGAGTCGATGGCGCGCATTCCGTACCGCGGGCAGCCGCGCGGAGTTGCCGACAACCTCGTGCACGCGCGGCACACCCTGGGCCTCACGATGGGACGGGGTTCCTGGCGCTTGCCCACCAGCGCGCCGAACACCATCACCGACCTCGGCGCCGCGTTCGACATGTTGCTCGGCACGCTGACCGACGGGCACGTGCGCGTGCCCCGTGAGGAGTCGTGGCACTACGTGGACCGCGTGCTCGCGGTGCTCACCCCCTGCGAGGAACGACTGTTCGACGAGTACGAGAACACCTCGTGGTGGGAATTCGTCGGGGCCTCGTCGCGGTCGCCCGAGTTCCAGCGATACCTCGTCTCCGGGCTCACGAAGAACCTGGTCGCGTGCCGTGCACAGGAACTGTCCGCGCGCACCGTGGGGATCTACTTGAACCACCTGTTCTTCGATCTCACGCGCGACGGCGCCGATCGAGTGCTGAACGGCCCTTCGACCGACGTGTTCCTCCGTCCGTGGATCGAGCACCTCCAGGCGCTGGGCGTCGAGTTCCGCACCGGCGCTTCGGCGGAGGCGATCGACGTCGAGGACGGGCTCGTCTCCGGGGTGCGGGTGCGGACCGCCGTCGGAACGGAGCGCGTGGAGGCGGACGTCTACGTGTCGGCGCTGCCCTCCGAGGTGATGGCGCGGCTGTGCTCGAGGTCGCTGGTGGAGGCCGCGCCTTCCCTCGCTGGCATCGGACGCCTGCGCACCGACTGGATGAACGGCGCGCAGTTCTACCTGGACCGCGAGGTGTCCATCGCCCCCGGCCACACCATCTATCTCGATTCTCCGTGGTCGATCACCTCGATCTCCCAGGGACAGTTCTGGCCACAACACCCGCTCGAGCGGTTTGGCGACGGTCAGGTGCGGACGATCCTGTCGATCGACATCTCGGACTGGAACACGCCGGGGATCCTGTTCGGCAAGCCCGCGCGCGCGTGCACGCATGACGAGATCCGGGCCGAGGCGTGGGCCCAGCTCACGGGCCACCTCCCCGGTCCGGAGGGACGCGAGCTGCGCGAGGCGAAGGTGCTCGCGTTCTACCTCGACGAGGCGGTGCAGTTCGTCGCGCCCGATCGGCCGATCAATCATGAGCCTCTGCTCATCAACACGGTCGGCTCGTGGGCGCTGCGGCCAGACGCGGTGACGGAGATCCCCAACCTGTTCCTCGCCGCCGACTACGTCCGGACCCACAGCGACGTCGCCTCGATGGAGGCCGCCAACGAGGCCGGGCGAAGGGCGGTGAACGGGATCCTGGAGGCCACCTCGGTGGACGCCCCCGCGTGTGCCGTCCACCGCGCCGAGGTCCCGGCATTCGCCGTCCCCCTTCGCGCGTGGGACAAGGTCCGCTATCGCAACGGACTCCCGCACTGGCTCCCGTCGCCGTTGCGGGCCACCGACGGACTGATGCGCCTCGCAGACCGGGGGCTGCGGGCCATCGGCGCCGCGGCGGAGCGCCTGGCGTCCGGCCCCTCGGACCTGGACTCGCACGTGGTGGACCTCGACTGGAAAGCATCGGCCGTGCTGACCAGCGTGCGATACGGGATCGACAAGGCGCTGGAGCTGTTCGAACGGGGCCCGACGCCGCCGCCGTCCGCACGTCCGCCGAAGCACGCGCCCGGGCTGCGCACGCTCGAGGAGGTCTCGCGTCGCAATGCGCTGGCGGCGTTGGAGCGCGACCTGCAGGGCATGCGCGCGCTCGTCGAGCAGGGCCTGGTCCGGCTGGACGAGGCGTTCGCGGCGCTCGTGCACGGCAGGTCCCACGGGCCGATGCAGGACGCGGTCCGGGGAATCCTCGCGCTGCCGGGGAAGCGGAACCGGGCCCTGGCCGCGTACGTCGCCGCCTACCGCGGCAAAGGGGCGGTGGTGCCTGCGGTCCACAACATCGCGCTGGCCGTGGAGCTGGTCCACGCCGCGACGCTGCTGCACGACGATGTGATCGATCAGGCCGACGTCCGCCGCGGCGCACCGGCGCCGCGCATCACGTTCGGAAACGCAGCGAGTATCTTGGGCGGCGACGAGCTGTTCGTGTCGGCCGTGGAGAGCGTGACCGAGATCGGGCGCCCGGACCTGGTGGAGAGCATGATGGCGGCCATGCGGAGCATGCTGGCCGCCGAGGCGTCGCAGCTCGACAACCGCGGGCAGCTGCACCTCGACCTCGAACGATGCCTCGAGATCAACCATGGCAAGACGGCGTCGTTGTTCCGGTGGGCTGCGGCCTCCGGAGCGATCGTCGCCGGCCACGTCCCCGAGCGAGTCACCGCCGCGGGCGCGTGGGGCGAGCACTTCGGCATGGCCTACCAGCTCGTCGACGATGTGCTCGATCTGGCGGGTGACCCGTCGGCCATGGGCAAGACGCTGTTCACCGATCTCGCCGAGGGCAAGCTGACCTACCCGGTGGTGGCGGCAGCTCAGGCCGATCGGTCCCTGCAGCAGCTGATCGAGGCGGCGCTGCATGATCCCGAGCGGGCGGACTCGGCCGCGTGGGCCTCGGAGGTGCGCGACCGGGTGCGCCGCGCTGGAGGCATCGACGCCGCACAGGTGCGGGCGCGGGACCACGCCGATCGGGCACGCGCCGCGCTCGCATCCCTGCCGATGGACGCGTCGCGTGCGGTGTTCGAGGGCATCACCGAGCTTTCGCTCGAGCGCGCCGCCTAGTCGGCGACGCGAACCTCGCCGGGCGTGCGACATCCTCGCGGCCTCCGACGCCGACATGGACGGCACCGTCACCCCAGCCGATGCCGACACGACGGCGATGCTCGGCGGCCTCCTCGATCGACGCCTGCTGACCTCAGATGTCCGGGCACAACCCGTCGCCCCCACAGTCTCCGAAGCAGCAGGCGATCCCCTCGCCGAGAGAACACGGGTGGCCGCCGGGAATGCAGCAGTCGATGGATTCCCACCTGCAGTCGACGCACTCGACCGCGCCGATTCCGTCGTTGTCCGTGAGGCCCGCGAGGTTGCAGTCGAGGCTCCCCTCGAAGTCGCAGTCCTCGACGTCCTCCTGGAGCGCACCATCTCCACACCGGGGACACAGGGCCGTGTCGTACTCACACGACGCACTGCAGACGCCCGCGTCGACGATCCTGCTGGAGTAGCGCGGGCACTCGACGGCCGCTCCGGGCGGATCGCACAGCTCGTCCTGACCGACGTCTCGGTCTCCGCAGCAATTGGTCTCGATCTGACAGTCCACACACTGGACCGCACCCTGTCCGAACCCGAGGTCACTGCACTGGATGGATTCACCCACGCCGAGGTCGCACCCCTCGCCGTCGTCGAGCACGCCATTGCCGCACAGGCCTCCGTCATCCTCCGACGCCGCGCCGAGATCGGGCGACGGTGCGCTGGTGCCCGGGCCGTCCGCTGTATCACCGTCGTCGGTTCCCTTGGTCGTCTGTCCGCTGCTCGCGCTCGCGCTGACCGAGCCCGCGCTGACCGAGCCCGCCCCATCCGCGCCACCGCTGGCATCCGAGGTACCGTCGGTGTCACCAAAGAGGGGGTTGAGGCGGGTGCACCCCGGACCTGTGGCGAGGAGCGCGACGGTCATCCATGGGCGCAGGCACGACATGACCTCATCATGACACGGTACCGAGGCGCGCGCCGAGCCGCCGGCCCCGCGACGCTCGCCGCGCGTGCGACAAGATACCGCGGTCGCAAGGCTGCCAAGTCGTGCTAATCGACGTGCGATACTGACCCTCGTCCTGCCGCTCTGCCTCGCCGTCGCCGCCGACGATCCCTCGCTGCTGTTCGGGCAGGAGGTGCGGCGCGCGGCGCCGCTGGGCGAGGACGAGGTGGCCCAGCGGCGCGCCGATTTCGAGGCGATGCTCGCCGAGCGCGACTGGGTGCAGCTCGGCGATCAGGTCGGACCGGCGAGCCCGGACGGCGGCTTCGTGCAGCCGACCGAGCCGGTCGCCGCGTGGGAGACCCCACCGCACCGCGCGACGATCTTCCTCAACTTCTTCGGGTCCGACTCGCTCAGCCCGGGGACCAACTCGGCGCTCGACGAGTCGTCGTGTCTGTCAGGGGCCATGCCGTGGCCGGGCTTCTCGGGGAACGAGCAGCAGGCGCTGGCGCTGATCCAGGTGTTCGAGACCCAGATGGCGCCCTACGGCGTCCGCATCGCCTACGACGAGCGACCACCGTCGCACCTGCCCTACGCGATGGTGATGATGGGCGGGACGCCCGACTTGCTCGGCCTCGGCGGCAGCGTGCTGGGGGTGTCGTGCAGCTCGGATTGCGGCGACTTCTGGTGGCGCGACACCACGTTCGCCTTCACCGACAACATCAACCCCAACAACGCCGAGGTGCTCGGCACCACCGCGCTGCACGAGGCGGCCCACGCGTTCGGACTCGCGCACATCGACGACTCCACCAAGATCATGAACCCCTTCGTGGGCAGCGGCGACGTGACGTGGGGCGACATGTGCACGCCCTACAACGACGCGACCGGCGGCATCAACTGCATGCCCACGCACGACGAGTTCTGCGGCGGCGGGGCGCAGAACTCCCACGCCGAGCTGCTGGCGTACTTCGGTGAGAACAGCCCGGACATCGAGCCGCCCGTCGTCGAGATCCTCGCGCCTGCGGACGGCGCCGAGTTCGAGGTCGGCAGCAGCGTGACGGTCGAGGCCGAGGTGAGCGACGACCACGAGGGCGTGGGCTGGAAGCTCGTCATCCCCGAGGTCGGTCAGGAGGCCGTCGCGTTCGCCTTCGAGAAGAGCTGGCCCTTGGGCAACCTGCCGGCGGGCGTGTACACGCTGCGCGTCGAGGCGATCGACCACGAGCGCAACGAGTCCGCCGACGAGGTGACGATCTACGTCGGCATGGACGCGCCCGAGCCGAGCGACACGTCCGGCGACGGCAGCAGCGGCGGCGACGGCACGGGCGCGGCCTCGGGGAGCGCGAGCGCGAGCGACGGGCCGGACGAATCGAGTGGTGGGTCGAGCGGCGACTCGGCCGGCCAGCAGGACGACCTCGAGGGCTGCGCGTGCCGGGGCGGCGCGCCCGCGGATGTGCCGAGCGGCGCGGCGATCGTGCTGCTCGGGCTCGCCGTGCGACGTCGTCGACGGTGAACGGCGGGGCTCGCCTCGGCGGCGATCGTCAGGCGTCAGCAGGCACGGGCGACCGGCGACAAGCCGGGTGGACGGGGCGCTGGAGCGCGCCTCGTCAGTCGATCGCGAACGTGAACGAGGTCCAGTAGCTCTCCCATTCGGCGTAGTCGCAGCCCTCGCACGGGGTCATGTGAACCGTGCGGAGCAGCCATGCGCCCGGGTCCGAGTCGAACGCGACCTCGCCCTTGGCGTCGGTCGTCGCCGCGCGCTGGGAGACCTTGCCGCTCGCGTCGCGGATGAGCGCCGTGACGCGGGTCTTCGCCAGCGGCTTGCGGCGGTACAGCAGGCGCGCGCGCAGTCGACCGCCCGCGTCGAGTCCGGCGGGATCATCGAGCAGCACCAGTTCGATGAGGTGACCCAAGGCGCGTGCGTGCAGATCGCTGCGGCGATCGCCGACCTGGATCAGCGACTTGAGGGCGCGCGTGTAGCACTCGCGCTCGGTTGCCTTCGGCCCGCGGGCCTCTCGCACGGCGAGCATGTGGTCGAGCCCCTCGTGGTGGAGATACTCCGCGAACTTCTCGCCCTCGAGCGCGATGTCCGTCCACCGCCGTTCCATGGAGATCAGCGCCGGGCCCTCGTCGCGGAGCGGTGCATCGGCCAGCACCGGTGCGACGCCAGCGCTCGCGCGCCCGCCGAGCGGCGTCGTGCCGCGGTCGGTCACCAGCGTGAAGCTCCGCGTCCGATCGGGCTGCCATGGGCGCGACTCCTCGCCGCTGAAGTCCGCGCCGAGCCACAGGTCGAGCCGCAGGGTGTCGCCTGGCGCGTACGCGAAGCGATCCGGCTGCAGCCAGTAGTCGTGGGCCGCCACGGGGTTGGCGACGAGGGCGGCGATGACGAACGTGAGGCAGGGGCCGAGGCGAGGCGGAGCCATGGCTCGACGATACGCGAGGGCCGCGGCGTGGGATCGGCGGCCAGGTCCCCGAGAGCGTCGAACGTGACGCGGCAAAACACCGCGGTGACGCGACGCGGCGGGTGCGGTAGGGAAGCCCCGTGAGCGTTGCCCGAGGCCGGCGGCGTCGGCTCCCCACGGAAGAGGAGACCCAGCTCCAGCTCGGGCTGTCGTGGCTGCTCCAACTACGATGGGGCGCGGTGGTCGGACAGCTCGCCGCGTTGGCCCTGGCCCGCGGTGTCCTCTCGTTCACGGCGGTGACGAACGCAGCTCTGACGTTCATGGGCACCGTCGAGCGCCTCCGCGTCCACTACGGCGATGACGCGAGCCGCACTGCTTCGGTCGTGGTTCCGTCGAAGACGCTGGCGCAGATGCTCCACAACTTGGGGGCAGACTTTCCGGTCGACTGGGTCGAGTTGGAAGCGTCGACGCGCGGGTCGCTTCCCGAGGGGCTGCTCGCGAGGCGAGGTCAGCCGCAGCCGCAGCCGCCGGCCTTCGCCGCGCCGCCGCCGCTGCTCCCCTCGCGGTACGCCTGCGCATGCTCTGGCCCGTAGCGCAGCTCGGCGTCGCCGCCCAGCTGCATGTCGGGGCGCGCGAGCGTGGCGCGCTGATGGGGAGCGACCTGCACGCAGCCGCCCAGCGCCACCGCTAGCACGCCCGTAAGCGCCCCGAGTCCGCGGCGACCGATGCCGTGTCGTCTGCCCACGACGATGAGCATACCGGCGCACGCGCTCCGTGGCGCGGCGGCACTCGCGGTCGCGTCGAGTCCCACTGCGGCATTTTTTCGCCCCAGCGTCCCGCCCGCGGCTCACTCGCAGCCTGGTAGGCTCGGGCGACGTGGCCGGAGCGCCCATTGGATTGCCCCGTGACGCGCTCGGCGTCGGGCTGCGGCCGACGATGTACCCGTACGTGCTCGGGCAGACCCCGGCGGTGGACTACTATGAGGTCATCACCGAGAACTTCCTCGGTGAGGCGCCTGCGCCGCGGCGCGTGCTCGAACAGGTCAGCCTGCACACGCCCATCGTGCTGCACGGCGTGAGCTTGAACCTCCTGGGTCACGAGCCCCTCGACGACGCCTACCTCGACGCGGTGTGTCGGCTCGCCGATCTCGTCGATGCGCCGTTCGTGACCGACCACTTGTGCTGGACCGGTGCGCACGGCACGAGCCACCACGATCTGCTGCCCACCCCGTATGTGCCCGAGCTCGTGGACCTCGCGGCCGGGCGCGTGCGGGAGGTGCAGGCACGGCTCGGGCGACCGTTCGGCCTGGAGAACCTATCGTCGTACGTGGAGTTCAACGCCTCGACGATGAGCGAGGTCGAGTTCTATGCGCAGGTGGTTGATCGCGCCGGCTGCATGTTCATGCTCGACATCAACAACGTTTATGTGTCGAGCGTCAACCATGGCTTCGATCCGTGCGCCTATATCGACGCGATCGACTTCGGTCGCGTGCTGCAGGTGCACCTCGCCGGGCACTCGCGCGAGCCCAACGGCACGATCGTCGACACCCACGATGCGGCGGTGTGCAGTGACGTCTGGGGGCTGTACCGCTACGCTTGGCGACGCGGCGGCCCGTTCCCCACCTTGCTCGAGTGGGACGCCTCGATCCCGCCGATGCCCGAGGTGCTCGGCGAGCTGAGCCGGGCGGCGCAGGTGCGGGCATGAGGGAGCGGGGCGCGCCGTCGTGGCTCGCGGCGTTCCAGCGCGACTTCGGCGCGATGCTGCGCACACCGCTCGACCGCAGCAGCGGCACGCTCGCGGCCGAGCCAGAGCGATACGGCGCTGGCCTCGTCGCGGCGGCGCGGGCGGGCCCGATGGTGCCGGCGACGGAGCGGCTGGCGACGTACAACCGGCAGTACTGGTTTCGCCTCTTCACTGTGTTGCAGGCGGAGTACCCGCTCACCACCGCGATCGTCGGCGCGTGGAACTTCAACGACCTGGCGACCCGGTTCCTGCTCGTGCACCCGCCGGTGACCCGCGACCTGGGGGATGTCGCGATGGGGTTCTCGGCGTACCTCGACGAAGCGCTGCCGCCCGAGGCCATTCGGCTGGCGCCGTCCGGCCGCATGGTCCCGCGCGCGGCGATCACCGAGGCGGCGACGATCGACGCTGCATTCCGCGATGTGGTCGTCGCGCCGCCGCAGACCGAGCTACGCCTGTCGGACGCCGAGGCCTCGGGTCTCGCCGATGTCCGCCTCGATCCGTCGCTCGCCACCGCCATGCTCGAGGAGCACTGGCCGCTGGTCGAGCTGCGGCGTGCGATCCGTGGGCGCGGCGACGAAGGTCCCTGCGAGCTACCCGCGCCACACCCCGACGGCGCCCGCCACTGGCTGCTGTGTCGGGTCCCTCGCGGGGAGCGCGTCATCCCGCTGACGTCGACACACGCGCGGCTGCTCGAGCTGTTGCGCGCGCACCCAGTCGGCCGAGCGCTCGCGATGCTCGAAGCAGAGCACCCTGCCATCGCGGCAGTCGATCTCGCCTCCGACGTACAGCGCTGGCTTGCCCAAGGCATGGCGCTCGGGCTCTGGCGCGGCGTGCTGGGGGGTGGTTGGTGAGGGCGGGCGGCGTTCGGTCGATCGTGCTCGCGGTCATGTCGTGCGTGCCGGCGTGTGCCGACGAAGCCGAGCCCATCACGATCCCGTCCGCCGATCGCGAGCGCTTCGACCTCGAGGCCTATCCCGTCCTGCTGCGCGACTGTGCGTTCGCGGCCTGCCATGGCACATCTGCGCGTTTCTTCACGGTGTACGGGCCGGGCCGCACGCGGCTCTTGGCCGACACACCGCCGTATGATCCAGCGACGGACGCGGAGCTCGAGCTGAGCCATGCACGCGCGTTGTCGATGCTGTCTGGCCCCGACGGCCCGCGTGGCTCGCCGTTGCTCCGCAAGCCGCTCGCGGTGTCTGCCGGTGGTCAGTCGCACGGCGGCGAAGATCACTGGGGCGCCAACGTGTACGCGAGCAAGCAGGATCCGGGGTTCCGCGTGCTCTTCTTCTGGGCGACATCGGGCGACAACGACGCCGAGGAGACCGAGGGACTGTGATGAGCCGCCTCGTGCCGCTCGTGTATGCCGCGTCGATCCTCCTGGCGTCGGGAATCGTGCGGGCGCACTCCGACCCCGCGATGTTCGCCGAACCGACCGAGCTCGGCGGTAGCGGCGGCCGCTACTTCACGGGTTCACCGCAGGATGGTCTTGGCTGCTCGGTGTGCCACAGCGGCGGCACCGTCCCGCGCGTGGTGCTCGAGGGGTTGCCGACAGCCTACGAGCCGGGCACGCGCGCGATGGTGACGGTGAGCTGGGAGCAACCGGAGGTCTCGCACGCGCTCGCGTTGGAGATCGTCGATGATGAGGGGCGTGACGCTGCGCTCGAGCTCCTCGACGCCGACGCGTTGCCGGCCGAGACCCGCTGCGACGGTGATCCGGAGGGCGCACCCGCGGCGTGGCTGGTCGAACTCTCGCCGCGGCGCGTGCTCGTGGTGCAGGACTGCGGCGCGCGTGCGGTGTCGTTCGCGTTCACGGCCCCCGAGGCGCGCGCACTCTCCTTCGCCGCCGCGGTGGTGCGCTCCGATAGTTCGGCGACGGCGCAGGGCGACGGCGTGCTCGAGGTGCGCGAAACGATCTGGCGCGACGGGGCCCAGCCGAGCGGATGCGCCCTCGGTCTCTCGCCATCTCCGGGACCCATGGCGCTCCTCTTGGCGCTGCTGTTCGTGCGCCGCCGCCGGGGTCTCAGCGGAATTCGGCGCCGAACATGGCGGTGAACTCGACGGCATGGACGCGCTCGAGTCCCACGAATGCGAGGTAGCGGAGCAACGAGTACGACCCCGTCAGCCCCAACAGCGGCTGGATCGACGTGTTGCCGGCGTCGAAACGGTGGATCCAGGACGGCCCCAGGGTGTGCGAGTACATCGTCGAGAGCTTGCGGTCACGCGTGACGTACTCGAGTCCGCCGAGTTCGAAGTAGCGGGGGAGGTAGAAGCGCGCCTCGCCCTGGGTGTAATAGCGATAGTGGAACGACAGCGTGTCGTTGCGATATGTGCGGCGCGAGGGGACGAATGCGACGTCGGGGTGGAGCGTGTGCGACTGGATGCCCCACGAATCGAAATAGTAGCGGTACTCGCCCCCGACCGAGACACGCTTGCCGAACGCACGGCGCGCGCGTACGGTCGCAGCATGGCGCCAGCGCAGTTCGGGGTGTCGCTCGGGGATGCACAGCGGGGCCAGCGATGCGCACGTGCCGTCGCCTCCGATCGCCACCCAGCGGTACGGGCTCGACTGGAAACCAGCGACGCGCTGCGACTCCCACGAGATCTCGCCGAGTGTCTTGCGGTCGACGAGCTGGGTATATGTGACGCGGCCGCCAGTGGCATTCACCGGGCGGCGGAACGCGGGGTCGCCTGCGCGTCCGACGACGTCGCCTGCGCCGAGCAGATCGAGGGCGAGCGTCGTGTTGCGTTGGAACAACTCGACCGCGGCGCGCAACGTACCGCCGTGCGAGCGATAGTCGGGCTCGGTCGAGAAGCGGTAGCTGCCGCCCACCGACCAGTTGTCGCCGCGCCACGCGACGCCACCATCGACCTGATGCCGGGTCTCGCGGATCGTGGAAGTCGCTGCGGTCACGACGTCGACCGAGGCGCCCGTCCATGCGTCGACGCCGTACGCGAGGTCGATGGCGAGCGCGTCGTCCGCCACGAACGACGCGCGGCCCCGGGGCGAGACCACCGTCGTCGAGTCGCTGTCGGTACGGACGTACGTGGCCGACGACGCGTCGACATCGAGGCCGCCGGCGAGCCGGGTGCAGGCCGGGGTCACGGCGATCACGAGCAGGGCAACCGCGAGCATCGCCGCTGCGGCCTCGCGCGGCGAGCGTTGGCGCTGGCGTTCGCTGCGACCCTCCTTGGCGGCTGCTTCACTCCGCGCGTATCCGCGGACGAACTCCCACCCGCGCCCGTGCCCGCCGCTTCCTCCAGCGGCTCCGACACGAGCGAGTCCACGACGACGACGGGAGGCGGATCCGGGAGCAGCGGCGACTCCACGACGGATCGGCCCCCGCCCACTCGTGTCGAGGAAGGCACCAGCGTCAGCAGTCCCGAGCCCGTCGAACGGGTTCGCCTGAGCGTACGCACCTCGCCCCAGGGCGGGCCGTTCCAGCCGCGGAACGTCGGCGCGATCTGGGTCGAAGACGGCGCTGGCGTGTTCGTCAAGACGCTCGCGAAGTGGGGCACGCTGCGCGATCGCTGGCTCGGTCGCTGGCGGGAGGCCTCGGACGAGAACGTCGTCGACGCGGTCACGGGCGCCACGCTCTCGAGCCACGAGACCCACGACGTCGCGTGGGATCTGACCGCCGTCGATGGTCATGCGCTCGAGCCAGGAGCATACGTCATCATCGTCGAGGTCACCGATCGAAGTGGGATGGGCGCCGCGCTGGAGCTGCCGTTCATCACCGCGGAGGGTCCGGTCTCGACCACGCCCGAAGGTACCGAGTTTTTTCACGATGTGAAGCTCACCATCGAGTGACGGGACGGTCATCAGCGCCGAGCGCCGAGCGCCGAGTGGAGAAATTTTCGCGCGTCAGCCCGTCGCACCCGAGTGCACGACACCGGTTTGGGCCGCGGGGATGTGGCTATCATGCGCGAACCGAAGACCGGTGCGGCCACAGGACCCCTCGAACATGACCCACCTCGACCACCAACCGACCCCGCCCACGACCGGGCGCATCGTCTCCTCGCCATCGCACGAACGCCCGTCCGCGGTGCTGCTGGCCGCAGCGTTCGCCGGGCTCGGCCTCGTGGCGTCGGGGTGCCCGTCCGACCCGAGCGCCGAGCCGGATCCGTGCCCAGACCTCACCGACAGCGTCGGTTCAGCATCGACGGGCTCCACCGTCAGTGCGACGACGAACGACGCGACGACGAGCGAGCCCGCCGAGAGCTCGAGCACGGGCGCGCCGGCGACGACGGAGGATGCCGGCAGCGGCTCTACCACGAACCCCGTCGACCCGAGCACCACGACCGACGGCACTGACACCACGGGCACGACCGGCGACACCGGCGAACCGCTGGGGTGCCAGCCGCCCGAGGTCCTGTCCGAGGTCGAGACCAAGCAGACGTTCGCGCAGTACACCGAGGACTGCGACGCGCTCGGCGGCTACGTCCAGATCACTGCCTCGTGCTCGGGCGTCAATGCCTGCGCTGGTTTCTCGGTCGGCGATTGGAATCCCGACGTCCGTAGCGAGCACACCTGCCGCGGCCTCAACGGCTGCAGCGGTCTCTCGTGCATCACGACGCCCGCCGACAGCGGCCTGACCGGCGAGCAGATCCTCGCGCTCGAGGCGATCCCCAACGGGCAGCCCGACGACGTGATCAACGGGCCTGCACCCTGCTCCTACTGCCACTCCGTGTATACCGATGACGTCTTGGACCCCTCGGCGTTCAAGGTGCACGTGCTGCCGGGGTCCGGACGCACCGCGGACAACTGGCTCGACCGTAGCCCTGCCGAGATGGAACGCATCGTCGCCTTCGGCGCGCATGGTGTGACCGCCGACGGGATTGCCTACGCCGCGATGGTGGGCTACGCGAAGTCGTTGTCGCGCGCGGAGATCGAGCGCGTCGTGACGCATATCCGCACGCTCGATCCCGTGATCCAAGAGATCAAGTTCGACGAACCCTAGCCGCGCTCGACACCGAAGGCTCCCCGCGATGCACCACGATGACCCTCTCGCCCGCCGGTTTGGCCGGATCCGCCTCGCGCTCTGCGGGCTCGTCGTCGCGTGCGGCGGCGGCGCTGACGCCGAACCGCAGGGCGAGTCGTCGAGCGGCGCGGGTGGGACCACCTCGACGACGACCGCGTCCACCTCTGGTACCCCGAGCGGCGATGGGCCGGGCACGACGGGCGGCGGCACCACCGGATCGACGACGGTCATCGACACGTCGACCGAAGGCACGAGCACCGACTCGGGTGAGGGTACCGGCGCGGACTCGACCGACGAAGGCGCGTCGACCTCCACCGGCGAGCCGGCGTGCGTCACCCCAGAGCCGATCGTACCCGACGACCTCTGCGCGGCCGAGGAGCAGCTGCAGGCCTATCAGCCGGGGATGGTCGTCCATGGGGAGCTCGGGATCCTCGACGCGGTGCTCCTCGAAGCCGAGCCTACCCCGCCGTCGGAGGGCTTCAACACCTGGACCGTGCTCGTGCGCGACGTCGCGACCTGCACCCCTCAGCCGGGCGTCGCGCTCGACGTGGTCCCCTTCATGCCGGGGCACGGCCACGGCAGTCCCACGACCCCGATTGTCACCGATCATGGCGACGGCACCTATGGGATCGAGGACCTCAACCTGTGGATGTCGGGCCACTGGCGAGTGCGCATCGCGATGACGAACGAAAGGCTCGTCGACGACGACGCTGCGTTCCACCTGTGTATCGAGTAGCCACCCGTTGGCCACGCCTCGCTCAGCCGGGGGACCAACTCGGTGCGGGACGAGTCGCCGTGCGACGACGTGGACGGTGACGTTGCGCGCGTCGGCCGTGATCTGCGCGCACGCGGCGATCGACCGCAGTGACGCCGCGCCGATCCCGGGCTATGGCAGCGCGCAGCGGATCCGATGCAGTCGAATGCGAGTCCATGGGTGCGGGGAATCCTCGTGTTCGCCATCGTCGGGTTCGTCGGCGCGACCGCGACCCTGTTCGGGTACCTGCGCGCGCGCAGCGGCCACCAGGGCGCGGACGCCGAGCGGTACGCCCACGCCGAGCGCGACGCGGGCCCACCGCCGGTCTTGTGGTCGGTGCCTGACTTCGCGCTCACGGACCATCGCAACCGCACCGTGACCCCGGGCGCGCTCGCCGGCGCGCCGTACATCGCGGACTTCATCTTCACCCAGTGCACCAATGTCTGCCCGATGATGAGCGCGCGCATGGTCATGCTGCAGCGCGCGCTGCAGGAGACCGACGTCGCGTTCGTGTCGTTCTCGGTCGACCCCGCGCACGACACCCCGGCGGTGCTGGCCGAGTACGCGCGGCGGTGGAACGGCAGCGAGACCCGCTGGTCCCTGCTCGCGACCTCGGCGGCCGAGCGCAAGGCGATCGTCGCCGGCTTCCGGGTCACCGCCGCGTCGACCACCGACCCCGACAACCCGATCATCCACAGCAACGTCTTCTTCCTCGTGGACGCCGAGGGTCAGGTCCGCGGCGTGTACTCGAGCGACGACGAGGGAGAGCTCGAGAGCCTGGTCGAGGACGCGCGCGGGCTGTCGCGGTCACGTACGGAGGCCGCGCCCGCGGCGACGGGTGGCCTCTACACCGCGCTCGGGTGCGCCGGGTGCCACGACAGCGCACGGATCGCGCCGCCGCTCGACGGGCTCCACGGGCCGCGGGCGCTCGCCGACACCACCACCGTCGAGGCCGACGACGCCTATGTCCGCCGCGCGATCCTCGAGCCTGGCCGCGAGCTCGTCGCGGGCTACCTGCCGATCATGCCGAGCTACCGCGGCGCGCTCTCCGACGCCGAGCTCGACGCGCTCGTCGCCGAGCTGCGCACGCGGGCCGCGACGCACGCCGCCGCCCCTGCGTCGCCCGCCGTCACGGTCGTCATCGATCCGGTCTGCCACATGCGCGTGCGCACCGAGCCCGACGCGCCGCACCTCACCCACGAGGGCACCGAGGTCTACTTCTGCGCCGAGGTCTGCCGCGACGCCTTCCGCGAGGATCCGCGGCGGTATCCGCTGGTGCCACCGCCGTAGGGTCGGCGCGGGCGCATCGAGGACGGGGCGAGCACCGTGAGGCGTGCTCGCCCCGTCCTCGAACGTCAGGTTCTCCGGGGACGCGGGCTCAGAGCAGCTTGCACAGCCTGAGGCACGCCCCCCTCGCCGCACCCACGAAGTCGAGGATGCACTCCTGCTCACACGTGAGGTCGAGCTGTACGCCGACGGCGGCGTCCTCGGTCGAGACGAGTGGCAAGGTAGAGTCGTCGTCCGTCGGGGTGTCGCAGGCCACCGGCGCCGTGCTTGTGAATTCAGAACCACTGGTGAGTACGGCGACGATGACGAGACTGATGAACTGCAGCATGATGATCTCTCCTCGCCGGTTCAGTTGCACGACGCAGGCGAACCGATTCCGGCGCGGTCAGAGTCCGCCGCGGGCACGGACGGCCTCCGTGCCACGGGGGCCCGGATGCTCGCCTCCTCGACGCTGGTCAGCACTCGTCGAGGCCGAACGCGTTCCAGCCGTGCTCGCACAGGTGCGCCGCGGAGGCCCCCGCCTTCGCCGCCATCGTGCACCACATCGGGAAGCAGGCGGCCTCGGCGTCGCCCCACGTTGCGCAGTCGGACTCGCACTCGTCCGCGTCCGCCCAGGGGTAGCCCTCGAACTCGGCGCAGGTCGTCGCCATGCACGCGCAGTGATCGACGCACCACGGCGTGACGCCGGTCTCCGAGCTCGACGCGTCTGCGACGCCAGTGGTGTCGCCGGAAGATGAGCTCGACCCGTCCGCGACGCCCGTCGATGGATCGGCGCTCGAGCCCGACGAACTCGAGGCCCCTTCGGTGCCCTCGCCTCCGGTGGTCCCGGTGGACTCCCCCACGCTCGTCGGCGGCGCGGTCGATCCGTCGGAGCTGCTGCCGGCGGCTCCGCTCGTCGCGGCGGCGCCGTCGGACTCGGATCCACCACAGGCGACGGCGACCAGGAGCAGGGCGGGCAGGGGCGAACGTCGTCGCATGCAAGCTGCCTCGCGCGTCGTCGCCCGGTCGACAAGTGGGCGAATTTTCGCAGGCAACCGCGGGCGTGACCGCGGACGCAGGCCGAGTCGCCCGAGAAGTTCGCCGAGGAGTAGGGACCGAGGAGAGCGGAGCCTCGTGCCTGCCCGTCAGTCGATCTGTTCGACCGCCGCCGGGAACCGCCGCAACGCGGCCTCGCCGGTCACCGCACGCCAGTTGGCGTCGAGGACGTTGCCGGCGAGCAGCGGACCGAAGGGATCGACCATCGCGAAGCTCGATTGGTCGATGAACGCGTCGAGATCCGCGGTGGTCGGTCGTCGGGCGAAGCGACGCATCGGCGAACTCGGGTCGTGGAACGAGACGGCGATGCCCCAGTCGCGGTTGGTCGCGTGGCGGTACATGCTGACGACGGTGTACAGGGGCCTGCCGTCGACGATGTCCTCGATCATCATGAGGGCGTCGTGGTTGCGCAGGGGTCGGTCGTCCTGGACGATCGCCCAGGCGAGCAGGGTCACGATCGACGACGGGGAGGCGCACGCGAACCCTCGCGCCGCCTGGGCCATGTGTTCGGCTTCGAAGGGCGGCTCGCGCGACGGGCTGACGGGTCCCAGTCCGTGGGCGGTCTCGACTCCGTCGTAGCGGATGGTGTTCATGCTGTCGCAGCCGAGCGCCGGCTTGCCGCGGCGGTCATCGCCGAGGTCGGCCGCGAGCGCCCCGCGGACGGCCGCGGACCCGGTTGGCGCGCGCAGGTCGAGGACCGTCGGTGCCGCGCGGCCCAGCTGCATGCCCGACGCGGGCGGTAGCCACAGGTGGCGACCCGCCCGTTGGGTGCGGTGCAGCGCCATCGTGTCGCGCCGGATGTGGTGCCCCGTCATCGCGCCGGTGGAGCCGTCGATGACCCCGAGCACGTCGCGGGTGGCGACGACGTAGCCCTGCTGGTCGTCGTCGTCGAACCTCAGCAACGCTTGGAGTCCGATCCTCGTCTCGGGCGCGTTGCTCCCGGTGCGCTCGGCCTTGCGCAGGTCGGCGAGGATCAGGTCGTACGCGTCGGACTCATCGAGACCGCCGAGGGCCATGACCGGGTGGAGGCGGTCCGGGAGCGGATCCACGTCGCCCTCGCGGTAGCGACGGATCCCCAGGGGCTGGATCCTCCAGTCGCCGTTCGCCTCGACGCCGACGAGCGCCTCGATCATGCCCAGTTGGGCAAAGGCGAACGGTTGGCCCTCCACGATCGTGCAGTCGCGCAGCACCCAGGCATCGCCACCCGACACGGCGCCGAGGCCCGGCAAGTCACGGGTCGGGAAGCCGGTGGAGTTGAGTACGGGCCGGGTCGAGAACGTCCCGAGGTCGACGGCGTGCAACTGGTAGTCCTGCCGCACGAACCAGTGCCCAGCGTCGCTGCAGCTGTCGTAGCCGGGCACCACCGCGACCCGCGAGCCGCGGCGACGATCGAACACATGCCATTCCTCGGTCCTCATCAGCTCGCCCTCGACCGCGAGACGGACCGCCACATGCTTCGGCAAGCCGACGATCTCGGTGTGTGGCCAGCCGTGCAGCGTCTTGCGCCACACCACGCCGTTGGCGTCGGTCGCGATGATCTCGTTCGCACCGTAGTGGCTCGCGAGGAACGTGTCGATGCGGAGCCCCCGATCGACGATCGTCTCGCGCGCGTAGCTCTCGACCTCTGCGTTCACCGTCGCCCGCCGCTTGCCATCGGCGATGCCGTAGATCTCGATGCGATCGATGCGATCGTGCAGCTCGCCCGGATGTCCGATCGCAATCGATACGGCGTCGCCCACCAGCTCGATTCCGGTCGAGGTGCGGCCGGGCAGCGGCTGGCCGCCGAGCTCGACCGACCAGTCGATCGTGCCGTCGGCGCGCATGGCCGCGAGGATCGGCGGGGGCGTGTCCGCGGTGCCCTCGCGCGTGAACACCACGATGGCGCGCTCGCCATCGATGGCGAGGATCTGGCGGATCGCACCGGGCGTGTCGGACGTGCCGCGCGGCGGCGGACGAATCGGAGGTGGCGGGGGAGCGTCGGGCGGCGGGAGCAGTGGTCGGGAAGGGGCCGCCTTCGGGGCTGCGTCGGAGGGCGTCGCGGTGGGGGCAGAGGCGACGCCGGCGGGTTCGTTGGGGGCGACGGGCTGGCAGCATGCGAGCACGCCGAGGGTGAGCGCCACCGATGCGTTACGCACGAGCATCCGCCGAGCTCGACACCCAAGCCTCTGCGATGTTCCTCGCGGCCTCGATGGCTGCGGCATGGAGCCACAGCCGCCACCGGCCCGCCGGCGCTTCGGGGACATGCGCGGCGAGTCGGGGTGCTACCCTGGCGGCCGTCCATGGAATTGGCCGAGTTCTACTTTGCGCACCCGGAGATGTTCGTGGTGCCGGTCGAGCACCAGACCGACACGGGCATCACCGAGACGTTCGCGGCGGAGTTGGTGCGGCGCGAGCTCGTCGATGCAGCGTGGATCTCCATGCTGTCGCGAGCGCTGGTCTGCTACCGGGAGCGGGTCGAGCAGCTGTTCGCCCGTGCGAGAGAGACATGGTTCCCGCCGCGTCGACAGAACCTGTGCGTGGTGATCGATCGCGACGCCACGCGGCCCTACTACCAGGCGTTCGATCGCGCGTCGTGGACGGTCTATGTCTCGGACTTCGACGAGCGCACGTCGAGCCTCGAGCACGCCGTGTTCCAGCTCGCGCACGTCGAGCGGCTGGGCATCACCCGCAACATCGCGCGCACGGTGATGCCCGAGCTCTCGTGGTTCCTGCTGCGCACGCCCGAGGAACTCGATGGCTTCGCGCAGGGGTGCGCGCGGTCGGTGCGGCCCGACGCGGGCGCGTTCCGTCTCATCGCGACCGCCTTGCCGTGGATCGTGCAGCTGCATGATCCACGGCTGGCGCCGCCCCCGGCGATCCCGGCCGAGCCGCTGCTGGCGATCGAGACCGCACAGCTGCTGGTGCCCGAGCGGCTCGCGGCTCCGCTGCTCGAGCTGGTGCAGGAGTTCGAGGCGATCGCCCAGGGGGCGATCGCGGGCCACCGCGCGCGCCAGGACTCGAAGTCGCCGGCTCCGCCGCCGCCACGCGCGTGGTTGACGCTCCAGTGCCCCCGCGTTCGTGTGGTCGATGCCGAGGGCGACGTGCTGTGGGATCACGCTCGGCCGACGGTGATGGATGCCATCGACGCGGCCCTCGAGGCCGCGACCGAACCCGCGCTGCAGAGCATCTACGCCGACCTCGAGAGCATCGGAGCCCACTCGACCCGCGTGCTCGCGGCGCTGCGCGACCCCGACGCGCTGCCGCGAATTGCCAGCGAGGTCGAGACCGACGGTGGCGTGTGGTTGGACGCCGGCGCGCGCACGGTCGTGTACAGCCTCGCGCAGCCGGGGCTCGACGTGCTGCTCGAGGCTGCACCGCCGTACCACCGCCTGCTGGTGGTCGCCCGGACCCTCCACGAGTGGGGTCACCTCGCCGCGGATGCCGGCATCGTCGGAGTCGTGCCCGATCGCGCCGGCCTGCGCGACGATGCGCTCGAGCGACTCGCGGCGGTGTTCACGACGATCGTCGAGGAGGCTCCGGACGCGCCGCGCGAGGCCGCCCTGCGCGAGCACGGTTGCAGCGACGCCGCGGCGCTCGGTCGCGCGCTCGCGGGCACGGCGACCGGCCGCATGGGCGACTACACCGCCAACGTGTTCGCCCGCCGCTTCCTGCCCCGCGCGGCGATGGAGGCGTACATCCGTGGCAACGTGCGTACGCTCGCGCACGAGCGCGCGACCAGCTTGCTGACGCGCCTGGCCCGACACAGCTACGAGGTGCAGTACCTGCGGTTCAGCCTCATGGAGGACTGGCGCGGGTATTTCTTCGGCAGCACTTGGTTCGATCGCAACTTCGTCGACACGGGCCTCGTGACGCGCGCGCGGGTCGAAGAGGCGTTCGCCACGGTGGCCTCGATCTGCAGCTGCTACGCGATCGACGAGTCTGCCCTGGTCGTGGGATGACACCGGGTACCGCGGCTGGGCACGCACGACCGGGCGCCGTGGACTTTGTTGCGGGCACCCGTGAAGCGCGGCGCCCCGGGGCGCATGGACGAGCCGTGGTCGTCCGACACCTCCCCCTGCCCGCCGCGATGCTCCTGGCCTGCTCGACCCCGGTCGCTGATGTCGGGGGCATCGAGGACAGCGCTGGGCCCGCGTCCTCGAGCGGCGTCACGACCAGCACCGCCGGCGACACGACCACCGACGGCAGCGGGTCGCAGGATCCATCCGGGCCGGCGGACTCGAGCAGTGGACCCGTGCCCGTCGATTCCTCGGATGGTTCCAACGACGACGCGCCGCTGCTCGACGTCGGCTCGGCCGAGACCGGCGGGGTCGCGGACGACTGCGCCGAGGGCAACGACCTCGTCGTGGTGTTGTTCGAGGACACGAGCAACCCCTACGCGAACGCGCCCGAGCTGCACCGATTCGATCCGACCAGCGGAACGTTCGAGTTGCTCGGTGCGCTCGAGTGCGCGTGGGAGGAGGACCTCGCGCAGTACCGCCGGCTCAGCGGCATCGTCGTCGATCGCCAGGCGCGGGCGCTCGTCTTCGACAGCTCGGTGAACGCGTTCCTCTCGGTCGATCTGGCGGACCTCTCGCAGTGCACGTCGCTGCCCAACCTCTACGCGGACGACAGCCTGCCGAATCCGATCTCGCAGGCGTACGCGGTGCTCGATCCCGACGATCCCGAGAGCGAGCGGTTGTTCGTCGGCAACGACATCGGCCAGAACCCGGGTGGCGATGCGCTGCCCGGATCGTTCGGCTGGGCGGAGGTGGACGAGGCCGGCGTCACCACGCATCTCCTGGGCGGCACACCGTTCATCATGACGCTGGTCGTGGGCACGGGCGATGGCCGCGTCTTCGCGATCGGCGGCTACGGCGACAACCCACCGCCGGTCGACATCGTCGAGCTCGACCCCGAGGACGGCACGGTGCTCGACACGTTCCTTCAGTGGCCGACGCTGCCGTATCCCGCGTTCTACGGCGGCGACCTGTTGATGATCGATCGCGGCGCGCAGTTCGGCTCCCCCGACTTCGTGTCCTCTGTGTGGCGCTACGATCTCGACGACGATGACGGCAACGGCGAGCACGACATCATCGAGGTCGCGGCCGACGACGCGTTTCCGTACGCGAAGCATCCGGTGGGCGTGTCGTCACCGACGTGCATCCCGACCGCGCCGGCGGGGTGAGGCCGCGCGGACTATGGTGGTTCTCGCCGCGCGGCCCGGCGGGCTGCCGCGCCGATCTCGACCAGTCGGGCGCACAGCAGGCTCACCTCGGCGACCTCGCGCAACCGCGAGGTGACGGCCTCGGCGGAGTAGTCCAGACCGCGGCTCGCACGGGACTGCATGCTCAGCTGCGCCGCCAAGCGCAGGCGCGCGGTCACCTGCTCGCGCGTCGGCGTCGTCACTCCTCGATCTCCTGCAGGCGCGCGACGTCGACGAGATCCTGAGGGCGGGCGGCAGCGAGTTTCAGGGTGATGAGGCCGGCCCGTGACACCACGTGGATCGTCCCCGCGGAGAACTGCAGCGCTTGTCGCGTGGCCCAGACGTTCGCGAGTGGTCCATCCGCGACGAGGGCGTCGAGCATGATCGCCCGACCGGCATCGAGCTTGGTGAAGCGGTGCACGGTGATCCCGGAGCTCGAGAACGTCATCGGGAGCGCCTCGATGGTGTAGCCGCAGTTCCGGACCGCAGTGCGGAGGTCGCCGAGCGCGTCCGCGAGGACGAGAACGTCGATGTCCTTGGTCGCGCGCGGGAGCCCGTGGATCGCCAAGGCGAGCGCACCGCAGACCGCGTACTGCACGCCCTTCGCGTCCAGTGCAGCAACGACGCGCGTGAGTTCCTCGAAGAGGTCCATGACCTGACGTCAGATGCTATCACGACCCGCTCGCCGCCGCCCGGCGATCGCGGGGCCATATCACACCAGGTCGGGCTCGCCCGGCGCGAGCACCGTGGACGACTGCGCGAAGCAGGGGCGATCGGGCGCGCACAACTCTGGCGCTGCGAGCTCGTCGTCGGGTCCCCACGCCTGACACGTCTGCGCGCAGTGGAACTGCGTCGCGGAGCGCTCGAGCGACGACGCAATCTCGCGCGGGTCGTTCGACTCGCGGCTGTGGGACTTCCAGCGCAGCGATCGGCAGAGGTGGAACCTGGGGACGTTCATGGCATCTCGTCCGTTCGCAGCAGCGCGTCTTCGATGGCGGCGACGAGCAGGCGCGCCTTGTAGGCCGTCTGCGGCAGGGGCGTCGGCATTCGTGCCGCCGCCTGGGCGGCCGCGGTCCACAGCGCGCGGCCGGGGGTGGCGTCGCGCAGCACGGCCTCGACCTCGGGCAGACGCAGAGGCACCGGAGCGACGGCGCCCGCGACGACGGCGGCGTCGGTGATGACGTCTCGCTCCACGGTCAAGCGCACGGCCACCTCCACGAGCGCCCACTCCGCATGCGCGCGGCTGGTCACGCGCGCGTAGGAGGAACGGGTCGTCGGCCGCGGGCGTGGCAGCACCAGCGCCGTCAGCAGTGCGTTGGGCTCGAGCTGGTGATCGCGGCTCGGATCGGAGCCGTCACCATACAGCGCAGGCAGGGGTCGCGAGCCGGAGCCGAACACCTCAACGCTGCCGGCGAGGGCCATCGCCGCGACCGCGAGCGTCGATGGGTGCACCGAGATGCACGGGCCCAGCTCGAAGCATGCGTGGTAGAGATGGTCGCCTGCGCGGGCGTAGCATTGCTCGTCGGTGCTTGCCGGCCTCGGATGCGCCGGATACCGAGCGCCGGTTCCGTGGTAGGCAGATCGGGCATGCGTCCCACGCTCGCCCTGCTCCTCGCCCTCGTCGCCTGTCGCCCGGAGCCCGCTGCTTCCACGCCGCCGTCGCCCGCCGCCGAGGCGCCCGCCGCCGAATCGCCCGCCGCCGAGGCGCCTGCCGCCGAGGCGCCCGCCGCCGTCGACGCGATCGCGACGCTCCCCGCCGACGTGCGCGAGGCGGTGCAGCGGGCGATCGACATGCGCTTCGTGCCCGAGGCCGGGAAGGATCCGATGGATGCATGGATCGACGGCATGTTCACGTGGGCAGCCAAGAAGAAGCGGCCGCTCAACGACGCGGCGCTGCTCGCCCTCGACGGCGCTTACCGAGCCGCGGCGGACGACGCCGGACGTCAGCGCGTCGTGCTGGCGACCGCGCAGTTCTACGGCCACCTCGCGGCGGAGATGGAGGGCTACCGCCAGCAGATGCAGGCGCTGATGTCCGCGGGCGGCCAGGCGCCCGACATGGCGGCGACGTATCGGGCCTCGGCGCGGCAGTACTACGGGGCCTGCGCGAACGCGGTGGGGCCCGACGCGCAAGCGTGTCGCGACGGCCTCGCGACGGTGCGCGACCCCGCGGCGCCGTAGCCGAGCGTGGGCGACGTCGACGTCGCCCGTGGACGCCCCCGATCCAGTTCGCCCATCCGCTGGGCGGCTTGCCCAGTGGCCGCGCGCGTCGGTCCGCGATTGCGCTGGGATGGCCGCCAGAGGCGACGCGGCACAGGTCTTGCGCAAGCCATCCCGGGCATGGGGGCACGGCGGCATGGCGTGTGGTCGGGGATCGCCGCGGCCCTCGCGTGGCCCGCGGTCGCCCACGCCGGCGGCTTCGAGTTCCCCGATCTCGGTACCGTCCCGATCGGGCGCGGCACGGCATTCGTTGCCCGTGCCGACTCCCTCGACGCGTGGCACTACAACCCCGCGGGCCTCGCCAAGCAGTCCGGGCCCACGCTCCTCATCTCGAGCAACGTGGTGCACCTCGACAGCCGGTTCACCCGCAGCGGCAGCGGCGACCGGGTGCTGCCGCCGGGCAACGAGAGGGTCGAGGTCGCCGATCCAGCGATCGATCCCAACACCTCGGCGCCGTGGCCCACCGTCCGCAACGGCGAGCGGTTCGGCCCCGCGCCGCTGTTCGTGTTCACCTGGGGCGAGCTGGCCAAGCGGGCCGGCGTGCGCGGCCTGGCGGTCTCGGTCGGCATGTCGACCGCGTCGGGCTTCGGCGCCCACCGGTGGCCCGAGGATGGGGGCCAGCGCTACGTCATCCGCGGGGGCAAGTTCCAGTTCCTCTCCTATGGCGGAGGGGTCGCGTGGCGTCCCAACCGCTACATCGCGGTGGGTGGCAATTTCCTCGTCGGGTACTTCGACGCCGACTTCACGGTGGCGACGCGGCAGGGCGCGGTCGGTGACGCGCTCAACGAGGAGTCCACGAGCGACAACCGAGCGCATGTCCGGGTGCGCGACGCGTTCGTGCCCTCGGCGAGCTTCGGCCTGCTGAGCCACCCCATCGATGCGCTCGAGCTCGGACTCGCAGTGCGCCTGCCGTTCCACACCCACGCCGTCGGCTCCCTCGGCTACACGCCGGGCCCCGACAACGGCGACGCGAGACTCGCGAGCCGGGCCCGGGTCGACCTCCGGCAGTCGTTCCCGACGGTGGTGCGCGCGGGGATCCGCGCGATCCACCCGGCGTTCGACGTCGAGGTCGACGTCGTCTGGGAGAACTGGCGCTCGGTGCAGGAGATCGGCGTCGCGTTCAGCAACCCCGATCGCGACGTCGATCCGTCGGCGTTGCTGCCGGCGTCGCCCTACGACGATCCCGATCTCCTGTACCTCGACGCCCTCGGCGACGGCACCGTCTACAGCCCGTTGGTGGCCAGCGACGTGCCGCTGCTGTTCCGCGACACGTTCTCCGTGCGCCTCGGCTCGGACGTCGAGGTCTGGCCGCGGCACCTCACGCTGCGGGCCGGCGCGCTGTGGCAGTCGTCGGCGTATCCCGAGGACCACCGCACGCTGTCGGTGCGCTTCCCGTTCACCCAGCAGCTCGGGGTCGGCGGCGGCTTCACGTGGCACGCGATCCGTTGGCTCGACGTCACGGCCGGCTACCTCCACCTGTTCCAGCCCGAGGTCACGGTGACCCGCGGCATCGTGCAGGCCAATGCGTTCCGCGAGCCCGGCGACTCGGATCGGCTCGGGAACATCGTCAACAACGGTCGGTACCGCGCGAGGATCGATCTGTTCGGCCTGGCCCTGCAGGCCCGGTTCCCCGCGCGCAGGAGGGCAACGCCATGAGTTCGACGTCGTCGTGCGGATCGTTCGTGTTCCTCGGGGCCGCGCTGGCGGTCGCCGGCTGCCAGCCGCCGATGTCGGCGGACCCGGACGGGATGACGGAGGACGGCGGTGACACCACCGCGTCCTCCGAGCTCGGCGGCGACGATCCGAGCGGCAATCCGATGGCGTGCGGCGCCTCGGGAGACGCTCCGCCGGCGTACCCGCCCCCGGGCGAGTGCTACAACAACGCCGGCTGCGCGACGTGCAACTGCCTGACGTGGCGCGACAACCCGCCCGATCCCGAGGCGACCTGCGCCGAGCCCACGCCCGCGGGCAGCCTGCGGATCACCGGCACCGTGCTCGCGTTCCCCCGAGGCCCCGAGATCGGCGGGGTCACCGTCGAGGTGTTCAACGCGTTCGACGTCGGCGTGATGGGGATCGACAACGCGGTTGCGGTGGCGTCGACGACCGCCGATGCCGGGGGGCGCATCGATCTGTCGGTGATGCCGACCGACTCGATCGGCATGGTCGCGATCCTCCGGGACGCCGGGTTCCGGGCCACGGCGACCGGCCTCGCGAAGCCGCCCTACGAGCCGTCCAATGCGATCCATGACCTCTTCGTGGTGCCCGAGGCGCTGCTCGTCGCCTACAGCGAGGCGCTCGCGGGCGATCCGACAATGGTCGATCATCTGCCCCTGGGCGAGGCCGGGGGCGTCGTCGGCCTCGTCCGCAACCGCTACACCGGCGAGCCGGTCGCGAACGTCGAGATCGTGTCGCTGACCCGCGGTGCAGCCACCGGCGCCATCGTCCGCTACCTCGCCGACGACGGCAGCTTCACCGCCGACGCCACCGGACCGAGCGGGATCTACGTCGTCGTGAACCCGGCGTTGGCCGAAGAGTTCGAGGCGACCCTCGACGGTGTCGTGGTGTCGACCCGCGCCAACAAGGCCGGCAGCGGCGCGCCGGGGGTGTTCACGATGAACCTGACCGTCGATGTCGATCCCGGGGCCGATCCGTTCGAGTGAGGCCGCGGTCGCCCGTTGTATCGCCAGGTCCGAGCGCATCGATGCTTGCACGACTGTGCAAACGTCGATGCTTCGCCATCGAGGTCCGCGCGTCGCTTGACATTAGATGCAATCGTGTTGCAGATACACGGCATGCTCGACGAACGCTCGCGCCTCCCGGTCACCGTGCTGTCCGGCTTCCTCGGCGCGGGCAAGACCTCGGTCCTGAACCACATCCTCCACAACACCGCCGGGCGGCGGGTCGCGGTCATCGTCAACGACATGAGCGAGGTGAACATCGACGCCGCGCTGGTGCGTGGGGGCCCGTCGGTGACGCACGTCGAACAGCGCCTGGTCGAGATGAGCAACGGCTGCATCTGCTGCACGCTGCGCGAGGACCTCCTGCAGGAGGTCGCGCGGCTCGCCGCGGAGGGGCGCTTCGACTACCTGGTCATCGAGTCGACGGGGATCTCGGAGCCCGTGCCCGTGGCCCAGACCTTCACGTTCGTCGACGAGCAGGGCACGAGCCTGTCGGAGGTCGCGCGGCTCGACACGATGGCGACCGTGGTCGACGCGGGGGCGTTCTTCGACGAGGTCGCGCGCGCCGACTTCCTGGCCGACCGCGGCGAGTCGCTCGGCGAGGAGGATCGCCGGACCGTCGCCGATCTACTGATCGACCAGGTCGAGTTCGCCGACGTGATCGTGATCAACAAGATCGACCGCGTGGACGCCGAGGGCCTGCGGGAGGTCGAGGCGGCGTTGCGCCGGCTGAACCCCGGCGCGCGGCTCGTCCACGCCACGCACGGGCGGGTCGCGATCGACGAGGTCGTCGGCACCGGTCGCTTCGAGTTCGAGCGGGCCGAGGCATCGGCGGGTTGGCAGCGCGAACTCGAGAACGAGCACGTGCCGGAGACCGAGACCTACGGGTTCTCGAGCTTCGTCTATCGCGAGCGGCGCCCGTTCGACCCCGCGCGGCTCTGGGCGCTGTTCCACGACGACTGGGGCGGGGTCCTGCGGGCGAAGGGTTTCTTCTGGCTCGCGACGCGCCCGGCCCACGCATGGCAGCTCGCGGTCGCCGGTGGGTCCCTGGGCTTCGAGCCCTCCGCGTGGTGGTGGGCCGCGGTGCCGCGCGAGCGCTGGCCCGCGGCCGCCGAGGCGCAACCCGACGCGCAGCCGGACTGGGACCCGCGCTGGGGCGACCGTCGGCAGGAGCTCGTGTTCATCGGGCGCGGCCTCGACGAGGCTGCGTGGCGCACCAAGCTCGACGCGTGCCTGATCTCGGAGGCGCTGGCGAGCGCGCCGTCGTCGGACTGGGCGCGACTCGTGGATCCGTTCCCGAGCCCGACCGAGGGCGCGCCGGGTCCAGCATGACGCTCGACACCGTCGTGATCGGCGCCGGCATCCACGGTTGCCACGTCGCGGCCGCGCTGCTGCATCGGGGCCTGCCCAGGGCTGCGCTGCGAATCGTCGATCGACACGACGCCCCGATGGCGGCATGGCGACGCAACACCCGGCGCGTCGGCATGGTGCGCCTGCGCTCGGGGGTGATGCACGACATCGATCCGCGCCCGCTCGGGCTGCACCACTTCATCGAGGCGCGGTTGGGTGGCTCGGGGCACGCGGTCGCGAGTCGCGAGCGCCATCCGACGCTCGAAGCCTTCGACGCCCACGCCGACACGGTGCTGGAGCGCATGGGCATCGCATCGCTGTGCGAGCAGGGGACGGTGACCGGCCTGGTGCGTGAGGCCGGGCGCTGGCGCGTGACGGGGCTCGAGCGATCGCTGGTCGCACGGCGGGTGATCCTGGCCATCGGGCGCGGCCGACCGCGATGGCCGAGTTGGGCACGCTCCCTCGCGGAGGCCGGCGCCACGATCGGGCACGTGTTCGAGCCCGCCCCAGCGTCGCGCGAGATCGGACCGACCGAGCGCCTCGTGATCGTCGGGGGAGGGCTGTCTGCGACGCAACTCGCGGTGGCGTCCGCAGCGGGCCGTCCTGGCCGCGTGACACTGCTGCGACGCCGCGCCCCGGTCATTTCGCCGTTCGATGCGGATCCCGTGTGGACCGGTGGACGGAGGCTTCCCGGCCTCTGCGGGTTGCCCATGGCAGAACGCCGGCGCATCGTCGACGGCGCCCGTCGACTGGGGTCGATCACACCGGCGGCCGCGCGGGCGCTGCATCGCGTCGAGGAGCTCGATGCGCTCGACGTGCGGCAGGCCGAGGTCGTCGAGGCCTGCCGCGGACCTGGCGGCGCGATCGAGCTGCGTTGCTGCGACGGGCATGTCATCACCGCGGGCGCGGTGGTGCTGGCCACCGGGTTCGAGCCGGTCCATCGGCTGCCATGGATCGATGCGCTCGCGGACGCGCTGGGCCTGGCGCGGGCACCGTGCGGAGGCGCGGTCCTCGGCGCCGAGCTGCAGTGGGCGCCGAATCTCGCAGTCACCGGTGAGCTCGCCGAGCTGTCGCTCGGACCGCTCGCTTCGAACATCGCCGGCGCACGGCTCGCGGCGGTGCGGTTGTCCCGTTGCCGCTGAGAGGACCACAGATCTCCGATGCTCGAACATCCCCGAAATCCGCAGGCAAGACTGATGGACGCGCTCGCGGAGCGACACCTCGTGCTCCAACCCACCGAGGCGACTCGACCTCCGTGTCGCCCCCCGCGCGCGCGGAGCCTCGACCCCGAGACCCGCCACCGCGTCGAGAGGCTCGTGCGCGATGGACTCGGTCGATCGGTCGAGGTCAGCGTGACCGAGTGGGTGTCGATGGACTCGCGAGCGGCCCCACACGTCACGCGGCTGCGGGTGCGGACGGCGGACGGCGTCCGCGTCGGCTCGGTCGCGGAGCAAGCCGCCCTGATGAGCCCGGCGGACGCACTGCGGTGTTTCGACGGGGCCGCGCGCGTCAGCGCCCCGGCCACGGGACGCACCCCTGGAATGCCGGCGAGCGCCCGAGACCGTCGGTCGGGGTGACGCGGCTCATCGTGCCTTTGGTGTGGCAGCGCCGCCGAGCTGCTCGACCGCGCGGGGGGTTACGAGCGCGTAGTAGACGTGCCGGCCGACGCGCCGGCGCGTCACCAGCCCCTCGATTCGCAGCCACCGCAGCCGCGACGAGACCGCCGACACTCGCTCGCCGGAGGCCTCGGCGAGACGCGTGACGCACTGCTCGCCGAGGACGAGCAACCGCAGCGTCTTGGCCCGAGTCTCGTCGATGCGACGCGCGTCAGAGGCGACCCCCTCAGGCTCTCGCGGCTCTCTGACGTGTGACTGCGTCATCCAACACACGGTATCACGGCGGCGAGGCTGTCGAGGAACCGATGCGCTCCGGCTCTTCGCGCGCGCGGCCCCTCGCTCGGACTTGACCTAATTGCAATTCAATTGCATGTTGCGCGCGCGAGGTCTCGCCTCGCTCGCGGGGAGGGTCCAACATGCTCCTGCACGTCCTGTACGCCTGCGTACTCGGCTTCACCGCCGCCGGTACGGGCGCCGATTCCAACACCCCGCGCCGCAACGCCGGGCGGTGGGTCGAGCACGTCGTCGTGCCGCACGAGCGGATCGACGCGATTGCCAGCCGCTACGGCGTCACACGCGATGACGTGCTGCGCACGAACCCCCGCCTGCGACGCGATGGTTGGCTGCGGGCCGGCGAAACCCTGCGGATCCGTGCCCGAAGGACGCCTCCGCCGCGTCGTCGGCTCGTGCACGTCGTGACGCGGGGGCAGACCTGGGCGGCGATTGCCCGAACCCACGGCGTGTCGGTGCAGGAGCTCCGGCTGTGGAACCGCAGCGTGCCCCAGGCGTTTCGAGCGGGCACCGAGCTGGTGGTATTCGACGATCGAAGCCCGCCCATGCGGGGTCGGGAGTTTCCGACGGCGTCGACGGTCACGCCGCCCCGACGCCCGCGGACGCCGCGCGGCACGGCATCGCTGGTCCCACTGCCCACGTCCGACGACTATCGGGTGCGGAACCCCGACCGCGCCTTCGGCACGCCCCGGATGGTCACGGAGATCGAGCGCGCGATCCCACGATTCCGTGCCGCGTCGGGCTACGCCGGCGAGCTCGTGATCTGCGATCTCAGCGACCACGACGGCGGCCGCCTTGCCCCCCATCGATCGCATCGCACCGGCCACGACGTCGACATCCGGTTGCCCCGCGGCGGGGACGGCGGGGTCGACTGGGACGCGACGTGGGCGTTGGTGGCGGCGTTCCTCGAGGGCGGCGAGGTCGAGTACATCTTTCTCGAGCATGGCCTGCAGGCGGACCTCGCGGCGGCTGCCGAGCGCGCGGGCGTCGACGAGGCCGCGCGCGCCGAGGCGATCCAGTGGCCGAACGAGGCCGGCACGAACGCCGGCATCGTCCGCCACGAGCCGGGGCACAGCCGGCACATGCACATCCGTATCCGTTGTGACGCGGACGAAGAACGATGCCCATGATCACCATGCAACGTAGACCTCGATTGCACGTTCGCGGCGGCCGGGGTGGCCGCCGCAGCCTGAGCCTCGCCCTTGCGCTCGCCGCCTGCAGCGACGACGGTGCCCAGGCGGGGGCCGATGCGACGTCGTCGGGGAGCGGCAACACGTCGGCCGGGGCCGATGCGACGCTCACGTCGTCGACGAGCAGTCAACCACCACCGACGGGTGACGCGGACGGCTCGACTCCTGCGTCCGACTCCGGATCGCAGGACTCACAGGGCGAGCCGATGTTCGATGTCGCCGCGCGCGCCGACGTGCCGAGCATCGTGCCGCAACCGACGTGCCACGTCGTCGACGACATGGATGCGGTGGGCGCCTGTCGCATGCGCGCGCCGGCGGGCAGCTTCACCCCCGAGGTGCAGTGGGCGTGGGCTGGCGAGGGCGATGCCGACCAGAGCATCGTGATCCCCTTGGTCGCGAACCTGACCGACGACAACGACGACGGCGTCATCGACCTGTGCGATGTGCCCGATGTGGTGGTCACCGTGTTCGCCGAGTACGGGGTGTTCGAGGGCCGCGTGGCCCTGCTCGACGGCGCCTCGGGCTCGGTGCACTGGGTGAGTGACGCGACCGTCGACGCCACGGTCACCCCCGCGCTGGGCGACATCGATGGCGATGGCGTCGCAGAGATCGTGACCGTATCGCACGCAAGTCACGCGGTCATGGCGCTGTCGGCCGATGGTGTCGTCCTGTGGGAGGGGGCGAACTGGCCGGCGGAGGAGGCGCTCGGTGGCGCCATCGCGCTGGCCGACGTCGACAACGATGGCGACGTCGAGATCATCGCCGGCAGGCTATTGCTCGATCACCAGGGGCAGGTGCTGCAGAACTTCGACGCGGGCGCGGGGGACATCTACTTCGGCGGCAATGCGTCACTCCCGGCCGACCTCGATGACGATGGCGACCTCGAGATCGTGCTCGGACAGGCGGCGTATCACCACGACGGCACCCCGCTGTACGTCGCCGAGAACGTCGAGCCAGGGATGTTCGTCGTCGCCGACATCGACGACGACGGCCTCCCCGAGGTGGTGCACACCAACATCGATGGGATCAACACGTTCGAGCACGACGGGACGATCACGTTCCTTGGCGCGAGGCCCGGAGGCGCGGGGCAGGGGGTCTCGAACTGGATCCGCCCTGGTGCGGTGCACGACTTCGACGGCGACATGGTCTCGGAGTACGCCCAAGGGGCAGGAGCCTCGTTGCTGGTGCTCGAGGGCGACATGAGCATCGTGTGGGCCGCTGCGGTCGTCGACGAAACGGGCGCCGCCGGCGCGACCGCCTTCGACTTCCTCGGCGACGGTTCCCCGGAGGCGATGTACGCCGACGAGCACAGTCTGTTCGTCTACGACGGTGCGGGAGCCGCTCTGCTGCAGGTTCCGCGTTCCAGCGGCACGGGCTACGAGTACCCGATCGTCGTCGACGTCGACAACGATGGGTCCGCCGAGATCCTCGTGGTGTCGAACGAGGGATGGATGGGGGCTCAGACGGCGCCGGCGCTCCAGGTGATCCGTGACGTCGACGACCGGTGGATCCAGGCCCGTCGGATCTGGAATCAGCACGCGTACCACGTGACGAACGTGCGCGAAGACGGGACGATCCCTCCGTTCGAGCCGCCGCACTGGGAACAACTCAACACGTTCCGCACCAACGCGCAGATCGAAGGGGGTCGCCTCTGCATGCCAACTCCGCCTGGATGATGACGGCATCGGGGGGTGCGGCGATCTTCCCGAGTTCGTCGTCGACCCCTCAGATGCAATTGAATTGCATCTGCGGACGCGGTCGGGGATACTCCGACCCATGGTCGACGCCGCTGTTCCGTCCGATGCGACCGGTGCGCCTGCCCGGCTCCCTGTGACCGTGCTCTCCGGCTTCCTCGGCGCCGGGAAGACGACCTTGCTCAACCACGTCCTCGCCAACCGCGAGGGTCGGAGGGTCGCCGTCATCGTCAACGACATGAGCGAGGTCAACATCGACGCCCAGCTCATCCGCGACGGCTCGGCGGCGATCGAGCGCGCCGAGGAGCAGTTGGTCGAGATGACCAACGGGTGCATCTGCTGCACGCTGCGTGACGATCTGCTCCGCGAAGTCGCGCGCCTGGCGAAGGCGGGGCGCTTCGATACCCTGCTCATCGAGTCGTCCGGGATCTCCGAGCCCATGCCCGTCGCGGCGACGTTCTCGTTCCGGGACGAGCAGGGGTTCTCCCTGGCCGATGTTGCGCGTCTGGATACGATGGTGACGGTCGTCGACGCGTCGCAGTTCCTCGCCGAGTGCGCGAGCTCCGACGACCTCGTCGATCGAGGTGTCGCGTTGGGCGAGGACGATCGTCGGAGTCTCTCCGATCTGCTCATCGAGCAGGTCGAATTCGCGGACGTCCTGGTGCTCGGCAAGACCGACCTGGTGACGCCCCAGGAGGTCTCGCGACTCGAGGGCGTGCTGCACCACCTCAACCCCCGGGCGAAGATCGTTCGCGCGGCCCAAGGAGCCGTCTCCATCGACGCGATCCTCGACACGGGCCTGTACGATCCCCAGGCCTCGGAGCAGGCGGCCGGCTGGATGCAAGAACTCGCCGGCGTCCATACCCCCGAAACCGAGGCGTTCGGAATCCGTAGCTTCGTCTTCAAGGCGCGACGCCCGTTCCATCCCCAGCGCTTCGCGGCGTTCGTCGGCGAGACGTGGCCAGGAGTCTTGCGCTCGAAGGGATTCTTCTGGCTGGCGACGCGGATGCAGGAGGTCGGCACTTGGTCGCAGGCGGGTGCGAGCTGCCAGAGCGGGCGCGCGGGATACTGGTGGGCCGCCGCGCCGCAGCAACGGTGGCCGCACCAACTCGAGCGACTCGAGGCAATCGAGGCGGCGTGGACCGCCCCCTGGGGAGACCGACGCCAGGAGTTGGTCTTCATCGGTGTCGACCTCGACGAGGCTGCGTTGCGGCTGCGGCTGGAGGCGTGTCTGCTCGACGATCGCGAGTTGGCGCAGGGCCCTGCGCGTTGGCGCCACTACCCGGATCCACTCCCGCGTTGGGCTCCGGTCGCGGATTGGGTCAAGCCCGTGCCCGGCGCACGGACGCCGCGCTCACGCACGCTCGCTTCACCTCGACACAGGGCAGGTCGGTGATGCGGGGCCGCGGCGCGGGGAGTCCGGGCGTGCCCGTCCCCACCCATGTGATCGCCGGTCCCTTGGGCGCGGGAAAGACGACGCTGCTTCGCGAGCTCCTCCGCCAGCGGCCCGCCGACGAGCGTTGGGCGGTGCTCGTGAACGAGTTCGGCGAAGTCGGTCTCGATCCGCTGTTGCTCGACGACGCCGACCCGAACGTGTTGGTGCGCGAGCTCGTCGGCGGCTGCCTGTGTTGCACGTTGGGTCTCCCATTGCAGGTCGCGCTGATCGGGCTGCTCCGTGCCCGGCCCGCGCGCCTGTTGATCGAGCCGACCGGGCTCGCCCACCTGCAGGACCTGCTGCAGACGTTGTCGTCCGCGCCGTTCGCCGGACAGATCGATCTGCGCGGGACGATCTGCGTCGTCGATGCGCGACGCGCAGCGCAGGGATGGCCCGAGGGCGACGCGCGTGCCCGCGAACAACTCCAGTCCGCGGGTGCCGTGGTCCTCAGCCGCGCGGACCTCATCGACGGGGCCACGCGCCGCCGCGCCGTGCAGGCGCTGGATCGACTCGGAGCCCGACCACCGCGAATCCTGTGGGGGCACCGGGGCCTCGCCGACGGCGACCTGCTGGACCCGGGTCTCGAGCCGCCCGCGCGCGCCGAGGCGGTGCACTGGAGCGTGCCGGCGCCGGACGCCGGGCTCGGCCAGGGCGCGGCGAAACCCCACCCTTGGCAGGCCGTGGTGAACGAGGGCCACGGGCACGAGAGCGTGGGCGTCATCCTCCCCGCGGACGCCCGATTCGAGGCCTCCGAAGTGCTCGCGGCGCTGTCGGAGGTCGAGGTGGTGCGCGCGAAGGCGGTGCTGCGGGGACGCTACGGATGGTTCGTCATCCACCGGGTTGGCACCGAGATCTCGCTCGATCCCTGGGCGCCGGCGCGGCAGCAACGCCTCGAGATCATCGCGCAACCCGGCAAGGTCGATCGCGAGCAGCTGCTCGCCAACATCGTCGCGTGTCAACTCGGGAGTCCCGCCCATGTCCATTGAACTCGAATCCGTACCCCCACCCAGTCCGGGGAGTCCGGGGCACCCCGACGCTGACGCGGTGCTGGACGAACGCACGCTCCACGAGCTGCGCAAGGAACTCCTCGACACCCGCGCGCGCGTCCTGCTCCGGGGGCGCGCCCGCGCCAGGGAGGCCCTCGGCGAGGTGACGGCCCTCGCCGACGAGACCGATCAGGCGGCGACGAGTGCGGCGCAGTTCTATGACCTGCGGCTGGCCGAGAAGGACCGAAAGCTCGTCGCGCTGATCGAGCACGCGCTCGACAAGTTCATCGATGGCCGCTACGGGATCTGCGAGGGCAGCGACGAGCCGATTCCGCTGGCCCGCCTCCGCCTGCGCCCGTGGGCGCGATACTCGACGGAGTACAAGCAATTGCTCGAGCGCGACCGGGCGCTCCACGAGGAGTCCGACGAATGACCAGCGAATGCGCGAGCGGCGGGCCGTTGGACGAGACCCCGCTGCTCCGGGCCCGCGGCCTCGCGTTGGAGTACGCCGGCGGCAAACGAGCGGTCGACGGGCTCGACCTCGAGATCCCGCCGGGTGTCGTGTTCGGTTTGCTCGGCGCCAATGGGGCTGGAAAGACCACCACCATCAAACTCATGCTCGGGCTGCTCGTTCCGACCGCAGGTGGGGTCGAGATCGCGGGCGTCGATGTGGTCCGTTTCCCCGCCGCCGCCCGGCGTGCGTGCGCCTACGTCCCCGAAATCGTCGCGTTGTACGAGAACTTCTCGGGCGTCGAGAATCTCCGCTACTTCGCGGCGCTCGCCGAGCAACCGCTGACGCGCGACGAGGCGATCGGTCTGCTGGGCCTCGCCGGGCTCGGACCCGACGTTGCCGTGCAATGGACCCGCCGGTACTCGAAGGGGATGCGGCAAAAGGTCGGGCTCGCCATTGCACTCGCGCGTCGCGCCCGCGTTCTGCTGCTCGACGAGCCGCTGTCCGGCCTCGACCCGAAGGCCGCGCATGACTTCTGCGACACCCTGAGCGGCTTGGTCGAGCGCCACGGGTTGGCGGTTCTGATGGCGACCCACGACATCTTCCGCGCGCGTCGAACCTGCACCCAACTCGGGATCATGCGCGACGGCCGACTGATCGAGCGGATCTCCTCGGCGGGTCTCACCGCCGAGGAACTCGATGCCGTCTATCTGCGAAGCGTGGGGGAGGCGAGCGCTTGAACCCGGTCACGCGCCACGAGTTCGCCGATCTCTATCGCAGTCATACCGTGCGCGTCATCGCGTCGGCGATGACCGCCGTCGTGATGACCGCCGCAATGGCGGGGCTGGCGACCCGGCTGCGTGACGCCGACGAGCGAGCCGCCGCATCCGAGTACGCGGAGGTGCGTTGGTTGGGCCAAGGGGCGAAGAATCCCCATGGCGCCGCCCACTTCGGCACCTACGTGTTCGCGCCGGTGCGCGCGCTCTCGGGCCTCGCGCCCGGACTGGACGAGGTCTTCGGGGTCGTGGTCCGGGTCGAGGCGCACGTCCGCGCGCCCCTGTCCGGGCGTCCGATGGCCTCGCGCCCGGCCATCGGACAGTTCGGCTGGCCATCGGTGGTCTCGCTGTGTGAGCTCTTGCTGCCGTTGCTGGCGATCGCGCTGGGTCATGGGGCCTTCGCGAGCCGCGACGGTGATGCCCTCGCCGATTCGGTCGTGACCACGGGCGTGCCCCGGGCTCGGCTCGCCGCGGGCAAGCTCCTGGGTGCCCTGTTCGCGATGACGGTCTGCGTCGGTCCGATGCTGCTCGGCACGGCGGGTCTGGTGGTCGCGGTCGAACCATCGATGTCGAATCTCTTGGGTGCGCTCGCGATTGCAATCGGCATCCTCGGCTATGGCTGGGCGTGGACGGCCGTCGCGGTCGCGATCTCGGCGGCGAGCCGACGCGCGTCCGCGAGTCTCGTCCTCGGCCTCGGCGTGTGGGCGGCGGCCTGCGTGATCCTGCCGCAGCTGACCGCCGTCCACGCGGCGACCGAGCATCCGGTGCGCGCCGACGGCGACTTCGATCGCGCCATCGACCGCGATCTGGACCAGGGCATGGACGGCCACGACTCGCAGGACGCGCGGGTCGCCGCGCTGCGCGAGGCGGTCCTGGCCGAGTACGGCGTCGCGCGCGTGGAGGATCTGCCGATCAACTTCGATGGCCTGGCGATGCAAGCAGGTGAGCTCTACTCCGCCGAGGTCTTCGCCCATCACTACGAGGCGCAGTGGGGCGCGTTGGCGGCCCAGGAGCAGCTCCTCGATCGCGCGGCGCTGGCGGCCCCCGGCTTGGCGCTGCGGCGGTGGTCGACCGCCTTGGCTCAGACCGATCTCGCGCACCATCGGCGGCTGGCGGAGTCGGTCGAGGCCTTCCGTCTGGAGTGGGTTGCGGCGCTCAACGCCGCGCTGGTCGAGGGCTCGCGGACGGGCGATTGGGAGTACCGCGCCGACGAGGCCCTCTGGGCGACGGTGCCGAGCTTCGTTGGACCGCCTGCCGCCGAGCTCGGGTCGGTGATGGCGCGCGCGATGATCGGTGGCGTCGTCCTGCTGGGGTGGTTTGCCGTCGCCAGCGCGCTGGCCCTCGGGCTCGGCGTTCGCCGCCTGGCCCCACGGAGGGGCCGATGATCGGGGTGATCCGACACGAGTGCATCGCCGTGCTCCGAACGCGCGCCGCGTGGTTCTACCTGATCGTGCTCGCGGGCCTGCTGGTGCTGGCGGCCGTGGGTGGTGCACGGTGGCGAGATGGAGTGCTCGCCCAGCGAGCGGAGGCCGTCGTCGCGCGCGAGCGCTCGCTCGAGGCCGCCGCCAAGCCGTCCGACAAGCCCTGGGCCGTTCCATGGATGACGCTCGCGCGGGTCCCCGTCGCGGCGGAGCTACCGCTGGGACCCCTGGCTCCGGCGGCGATCGACCGCATCGATCGCCACCGGACCAGCTTGCTGCTCGACCTCCAACCGCCGGATCCCAGCGATGGTGAGACCCGCAACCTCTCGCCGTTCCTGCTCGAGGCCGGGCGCTTCGATCTCGCGACGCTCATCGTCCTGTTGTTTCCCCTCGGCCTGGTCGCCCTGGGCCACGACATCTGGGTCGCCGAGCGCGTGCGAGGCACGCTTGCCCTGGTCGAGGTGAGCACACCGTCGCCGGCGCGCTGGCTCCTCGCCACGATCCTGGGCCGGTGGCTGGCGCTTGTCGGCCCGATCCTGGTCGGCGTGACTGCCGTCGTCGCATGGTGGGGTGTGGCCCCGAGCTGGAGCGTGGCCGCGCTGCTGGCCGCGGTCGGCGTGTACGGCCTGTTCTGGCTGATGGTGTGCGCCGGCGTTGGGATCCGAGCGACCAGCACGACGTGGTCGGCCACCGCTGCCATCGCGGTGTGGATCGGCCTGGTCGTCCTCGTCCCTGCGGTCGCGGGCGTGGCCGCGAACGCCGTCGTCCAGATCCCGTCGGTCGTTCAGCTCGAGCTCGAGCTCGATCGCGATGCACTCGATGGGGAACGAGCGGGCGAGGAGCTGCTCGCGAGCTACCTCGACGAGCACCCTGAGCTCCAGCACCGCGGCGGCGACGACGATCCCAAGGCCTGGGCGAAGCCCTACCTCTTGGTCCTGCGGGCCGAGGCTGCGCGCCGGTGGCGGGTCATCGAGGCCCACGAGCAACGCTTGACGATGCGACGCGGCGTCGCCTCCTTCGCGGGCGCCCTCTCACCCGCGGCGACCCTGCACGCGGCGATCTCGAGCCTCGCGGGGCACGACGAGGCCCGGCTGTCGGCGTTTCGCGCCGCCGCCGTCGAGCATCGGCGGGCGCGCCGGGACGCAGTCATCGAACGGGTCCTGTGGGCGCGCCCGTTCGACGCGCGGGACCCGGCGATCACGACCGCGGCGCCGGTCGCCGCGCCGGAGGCTCGGTCCGCACTACCGTGGCTGGCATTGCTCCTCACGCAGGCCGTGGCCGCCGCGGGCGGGCTGTGGTGGGCGCTCCGGGCCGTGCGGCGGGTGAACGCCGGACCGAGATGACTCGGGGACGCGTCGCCGATTCTCCCGATTCACATGCAATCTGATTGCATGTGAGGGCCGATCGAGGTACTCCTCGCGCAATGGTCGTACTCTCCAGAAGTCGCCGTCCTGTCGTCCGCGCCTGGTGTGGTCTCGTGGCCGCCGCCATCGTCGTGGTCCATGGTTGGAGCGCTCTGTGCGGCAGAGTTCCGCTCGACGCAGACGCTTTCCCGAGGCGCGCCGCGATGGTCGTCGTCGCGGCACTCGCGTGACCGTGCTGGCCTCATCGCCGGGGCGCCGATGAGCGGTTGGTCGGTCCTATTGCTCGGGGTCGGTCTCGGGCTTCGACATGCGGCCGATGCCGACCACGTGGTCGTCGTCTCTGCGCTCATCCAACGCGAGCTGGGCACCTGGCGATCGGCACGGATCGCGGCATTGTGGGGCGCTGGGCACACCGTGTCGTTCCTCGGGCTGGGACTATTGATCGTGCTCGGCGGTCTGCAGGTCTCGTCGGCGTTCGAGGGCTTCGCCGAGGGCCTCGTCGCCGCGATGCTCATCGGCATCGGACTCTGGCACTTCGCGCGTGCGTGGACGGTGGTGCCGCCGGGGTCGCATCGCCTCGACCAGCCCGGCCGAGCGGCGCGGCGGCTCCGGCCGCTGTTGGTCGGGATCGTCCACGGCATGGCAGGCTCGGCCAGCATCGCCCTGCTCGCGGCGACGACCATTGCGTCCCCGGCCCTCGCCGTCGCGTATCTGGCACTGTTCGGGCTCGGGACCGTGCTGGGGATGGTCGGGCTCACCGTGGTGATGGCCGGGCCGATGGGGTGGACGATTCGCCGCGGCGGGGCGGTCGAGCGCAGCGTGACGATGATCCCCGCGCTGCTGAGCATCGCGCTGGGCGTCGTGGTGGTGGTCCGCGCCTTGTCATGGCCGTCCTCGTCGTGATGCCCGAGGACTCGGAGCGGCCGCAGATGCAATTGAGTTGCGTTACTGCGTCTCCCCTGGTAATCGTCGTTCGCGCTCCTCGCGAGAACGATCCATGGCCGCCGGACAACGCATCCTCGTCTCCCTCGCCTGCGAAGTCTGCGGGCGCCGAAACTACGCAACCGAGAAGAATCGCCGCAACACGCCGGAGAAGCTGGTGTTGACCAAGTACTGTCGGTACTGCCGTCGGCACACGGTCCACAAGGAAACCAAGTAGGGGGCGACCGTGCTCGACTGGCTCGTCATCGGCGGTGGCGTTCACGGCACGTTTCTCAGCCGGGTCCTCACCGGGGCACGCCACGTGGCGCAGGATCGCATCGCGGTCCTCGATCCGCACCCCGAGCCCCTGGCGGTCTGGGATCATTGCGTCGCGGGCTGCGGGATGACGCTGATGCGTTCGCCCTCGGTGCACAACCTGGACCTCGAGCCGTTCTCGCTGCGGCGGTTCTCGCAGCGTGTCGGCGCCACCGGGGCGTTCCTCGAGCCTTACCACCGTCCGCACCTGGCGTTGTTCCGGGCCCATTGCGACTGGGTGATCGAGCGGCACGGGCTGCGGAGTCTGCGGCGGTGCGGCGTTGCGACGGGGCTCCGCGACATGGGGACGTCCGTGCGGGTCGAGACCAGCGAGGGGCCGATCGAGGCTGCCCACGTCGCATTGGCGATCGGTGGGTCGGCGCAGCCTCGCTGGCCGGCCTGGGCCGTCGAGGCCCGTGCCGCCGGGGCTGGCATCCGCCACGTGTTCGAGCCACTCGGCGACGATGGCGAGCGGGGCGCCGACCTGGACGCCGGGCCGGTCGTGATCGTCGGCGGCGGGATCTCGGCGGCCCAGCTCGCGCAGGCACTGCACGAGCGTGGTGTTCGCGAGGTCGTGGTGATCGCCCGTCACGCGCCGCGGATCTCTGCGTTCGACATCGACGCCGGCTGGCTGGGGCCGCGGTTCTTGGTCGGGTTTGGTCGCGTCGCCGATCCCCGCGCCCGGCGCGAGGCGATCAGCGCGGCGCGGATGCGGGGCTCGATGCCGAAGGAGACGTGGACCCGCCTGCGCCGATTGATTCGACGCGGGCACGTGCGTTGGGTCCGCGACGAGGTCCTGCGGGCGACTCCGCGGGGCCACGGCGGACGGGCTTCGGATCTGTCTCGCGATCTGGCTGTCGATCTGGCTCTCGACCTGGCGAGCGGCGACACGCTGGGCTGCGCCCGCGTCGTGCTGGCGACCGGGTTCGAGGAGCGCCGACCCGGCGGTGCGTGGCTGGACGACGCGATCGACGGGCTCGGGCTGCCGTGCTCGACGTGCGGCTATCCGCTCGTCGACGGCGCGCTGCGCTGGCACCCGCGCATCCACGTCAGCGGAGCCCTGGCAGAGCTGGAGATCGGCCCCGCGGCGCGCAACATCGCCGGCGCTCGGATGGCGGCCGAGCGCATTGCCGCGGTCGCGTGACACGCATCGAGCCCCACTACTCCGGCAGCGTCCAGACGTGCACGCCGCCGTCGTGGGTGATCGCGGTGAGATGGCGCTCGTCCGGTGAGAACGCCACCGCCTCGACCGGCGCGCCGAGCTCGGCGTCGATGTCGAGGCTCGCGCGGCGGTCGAAGCCGTACACGATCACCTGACCATCGCGGCTGCCCGAGGCGAGTCGCGGTCGGGTGGCACTGAACGCGAGGGCGTCGACCACCCCGCGATGTCCCGGGAGCTCGAGGGGCTCGGTGCCCTCGGGTCCGCGTCCGCGGAAGCCCGCCCAGATCGTGACGACCGCGGCGCCGCCGGTCGCGAGGCTGCGCCCATCGGGGCTCCACGCCAGCGCCAGCGGCTTGGTCGGGTAGCCGGACATCATCCCGTCGTCGCCCCGTGGCCAGCGCCAGAAATGCACCGAGCCGTCTTGGCAGCCGCACGCGAGGTGACGTCCCCGTGGATCCCAGGCCACCGAGAGCATCGAACCCTTCCACGCCAGGACGCGTGGAGCGATCGGCTCTGCCCCGGGTCGCGTCGACACGGCATGCACCCACACGCCGCCGTAGGCGGCACAGGCCAGCGCATCGCCGGCGGGGCTCCATGCGATCGCGGCCACCGTGCTGGGGTGCTCGAAGCGGCGAGGGTCGCGTGGGGCGTCGAGCGCTTCGACGACCACCGTGCGACCGCGCGCCGCCGCGAGCCGCCGTCCATCGGGCGCGAACGCGACGTGCTCGACCCAGCCGCGATCCGTCGACGTGTCGAAGGCGAGCTCGGACACGGCGCGGTCGTCGTGCCACACGTGCACGCGACCATTGCACCCACCGCTGGCCCACCGCGAGCCGCCTGGCGCGACGTCGAGGGCGAGCAGCCCCTGGACATCGGCGTCGAGCTCGAAGCCGGGCGCACCGGCGAGCGGCATCGCGTAGACGCGGCCCTCGCCGGTGCCGACGAGCAGCTCGTCGCGACTTCGCCAGCGAACCGCGATCGGTCGACCCGGCAGGTGCGTGTGCCATCCCGCGCCCGCAAGCGTCAGCGCAGGCATGCGCGCAACCCCTCTTCGAGCCCGCGGCGATCGAGGTTTCGCCCGATGAACACCAACTGGTTGACGCGGCGCTCCGAGGGACGCCACGCACGATCCTCGACGCCGTCGTGGAGCATGTGCACGCCCTGGAACACGTAGCGACGATCGCTGCCGGCGAGGTTGAGCACGCCCTTGCTGCGGAAGATGTCGTTGCCGTGCGTCCGCAGCAGCGCCGAGAGCCAGGCGTTCACGCGAGCCACGTCGAGCACGCCTTCGAGCTCGACGCCGACCGAGCCGATCGTGTCGTCGTGGGTGTGGCCGGCAGCCCATTGCCGCTCGAGGACTGCAGCCCGTGCGCCCGCAGCGTCGCGCAGGACCAGCTCGAACTCCTCGGGGAGGTGCTGGGTGAACACTGCGAACGTCCCGGCGTGGGGGATCGCGAGTACGACGTCGGTCGGTCCATCGGTCCCCGGTCGGGGATGCACGCGCCACCGCGTGCCGCCGGGTTCGACGGTCGCGCCATGCCGGGTCTCGACCGGGTCGGTGGCGAACATCCGCACGGCCCGCTCGGCGAGGTCGCGCAGCGCGACGTCGTCGACGCGGTCGATGGGATGCACGACGACATCCAACGTCGGGTCGGGGCCGGGCCGGAGCGTCACGACGTGCGGTCCCGCCTGCAGGGCGAAGACGCCGGTCCACTCGAACGGATACTCGGGGTCGAGGAACGCCGGGCGCTGCTCGAGCGCACGCTCCAGGCGGAAGCCGCCGAGCTCGAGCAGGGGGGCGATCGGGACCTCGGCGGCCACTGCTCGCTCGATGCGCGCGAGCCCGTTGATCGACCGGACGCGGCGCTCGATGGCGGCGAGCTGCGCCTCGTCGACCAAGTCGACCTTGTTGAGGACGATGTGGTCCGCGAAGGCGATCTGCTCCGGGCACTCGGCGCTCGTGTCGAGGTGGAGCGCCACGTGCTTGGCGTCGACGACGGTCACGATCCCGTCGAGCATGAAGCTCGCGCGGACATCGTCGTCGACGAAGAAGGTCTGTGCGACGGGGCCGGGGTCGGCCATGCCGGTGGTCTCGAGCAGGATGTGGTCGAAGCGGTCCCGGCGCTTCAGCAGGTTGCCGAGGATGCGGATGAGGTCGCCGCGGACGGTGCAGCAGATGCAGCCGTTGTTCATCTCGAAGATCTCTTCGTCGGCGTCGATGACCAACGCCTGATCGATGCCGATCTCGCCGAACTCGTTCTCGATCACCGCGATGCGCTGCCCGTGGCGCTCGGTGAGGATGCGATTGAGCAGGGTGGTCTTGCCGGCCCCGAGGAAACCGGTGAGGACGGTGACGGGGATGCGGTCGGTCGTCATGGGCGGCGTCGCTGCGTGACACTACACGCAACTCGAATGCACATGCAATGCAATCGCATGTGCGATCGGGCGACATGCACGCGTCGCACCGGCCGAGCACCTGCACGTCCGTGGTCGGAGTAACGGCGTGGGAGTTGAACGACTGTGCAACCGTCGGCACGTTGCCCCGCGAGCGTCAGCGCAGGCAGGCGCGCAACCCCTCCTCCAGCGCGCGGCGATCGAGATTGCGCCCGATGAACACCAGCTGGTTCAGGCGCCGCTCCGAGGGGCGCCACGCACGATCTTCGACACCGTCGTGGAGCGCGTGCACGCCCTGGAACACGTAGCGACGCTCGCTGCCGGCGAGGTTGAGCACGCCCTTGCTGCGGAGGATGTCGTCGCCGTGCGTCCGCAGCAGTGCGGAGAGCCAGGCGGTCACGCGATGGACGTCGAGCTCACCCTCGATCTCCACGCCGACCGAGCCGATCGACCTGTCGTAGGGGTGTCCGGACGCCCACTGCCGCTCGAAGACCGCGGCGCGTGCACCCGAGGCGTCGCGCAGGACCAGCCCGAACGCCTCGGGGAGGCGCCGCGTGAACATCGCGAACGTCCCGGCGCGGGGGATCGCGAGCACGACGTCGGTCGGTCCATCGTCGCCCGGTTGCGGGTGCACGCGCCACCGCGCATCGCCGGGCTCGATCGTCGCGCCGTGCCGGATGTCGATCGGATCGGCGGCGAACATCCGCACCGCCCGCTCGGCGAGGTCGCGCAATGCGACGTCGTCGACGCGGTCGATGGGATGGACGACGAGCTGGAGCGCGGGGTCGGGGCCGGGCCCGAGCCTCAGGACGTGCGGTCCCGCCTGCAGGGCGAAGACGCCGGCCCACGCGAACGGATACTCGGGATCGAGGAACGTCGGGCGCTGTTCGAACGCGCGCTCGAGATCGAAGCCGCCGAGCGCGAGGAGGGGGGCGATCGGCACCTCGCCGGCGATCGCCCGTTCGACGCGTGCGAGCCCGTTGATCGACCGCACGCGATGCTCGATGCTGGCAAGGTGCCCTTCGTCGACCAGGTCGACCTTGTTGAGCACGATGTGGTCCGCGAAGGCGATCTGCTCCGAGCACTCGGTGGTGGTCTCGAGGTGGAGATCGACGTGCTTGGCGTCGACGAGCGCCACGATCCCGTCGAGCACGAAGTTCGCGCGGATATCCTCGTCGACGAAGAAGGTCTGCACCACGGGGCCGGGGTTGGCCATGCCGGTGGTCTCGAGCAGGATGTGATCGAAGCGGTCCCGGCGCGTGAGGAGCTTGCCGAGGATGCGGATGAGGTCGCCGCGAACGGTGCAGCAGATGCAGCCGTTGTTCATCTCGAAGACCCCGTCGTCGATGTCGACGACCAGCGCCTGATCGACGCCGATCTCCCCGAACTCGTTCTCGATCACCGCGAGGCGCTGGCCGTGCCGCTCGGTGAGGATGCGATTGAGCAGCGTGGTCTTACCGGCGCCGAGGAAGCCGGTGAGGACGGTGACGGGGATGCGATCGGGCATGGAGGCCACGTGACCGTACACGCATCGGGATTGCATCTGCAATTCCGACGGCACCTCGCAGCGATCGGCGGCGCGCCGGTCGGTCACCTCACGATGGGCGGGCGCTGGCAGGGTGTGCTACCGCCAGCCGCACGCGTGGTCTCCGCGGTGTCGACGGTGCTGATGCTCGCGATGAGCCTCATCGTGCTCGCGCGCAGCGGGGCGATCGAACTGGTGCTCCCGGCGTGGTGCAGTCGCGTGGTGCTGGGCTACCTCGCGCTCGCGATCGTGATGCACGTGGCCACACCATCGGCGGCCGAGCGGAAACTATGGCTTCCGGTGATCCTCGGGCTGGCCGCCGCGGCGGCGTGGGTCGAGTTCGAGGCGCCCTGAGTCGACCGTCGCGGCGGGCCGCCAGCCCGACTAGACGCACGCGTCGCACAGGCCGCGCACTTGCACGTCTGTGTTCGCGGCGCGCACCGACTTGGGCACACGCGCGCCGCGGACGATGCTCAGCTGCGCCCCCGGCAGGCACGTCACCGCCCCGCACGACGTGCACAGCAGGTGCGGGTGATCGTGCGCGGCGGCCGGCTGCGCGCGGGTACCCGCGCCCGCGGCCGAGGGGCCTGCCTTCGCGACGAAGCGCCACACGTGATCGCCGAGATCGACACGCGAGGCGAGGCCCGCCCCGACGAACGCGACCAGGCAGCGGAACACGGTCGCGCGATCCCATGGCTCGGCCGCGAGCAGATCGCTGAGCTCCGCGTGACTCACCGGACCGGAGAGTCGCCGGAGCTTCGCCAGGACGCCGATCCGAGCCGGGGTCGCGCGCAGGCCCGCGGCGTTGAGCTCGCCGCGAATCGCGGCCTCGAGGGTGGCGGTGCGTCCGGAGGCGGTCACGGCGTCCGACGACTGTAGCACCCCGCGCGCTCGGTCGCGGGGCGCTCCGCGCTCGGGCCGACGCTCACTGCACGGTCACGGCGAACGACACCATCGCGTCGACCTCGCCCGGGAGCGCGACGCCCTTGGCGAGGTCATCGGCGAGCCCGGCGACCTTCTGCGGCGCGCCGTTCAGCTCCGGCATGTGGCGGAGCATGAGGTCGAGCTCGCCCGCACCCGCGCCCCGCGTGGTGACGAGGTTGGCGAGCCCGACCGGGAGATCGTCCCCGGTGTTGGTGCCGTACGACGACTCGGCGTCGTCGTAGGTGTGCTCCACGATCGCGTCGGGGTTCGCCGGCGTGCCGGGGCCTTCGACCGCATCGCCGAACACGAAGACCTGGTGGTCCTCGGCCTCGGCCTCGACCTCCCCCGTGATGTCCTCCGCGGGGGTCCGGAGCTCGTTGAGGAACGACACCTGCAGTTGGTACTCGGTGTCCGGCGCCAGGACGATCGCGTCCGACATCCCGGACATGCCGCCGTCGCCGTCGGGGTCACGGAAGCTCGCGGTCACGGCGTCGCCGCCCGCGGTCGGGGTGAACGTCAGGGTGACGGTGGTGATGACCTCCGTCTCGTCGTTGTGGTCGTGGCCGTGGTCGTCGGCGTCCTCGTCGTCTGCGGCACAGCCGAGTCCGAGTCCGAGGGCGACGAGCGTGGTGATGCGCGCGAAGCGGTGCATGGCGTCTCCTACGACGCGCCGGCAGAAGGCCAGCGGTGGTGATGGACGCTACTGCAATGCGTTTGCAGGTGTCAACGCTGCGCGCAGATCGTACGGCGGCGCGGCAGTTGCACGAATGTGCAACCGTCGAGACGTCGCCCGCGATCCCGGAGGGCCGAGCTTCAGTCCTCGTCCTGGGCCAGATCGCGGGCGCGTCGGTACCACGCGCGGACATCCGGGCTGCCCAGCGCCCACACCGTGTAGCCGCTGACGAGCACGATCGTCAGTCCGTAGACGAACGCGACGAGTCCGGGCTCGTTCGCGAGCCCAACGGTGGCGCCGTGCTGTACGAACATGCCGCCGGCGAGGACGCCGCCGACGCCGAGGACGCGCAGCACTGCGCGCATGCGATCGCTGCCCGTGCACAGCAGCAGGACGATCGCCAGCTCGACGACGAGCCGCCCGAACGTCGAGCGCGCCGACCCGAAGCGGCCGAGGTTGACCGCGTCGATGATCGTCGACAGCAGGTACACCCCGGCGATCAGCTTCACCTTGCCGGGCATCGGGGGGAGCTCGTCGCGCGGCGTGATCGGCTCGGGACCCGGCATCGTGGGGGCAGTCTGTCAGGGACGGACCGGCGGGTCCAGGGTCCGCGCTCGGCTCACCGGGTCAGCTGCCGCCACCGCACCTGCGTCCAGCCGGAGCTGCCGGCGTCGTCGTAGTAGTCGATCACCTGGATCGCGAACGCGTTCATCTCCGGCGTCCGGACCACGTAGACGACCGGCTTGGGCGTCAGCACGTGGGTCGTGACGTCGTAGTCGTACCAGCCCGACATCACGTAGTCGGGGTCGTCGTTGGTGTCGTCGCCGTCGGCGGCGTCGGCGAGCCACGGCCCGCTGGGCACGGCGGTCACCGACGCGGCGTCCGTGCCGTCGACGATGGCCACCGTCACGCCGCCAGGACCCGATACCCCGCCGTTGGTCGCGATGTCGTAGCGCTGGAACGCGAGGTCCCATGCGTCGGACTCGAGGGGAACGGCCACGGTCACCTGACTGCGGGTCTCGAGGTCGAGGTGGATCCACGCCGCCTCGTCGGTGGCGTCGACGGTGGTGATGATGGTGTCGCCCTCGACCTCGTTGTCGACCTGGGGCCCGCCGGCGTGGTCGTCGGCGCCCTCGCTGCCGTCGCCGAGGGCGTCGCGCAGGTCTTCGGCGCAGGCGGACGCCAGCACGAGCGTCGAGATGAGGATCGTGGCGCGGATGGACATGGTTCGTTCTCCTTCGTTGGGGTCAGTAGCGCAGCGTGATGCCGCCGTAGTACGCGCGCGGCGAGAGGGGGTTGTCGGTCGCGTCGCCCGCATCGAGCACGTTGTCGACGCCGGCGAAGATCTGGAGGTGGCCAGCGACGAGGTCCTGCGACGCGCGGAGGTCCACGGTCGCGTACGTGGGGCTGTCGCGCGGATCCTCGATTCCGTCGTCGCCGTCGAGATAGAAGCGCCGAGGGCCGATGATCGCCGCGCGCACGCGGAGCATCGTCCCCCAGCGCGCACGGGCGAGTCGGATCCCCGCGGTACCCGAATGGCGGGCACGCCCCGGCAGCGCGCGACGGCGCTCGCCGTCGAACGTCCACAGGTAGGTGTACGAGCCCTCCAGCCGCAGCGTGTCGCGGAGTGAAAGCACCGCGGTCGATTCGACGCCGCGCGTGGTCGCCTCACCGATGTTGACGTAGCGGAACAGCGAGGTGCCGTCGGCCTCGGTGCCCGCCTCGGTGTCGACGACGATCGCGTCGCGCAGGCGGTTGTCGAAGGCATGGACGCCGATCGCGAGCGGCCGCACGGGGGTGATCTCGGCGGAGAGCTGCGTGCCCCACGACGTCTCCGGCGTCAGGTCGGGGTTCCCCCGCACGACGTAGCCCGCGCTCGGGTTCGCGAAGCGCAGGAACAGCTCGCGGAACCCCGGGGCCCTGAACCCGCGGCCGAACGCCGCGCGCAGCGTGATCCACGGCCTCGGCGCGATCGCCATCGCGATCCGCGGGGTCGGGTAGGCGCCGAAGAGGCTGTCGACGTCGACGCGCGCGCCCGGCACGATCGCGATGCGCGGCGCCGTCGTCGGCACCCACTCGTCCTGCACGAACATCGCGTAGCGAGCCCGGTCGACGCGGCCGGGCTCGACCCGGTCCGCGATCAACCGCTCGAGCTGCCCGTCGAGGCCGGCGGTGACCGTGTGCGAGCCCAGCGTGTGGGCATAGACGGCGCCGAACTGACCGAGCGCGTCGACGGTGTGCTCGTAGTTGTCGAGCTGGGTCGCGCCGCGCTGGTCCTGCACGAACTGGTCGCGGAACAGCGACGCATGGGCGTTCAGCGTCAGCGCCGACGGCCCGCGGGCGAACGTCGGGGTCAGCGTCACGTCGAGGGTCTCGGTGAGGTTGCGGCGATCGAGCACCGCGCCGGTGTCGCTCGCGTCGATGCGCTGCGCGTCGCGGCGGAGGTACTCGGCGCGCGCGCGCATCGAGAACGGGCCCATGCGACGCAGCTCGTGCGTGGTGGCGACGTTCCACTGCCGGACGCGCGGGCCCGTCGTCGTCGGATCGCCGGGGTCGGCGTCCCAGCCGTCGGTGCGGTGCAGGCCGGCGGTGACCGCCGAGGCCCACCGCGGCCGCGCCACCGCGGCGCGGCCGGTGAGATCGACCGTGGCGAAGCTGCCGTAGGCCAGGGTCGCCTCGGCGGCGTGAGGACGATCGGCACTCCGCGTGCGCAGGTTGATCGTGCCGGCGAGCGCGTCGGCGCCCCAGAGCACGGACCCGGGGCCCCGGACGATCTCGATCTGCTCGAGGTCCTCGGCGGGGATCCGCGACAGATCGACGACGCCGTTGACCCGACCCGTGACGCGCTGACCGTCGACGAGCACGAGCGTGTAGGCCGGATCGAGCCCCTGCAGCTGCAGGCCGGTGCCGCCGACGCCGCGGACCAGCTGCAGGCCCGGGGCCTCCTCGAGCACCTCCGCGAGGTTCTGCGCCCCGGTGTCGACGATGTCGTCGCGCGAGATCACCGAAGTCGCGACGGGGGTCTCGTCGAGCGTCCGGGCGCTGCGCGTGCCGGTGACGACGACGGTGCGTTGGGTCGACGGCGGCGCGCCGTCGTCGTCGGACTCCAGCGTCGTCGACGCTGCGTCGTTCGTCGGTGCGGCGTTCAACACCCACGCGCATGCGATCGTCGCGCTCGTCATCGGGGACTCGTCGTCGGCGCGGTGACGGGCTCGGGGCTGCAGGTCGCGGTGTCCTCGCCGGTGCAGCGAAAGGCGAGGCCGTCGCAGCGCACGCGCCAGCTCGTCGTGCTCCACGACAGGGCGACCTCGGAGATCTGCATGCGCGTCGGGGCGCAGCCGGTCGCGCCGACGCTGGCGTGGGCGAGGTCGTGCGCGCAGCTGCTCGACGTCACGCACAGCGCGAGCGCCAGGTGTCGGAGACCCACGGCGGCCTCAAGCTCCGAACCCGCAGTCCGCGGCGCAGGTGGTGCCGTAGCAGATGCCGATGTCCATCGCCGGCGCGGGGTCCGGCTCGTTGCACATCGGTCCGAGGCAGGTCGCGTAGTCGCCGGTCTCGAGGATGCAGTCGACGGCGCAGACGCAGTCGGCATCGCCGTAGCACGCGGCGTAGGCCTCGCAGCAGTTCGCCTTCGCGCAGGTGATGCACACGTCGTCTCCCGGTGCGGCCTCGCAGCTGGCTCCGCCGGCGTCGCCCGCCGCGCCCGTGTCGACCATGCCGGTCTCGCTCGGCCCCTCGCTCGTCGAGGGATCCGTCGTGTCGCCCGAGTCGGTCGTCGCCGCGGTCGTCCGGGCGCCGTCGCCCGCGGTCGGATCGTCGCCGTCGTCGCTCGCGCAGGCGGTCAGGGTGATGGCGAACAGGAGCATCGGTCGCAGCATGGGGCGGAGGATGTCGTTTTAAAAATGAAAGTCAATATCAATTAGAGTTCGACTTCTTCCACTTGTGACGATCTGCAGCGGGAATGCCGAAGATGACTTGACTTGATTTTGAAACTCGTTTTCAATAACGGGCATGCGCAGCCCCGCTGTTCCTGCCCTCGCGGCCCTCGCCGCGTACGCCTGCGCGCCGCGTCCCTCGGTGCCGACGCGCGCGCCCGCCCCGAGTACTGCGACGGTCCGCGGATGCGTCGAGCCCTCGATCGCGCCGCCGGCCGCCGCGAGTGCCGTGGTGGCGAAGCCCCCCGCGCTGCCGGTGGGCCTCACGAGCTTCGGCGCCGCATGGCTCGACGGACGCATCCACGTGCTCGGCGGTTGGCGCGGCGAACCCCACGCCTACGACCGCGAGCACCAGTCCGACGCGTTCCTCGTCGTCGACCCGATGCGCGACGCCGAGTGGCGCGCCGCTCCCGGTCTGGGTCGGGTGCAGAGCCCCGCGCTCGTCACGACGGACGCGGGCCTCGTCGCGACCGGTGGCCTCGTCGCCCACAATGCGACGGGCACCCCGAGTGAGCTCGAGTCCCTCGATCGCGTGGCGCGGTTCGATGTGGCCAGCGCGTCGTGGCGTCCGCTGCCGCCGCTCCCCGAGCCACGCTCCTCCCACGATGCGACGCTCGTCGACGGCGATCTGTGGTTGGTCGGGGGCTGGCGGATCGATCGGTCCGGCGCGAGCCACTGGCACGACACGGCAATCCATCGTCCCGCCACGGACGACACCGCGCCGTGGCGCAGCGTCGCGTTGCCGCAGCGCCGGCGCGCGCACGCGGTGGTCGGCCTCCCCGGTCGGCTCGTCGTGATCGGCGGCATGACGCCCACCGGGCCGACCAGCCTCGTGGACGTGTTGGATCTCGCCGGCGGCACCTGGTCGAAGGCGCCGCCGCTGCCCGGCCCGGGCTTCGGCGCCGCTGCGGTCCGCCACGGGGACGCCGTCATCGCCAACGGTGCCGACGGCGTGCTCTGGCGGTGGGTGCCCGGCGCGAGCGCGTGGACGTCGATCGGCCGCCTCGCGTTCCCCCGCTTCTTCCATCGCATGGTCGTGGACGATGCAGGCGCGCTGCTCGTCGTCGGCGGCGTCGCGGGCTCGGGGTCGGGGCAGAAGATCCGCGCGAGCGAGCGGGTGGTCCTCGGCGCCGACGATGCCCACGTCGTGACCGTGACGCTCGAGGCCCCGGGCCTGGCGAAGAACCGCCAGGGCCTGCTGCTCGCGCGCGATCGGCTGTGGGTCGTCGGCGGCAACACCAGCCTCGAACAGCACGACTTCGCCCCGGAGCGCTTCGTCGACGAGGTGCACGCGCTCGAGCTCGGCACGCTGACGTGGTCCGCCAAGGCACCGTTGCCCGCGCGGCGGCAGAGCCTGCTGACGACCACCACGAGCACCGGCCAGACGATCGTCGTCGGGGGCTTCGGTCACGACGGAGAGGTCGCGCGCACGTGGTCCGACGGCTGGACATACGACGCCGAGCGAGACCGATGGTCGCCGCTGCCATCGGCGCTCCCCGCCTCCCGCAGCCAGGCGGGGCTCGTGGAGCACGCCGGCGAGCTCTGGCTGCTCGGCGGCCTCGACTACGATCCGACGCGGTCGGAGAAGGACCGCTTCCGGCACCCACGGCGCGTCCTGACCTCCGTCTTGTCGCCGCTGCGATTCCGCGAGTCCTCGATCGAGCTGCCCCGGCAGCGTCGCGCCTTCGGTGGCGCGCTGCTCGGCGGTGACTATGTGATGGTCGGCGGTCTTGCCGACGGCTTCGCCACGGTCGCGGAGTGCGAGGCGCTCTCGCTCGAGCGCGGGACGATCCGCAGGATCGCCTGCCCGGAGTCTGCTCGCCTCTCCCCCGAGCTGGTCGCGATCGACGGCCAGCTCCTGCTCGCCGGCGGCATGGTCGACGGCCAGCCGGAGACGTCGATGGAGCTCTACGATCCCGCGACCGACCGGTGGCGCACGCTCGACGCCGCGATGCCGCTGCCGATCCCGCACCTGCGACTCCTGCCGTGGGGCGAGCGCGTCCTCGCGTTCTCGGCCCACGACCCCGATCGCGAGGTCCACCTGGCGATCGTCACCCTCACGCCGGCCATCACGACACCGCATCTCGGAGACCCACGATGAACGATCGACACCGCCGCACACCCGTCGCGAACCTCGGACCCTGCACGATCGAGCAGTGCGACTGCGGCGTGCTCCACGTGACCGTCGGCATGATCACGATGCGTCTGCAACCGGAGACCGCGGGCGCGCTGTGCAGCGCGCTGCAGCGGGCGCTCGCGAGCACGTCTGCGCCGGTCGGATCGCTGCGCCTGCGGGAGCTGGCCGATTGAAGGACCTCGGAGGACCGCCATGACCCACGCCACCGCACCCCTGCACGTGCCCGACGATCGCGAGTTCCTCACCCGCGCCGACGGCTGGGAGGTCCGGGTGTTCGGCGAGCGCGACGCTCGCTACGCCTACTTCGCCCGCACGCAGATGCTCCACCTGCAGCTGCTCCATCGCGCAGCGGGCGTGTCCGTGTTGACGCCGAGCAAGCTCACCGCGGATCGCTGGGAGCTGCACGTCGAGCACGCGCCGCGCTCGCGCTTCGGCACGCGGGCCGAGCTCGATCGGGTGCTGCGGCACGTCTTCGCGGTGGGCCTGCCGAACCCGGCGACGCTCGCCGGGCTCGACTTCTGGTTCGTCCGCATCCCCGGGGGCACGATCGACACGATCGAGATCCGGGCGTTCGGATGAGGGGCGTGGTGGTTCGATCCCGGCGTCGCTGCGTCCGGCCCGCCGTGAGTTCCCCGCGCGTCGTCGCGGGCCGTCGCGGAGTTGCAGCGGAGATGGTTGTCTTCATCCTCAGGTCGACCGGCGCATGACCGTCCCCGAACCCGCCCTCCTCGAGCGCCTGCAGCTTCCGGGCGCCGCGGCGTACGCCCGCCTGCGCCGCGACTACCAGGCGTTCGTTTCGCGGATCAAGGCGCGCCGACGGCTCCGACTGGGTCCCCACGCGGCGCTGCTGTTCGAGAACGACGAGACGGTGCGCGCGCAGATCCTCGAGGTGCTGCACGTCGAGGGGCGCTCACCCTCCCGTCTGGCCCGCGTCGTCGCCGACTACGCGTGCCTGCTCCCCGCACCGCGAGAGCTGCGCGCGACGCTGTTCATCGACGGGGTCGACCGCGACATCGGCCGGCGGATCGGCGCCGCGGCCTGCACCCGCGCCGGATTCGTCGTATACGCGGGCTCGGCGGTCCTCGTCAGCGCACCGGCCGAGGGCGAGGCCGCCGTCGCCGAGCCCGCCGCGCACGACGCATGCGTGCACTACCTCGCGCTGCGTCGCGATGCGAGGATGCGCAGCGACCCGCCACGCTGGGGCGTCCGGGTCGCGCTCGCGCAGCCGATCGACGCGCCGATCGACGAGCCGCTGCGCGGGGCGCTGCTCGCCGAGCTCGACCCCCACCGCCCCGTTCGAACCACCCCATCGTCCAACCTCTCCCAGGAGATCTTCCCATGGCCCTCCTCGTCCAGCGAGCCTTCCCCGATTTCACGTGCGCCGCGGTGATGCCCGACGGCAGCATCGACGACGCCTTTCGCCTCGGCCAATACCTCGACGGCCACATCGGAGTGCTCGTGTTCTATCCGCTCGACTTCACCTTCGTGTGCCCGACGGAGCTGATCGCCCTCGACCACCGCGTGGAGGCGTTCCAGCAACGGGGTGTCCGCGTCGCGGCGGTGTCGATCGACTCGCAGTTCACCCACGCGGCGTGGCGCAGCACCCCCGTCGATCGGGGCGGCATCGGCCCGGTGCGCTATCCGATGCTCGCCGACACCAAGCACGAGATCTGCCGCAGCTATGGCGTGCAGGCCGACGATGGCGTCGCGCTGCGGGCGACCTTCGTCATCGACAAGCAGGGCATCGTCCGCGCCCAGCACGTCAACGACCTCCCGATCGGTCGCAGCATGGACGAGGCCCTGCGCCTCGTCGACGCGGTGGCCTTCCACGCCGAGCACGGCGAGGTGTGCCCCGCCGGCTGGCAGCAGGGGCAGGACGGCTTCGCCGCCACGGGGGCCGGGGTCGCGGGCTACCTGGCGACGCGCGCGACCTCGCTGTGAGCCGGGGCGCGAGCCGTGCCAGGGCGCACGGCCCGCGGCCGACTTCGCCGGGAGCTGGAATTCGCGGCCGCGACGTCGCAAGGTTGCCGCGCCCATGCGTTCGTCCCTGCGGTGTCCGTGCGTCGTGTTGCTGCTGTCGATCGGGTGCGGGCCCAAGTCGACGGAGTCCCCGCAGCCGCAGGACGAGCCGCGGGCCGGCGTGTCCCCGTCGAATGGCGCGACCTCGCCGGCGGCCGAACTCGCCCCGAAGGCCGAGCCCGCTGCGACCGCGGAGCCCGTCGCGAAGGCGGAGCCCGTCGCGAAGGCGGAGCCCGCGGGCAAGGCGGAGCCCGCCGCGAAGGCGGCCTTGGAATTCACCTTCGTCGGCGACGTGATCTTCGGTCGCTACCGCGCGAGCGGCTACGACCCGATCCCCGAGAAGGGCTTCGCGGTGTTCGAGGAGATTGCCCCGAAGCTCGCGTCGGACGTGCTGGTCGGCAACCTCGAGACGCCGCTGGTCCGCGACCTCCCGCTCGACTCGCCGATCGGCTCGCGTTACCGCTTCGGCGCGTCGCCGGAGCACGCCAAGCACCTGCAGACGGCGGGCTTCACCGCGGTCAGCCTCGCCAACAACCACTGGTTCGACCAGCGGGTCACCGGCATCGACGAGACCCCGCCGATCCTCCGCGAACTCGGCATCGTGCCGCTGGGCGCCGCCGTGCGCGAGGGGCCGGTCTTCCGCGTCGAGACCGTCGACAAGGACGGCTGGAAGCTCGGCTTCGTCGCGATCACCACGCGCACCAACGCGCCGGTGCGCGAGGGCATGCCGGTGCTGCCGTACCTGCCGACGGACGAGATCGACACCTCGGTCGTTCCGGTCGTGACCGCGGCGCGGGCCGATCACGATCTCGTGATCGTCGTCGTCCACTGGGGCGAGGAGTACGCCGACGCGCCGAACCACGCCCAGATCAAGGCCGCCCATGCGCTCGTCGACGCGGGCGCCGACATGGTCATCGGCCACCACCCGCACGTGCTGCAGGCGGTCGAGCGCTACGGCAAGGGCTTGATCGCATACTCGATGGGCAACTTCCTGTTCGAGAACACCAACGCGATCCCGCGGTTGACCGGCGTGCTGCGCGTCAAGGTGCGCCGGGAGGATCGCTGCCTCGAGCGCGTCGTCTTCCATCCGGCATACATCAAGCGCTCTCCCGTGCCCCACCCGGTGCCGGCCACGGGATCCCTGGGCCGCCAGGTCCGCGACCGCGCGATGGGTCAGTCGAAGAAGTTCGATACGACGTGGACGATCGAGGGCGACGATCTGGTGCTCGACGGCGGGTGTTAGCCCACTACACGGCCCACAGGCGCGACAGGTCGAGCTCGAGCCACTCGAAGGGCGGCGCGCGGACGTGCTCCGTGCCCTCCGCCTCGACGACGAGCGTCCAGCCCTCGGCCTCGCGACGGAACACCTCGAAGGTCCGCGCGTCGGGGTCGACGTGCCAGACATGGGCGACGCCCGTACGGTGATGAATCCGCTGCTTCACGTGATCGCTGCCGCGCGTGCGATCGGAGAGCACCTCGCAGACCCAGTCCGGCGCGAGAGCGATCGCCGCCGGATCGAGGAAGTCCTCCGGGATCCTCTCGCGTCGCCAGCCGCACAGGTCGGGCACGACCGGGCGATCGAGCGGCCCGAGCAGGAGCTCGGGCTCGACCAGGATGATCCAACCGCCGGGCTCGCCCGCGTCCGGATCATCGAACGCGCCGAGGCGGCGGCGCAGGCGGCCCGCGACGTTGGCGTGCCGGGCCCGGGGCCGCGGTTGGAGGTGCAGCTCGCCGGCGAGGATCTCCGCGACCATGTGCTCCGGCGCATCGAGGTAGGCCTGCCAGACGTCGGGCCGGATGCCCGCGGGTGCCACTGGCGCCGAGTCGCTCATTGGTAGACCCTACCTTCCTTCTCTCTTGGATTGAATTCCGGTAGGGCCCCCGTTCAAACCGTGCGTGCGAATTTCCCGCACACGGCTTACCGGTGGTCTCTCGGTGTCGCGGTACTGCAC
>JBIJCC010000207.1:0-5985 GCA_044344875.1 Nannocystaceae bacterium
CAGATCACAAGTCACGCCCCGGATCAAACCGAAGGTCCATCTGCGCAAGACTGCTTAAGTTTTGATGCGATTGCCCTGCAGAGCAGCGTCACTCGCGTCACCTGACCGGCGCTCGACTTGCGACCTGCGCCACCACCGCCGCCACCGGGATCAGCGGCCCGCGGAAAGCCCAACTCGGCAGCCTCGGCAGCGTGAGAGTTGTGATCTGCTGCCCAACAAGACGCAGCCGCGCGGAGCGCGATCCATGACGAGGAAACTGAGGTAGACTGAGGCTGCCGGTTTGACGTCGATTTCCTTCAACGTGTGGTGCGGGGTAAGCCCGACAACAGGACAGACGCAGCCCCCTGAGCGCCTCTGACTGTTGCGCGGCGGACCCGTAGGTCTGCCAGAGCACTGAACGTGGTGTACCGCCGGCCGGCGATGTACGGTCGACCGCGCCCCCGAGGGACTCGCCTTCGCCGGCGACTCGGGCCACCCGCGTTCAGCCCGACCTTGCGATCGCCTGGCTCCGTCGGTGGGGAGGTCCGAGACGGCTGCCCGAGTATCCGCGCGCTGGCCGATCGGCCGCGTCGGCCTACTGGCCTTCTGGGACACAGGTCGGCACCGCTCCAAACGCTGCAGGAAACGCTGCGAGTTCGCAGGATAACGCAAGACACTCGAGGGCTGGTCAGCGAGAATCGCCCAGGATTCCAGCGAGATCGGGTGGTCCCGGCAGCCCGCCCGCCCAGCTATCCTGCGCCACACGCCGGGAATTCGTGACGAAGCCGCCGCAGCTGAATTATAGTTGGGCAGAAGGCGGGCGCCACGTTGGCTGCGGTGTCGCGCCCGCGCGCCGCGCCGACCTCTCGCTCTTCTCGCAACGCGCCACCCGGCAGCCGGCACGGTCGATCGGGGACATGGGCTCCGTTCGCCTGCGGCCTTGACCTCTGCGTCCCTCGGGGCGTACCGTGAGGATGCGTGGCCTGGGCTGTCGAACGTGGTGCTGTCGCCGTGGCCCTCGGCCTCTCTTCCTGCGTCTGCAATGGTGACGGAGGTTCGGCCAGCACCGGCGCTTCGACCACGAACTCCGTCGCGGCGACGACAGGGACGGAGTCGAGTTCATCGAGCCAGGCGAGCGGGGCTGAACCGAGCACCAGCGGTGGGTCCTCGGGCACGGGCGGCTGGGTGTACGAGATGCCAGAAGGCTGCGGGGACGGCGTCATCGAACCGGGCGTCGCGTGCTACAAGTCCGTGCCACTGCTGGACGAGCACATCTCGTACGCGGTGGCGCTTGATGTCGATGGCGACGGTCGCGAGGACGTCGTGACGAGTCAAAGCCACAACGACAGCGACACGCCAGGCATCCGGGTCTTCGTCGAGACGGGAGGCGCTTTCCAGCTCGTGCAGGATCGACCGGAGGAGTCACTCAGCGGCGAACGATACACGGAGTTCGACCTTGACGGTGACGGCGAGCGCGATCTGCTCACAACCGAGAACGGCGAGAACCTCGGCGAGATCCGATGGTGGAGCACCGCCGACGGCGGACTCGGGAACCCGCAGGAGTCGTCGCTTGGGCCCGCGGTAGTGCCGACAGGCTACATCATGCGGGCGCCCCTCCCGATCGACGTGCGTGGCGATGGTTGGCCGGAGTTTCTCGTCGTACCTCGACACGAGCTCGTCGATGCGTCGTCCTACCGTGTCGAACTCGTTGGCCGAGAGAGCGGGGAGTGGACGTCGTTGGGCGACGTCCTGCAGCTCTCGCACGCGTGCGGGATGCTCGAAGTCGGTTTGCGCGCCGATCTTGACGGCGACGGCGATGATGACATGATCGCCTACGATTCCGGGATGGGGTGCGATCCGTACCCGGCGGACTACGACCCGAGTTGGTACCGATATCATGTGTTCATGAATGATCGCGAGGCGGGCACCGTGCAAGTGCTCGGCGACTTCCCGCTCGGCGCAAGGCCCCAGTACGCAATGTGGGCCCGAGACTTCGATGAGGATTCCCGCGTCGATGTGTTGGTGGATGTGTGGGCGGGCGAGTTTCCTGGGGCATTGATCCTGTACGGGCGCGGGGACGGTAGCCTCGAGCCTGGGGAGTTGTTGGATATCGAGATCGACGACGCAACCTGGCATCTCCGGGCCGTCGGGAATATCTTCGGCCAGCACGATCACGCGGCTTTTCTCACAGCCAACCGCGGCCAAGACCGCGCGTTCGTTGCGTTGCTGGATCCTTCCGAGAAGGTGGCCGCGCCTGTCGCGGTAGCACCCTCGGATCAAATTTTCGCCACGGGTGATTTCAACGGAGACGGGCTTATTGACTTGGTCATGAGCGACCCGAGCGACCCGCCAGCTACACAGATTCTTCTCTCATTCCATTGAGGCTCCGCAGCCGCGGAGAGCACACTCGTCGACGACTCGGAGATTGCAATGAAAGCGTTCGCGTACAGCGTGAAGATGGTGCTGATGGTGCTGATGTCGGGCGTCTTCCTCGTGTCTTGTGGAGACGACGAGGCCGGTGCGGGTGTCCTCGGAACGACCGGAGTCGACGAGTCCGGCGGCGCGGACGCGGCCGAGACAGGCGCAGACGTCACCGGCGCGGATGGGGCCGATGCTACCGGAGATCCGCCCGCGGCCAGCTCGTGCGACGTGCCTCAGACGCTGATAGCCGGAGGCTACGACGTCGTGCTCGAGGACGCGGGACTCATCGACGTCGACCAGGGGTGCGACAACCCCGCCCTCGTCGGGGAGGGCGACAGTCAACTCGATCCCGAGCTCGACAATTTCAACGTGTACGTCTACCGCCCCGCCGTCAACGGCCAGTGGCCCGCCGACGGCCCGAGGCCAGTCGTGTTCTTCGTGCCAGGCGCAGCCCAACGTGTCGTCGCCAACCCCGAAGATGACCCGCTGGTCGAGTTCTATCCCGAGGTGCTACAAAGCCTCGCGGCCCAAGGCTTCGTCGTCATCGCCGGGACGCCACCGTTCAACAACGGCGGCGACAACTTCAGCTCCGGCAAGCGGGCCTCAATGCTGGCTTGCATGATGGTGTGGGCGAAGGGCGATCCGAATGCCGGCGGCTGGTCTCGTGCTGACGAAGGTCGCATCTCGGAGACCGCGGCGATTGCGGGGCACAGCCGCGGTGGCGGAGGAACGACGGTCCTGCTCTCCAACCTCGCTTCGCTCCAAGCCAGCGTGCTTGGCATGGACGAGTACGAGGTGTGCGCCGGCTTGCCCATCGCGCCGAAGTGGTCCGAAGCCAACGGGGTCGACAATCTCGTGATCGACGACGCCGGTGCCCCGCCGTGGCTGGTGATGCAAGGCGCTCTCGACGTGGACACGAGGGATGGCGGCGGACATGTCTACGACGCGATGGTTCCGGAGCCCGACGTCGATCTGAGTTCCGGGACCCCAGGCGTGCAGGTGGCGCCGACCCGGGCGAACGACAAAGCCATCGTTTGGATTTACGGCGCTGAGCACAACAGCTTTGGCGGAAAGTTCGCGCCGGCGACTTTGCCGAAGAGTTCGCTGCGTGCCCGAGCGGCGGCGAGCTACTACATGCCGCAATTCTTGGTCTGGCAACTGACGAACGCGAGCGCGGCAAGCTCAGCGCGGCAAGCCTTCATGCGACTGATGGATCCGTATCCGTCGTCGCCGGCGTTCCCCGATCCGCCTGCGAGCCTCGCAGACGTGGAACTCTGGGACGAGCTGGCGCAGTACGAGATCGTGGACCGCCCGCTCGTCTTCGCGGCGTACCAGCAAGGTGCTGGCGCCGGAGTGCAGCGCAGGCTGGTCGTCGACGCGTGGGATCGGCAGACAGTGGGCGGCGAGTTGGCGCCGCCAACATGCGGGAACAACGGGTCGCTTGGTGTTTCGACCGTCGGCTTCGACGTGAACACCGCCGAGGGGCTTCTTGCGAACCAAGTGTGTCACTCCACGGTCGAGGAGGCGCTCGCGGCGGATGGCGCGGCGTGGCGCAACACTCATGGAACCCGGAGCGCGCTCGTGCGGTGGGGCGCCGCGCTCGGCGATGGCGGCGTGATCGAGTGGTCGCTGGACGATGCCGAGGACGTCGCGGAGCTCGACCTCTCTGCGTACTCCCATGTCTCACTGCGGCTTTCCAACGAGACCCCGGTCGACGCTGATCCGGACAACAACGTGTGTGACCCCATTGGCGTCGACAGCCTCGAGATCGAGGTGGAGTTGGTGACGGAAGACGGCGACGGAGAGGAACACGCTCACACGGCCTACAGCGGGCCTCTCCTCGACCAGGCAGCCGGACTCGCCTCGATGGGGCTGGCCGGGATTGACTGCGCCTCGTTCCAGTTCCTTCGCACGGTACGCGTTCCGTTGTCGGCTTTCTGCGACGGGGCCGACGGGCCAGTGTCGACCGACGCGGTGAAGGCCATCCGGGTGCGCCTGCCAAACGACCCGGGCAACACCCACGGGCTATTCGTGGACAGTCTCGAGTTCACCAACGATCCTCTCGATCCCTCGAATACGCGCTGCGGGCCCGAAGCCGGCGCGTGGAACTGCGTGGCCGGGTCGAGCCTCGTCGTTCAGGAGACGTCGTGCACCGCGCAACCGAACCCGGGCTGCCCGAGCTGGATGACGACGACGCTCGCTAAGCCAAACGTGGCTGCGGATGCCGACTGGCCGACGGCGTTCTCTGGGTGGGTGGTACATTCGCCCAAGGGTTGGGTCCGCAACCTCGCGAGCCCAACGTCGACCGAGCTCAACCGCATTCGTGGATTGTGCCAGCAGGCGTGCGCGCTCGAGTGGTCCGACGACCCGGCGGTGAGCGCCAACTGCAGCCTTTCGAGCGCTTTCGCGACACCGACGCTTCGAAAGAGCAACTCGATCGGCCCTGTGCATCGGATCCCCGAGAGCCGCCGACACGGCGCCGGAATCTTCGGAACTCAGCAGCTGACGTGCGACCTCGAGAGCAACTGCTGCGACGTGTTCGACGAGCTTGTCTGCGCCGCGAAGCACCGGCGCAACACGCCCGCCGAGCGCGCACTGGCGCGCACCGAAGAATATCGCATGACGCTGGGCGGGACGAGCACGAAGGTCACGTTCACGACGCCTTCGGGCAGCACAAATCTCGCTCTGACGGGCAGTGCAGGCTTCTCGTTTTGCCCGCAGGGCGACGGGTTCGTCAACTGCCCGTTCTACCTCGGCAGTCTGAACCTCACAAGCAACGGTAGCGCAGTAGTGTCCGCGACATGCCCCGATTCGTCGAGCATCGCGATCGATGTCTCTAGCCTTTCTGTCCGCCTCATGCAGCCGGCTTTCGGGATCGGGTCGCTGACCAGCACTGACAAAGCGATCCCGGAGGGCGGCCTTCACCTCCGCGCAGATTTCGTGGCCGAGGGCCAGGAATTCGCCCTGCGGACGCTGAACGAGCACGACGTAGTCTTCATGTCCGCGCGCAGGACCGGGTTCGACGCCGATGACATCACACTCATCTTTGACGTGCCGTGCGGTAGTGGCACGATTCCCGTGCTCGCTCAGTTCGACCTCCACAACACGGCGACCACGGCGGCACCGCCGACGATCACGATCAACAACCCGAGCACGGTGCCGTGTCCGAGCACGCAGACGCTCTCGGCGACGGCTAGCGACCCGAACGGCGACCTCGGCCCGGTGCGCTGGGAAGTCGACGGGATTCGGATGAGGCCGAATATCACCACGATGGCGTTCACGCGCAATCACACCCTGCGGGCCTACGCGACCGACGCACGCGGCGCGGTGACGAGTAAGACAAAGGTCGTTGCTTGCCAATGAACCATGAGCGCCCGACGAACCGAGCGACCGCGTTCGATACCTCGGTGGGACCTGCCCAACAAGCCGCTGAAGCTGACGGCCGCTTCGCGGCCGCAGCTTAGCGCCATTCCGTTAGCCGGCGACGCGAAGCGCGGTTGACGCGCGGGGCAGTATGCCGGTTGAGGCGCGGGGGCCTGAGCGGCCTGAGCGGCGTCGACATCGGCCGGGTTGAGAGGCACACTT
>JBIJCC010000208.1:0-5978 GCA_044344875.1 Nannocystaceae bacterium
CATCGCGCTCGGAGAACGACACGAACTTGCGTAGCAGATGCGCCCAGCACACCTGGCGAAACGCCATCTCCCAGAAGTCGAACACCGTCGCGCGGTCGCTCACCAGGATGCCCCGGAACGTGTCGTAACTTCGCCGACGCCGCGCGGTGGCAGTTCCTCGGCATCTCGCCCGTTACGTACACGGGCCGGCCGACCTACCCGGACATCACCGATGCACTCGAGCCCGAGGACACGCCGTCCTCCACCACCGTCGACACGCCGGAGGAGCGCCTGCTGCACCGGGCCGTGGTCATCGTGGCGGAGACCAACGAGACATGGGCGCAGATCCCCCCGCCCGCCGCGGCCGGCTTCCTGACCACCAACGCCTCCGATACACTCGCGGGCGTGCAGGGCCTCGCCCGCGGCGACGGTGGGGAGGAGCAGCTGATCTTGGATCCGGGCGGGCCGGGTGATGTGGACTGCGACGCCGAGGGCGTCGCGTGCCAAGGCATCATCGACGGCGACGGCAGGACGGTGCGGGACAACACCACGTCTTCGCCGTGGAAGCGGCTGGTCGGCCTGTACCCGATCAGGGATGCAAATGGCTCGTACCTCGAGGAATCCTGGTGCAGCGGCGTGTTCATCGGCCCGCGGCACGTGCTGACTGCGGCGCACTGCGTCTGGGACCGATCGGTCCGCAAGCTGAGGAAGTTCAAGGTAGTGCCCGGCCTTGACGGCTACGGCGAAGACCCCTATGGTGCGAAAAGCGTCGCCTGGTACCATATTCCCAAGGCCTGGCACGACGCCGGCCATCTGAGTTCGTCCAAGATGCTCAAGTACGATTATGCGCTGCTCGTGCTTGCCGATGACGGCTTCAACAACGGATGGTTCGGGTTCGCCTCGGAGGGCTACTCGGATCTGAAGAACTCGTCGGTGTGGAACGCCGGATACCCGGGTGGATCCTGGGAGTGCGAGCACTCGCCGCGCGAAGACGGCACGTGCGGCGACTTTCTCTATGCGATGGACTGTTCGCTCAACAAGGTCCACTCGCGGTACACGAAGTTCAGGTGCGACAGCCAGCTCGGCCAGAGCGGGTCCCCGATCTATCACTACGGTAACGGGAATCGCCATGTCGTCACTGTTCTCCACGGCGGCTGGGGAGATTACAACGTCGGCTGCAGGATTCGAGATGGCAACTTCGACTCGCTCTGCGAGTGGATCGGTGAGACACAGACGAATGCAAGCCACGATTGCCAGTAGCATCCTCGCCCTTGCGGCAACCATCGCCTGCACGAGCGGCTGCCTCTCCAAGCCGTGCTCCGCGAACGTGGTCCCGGCGGTCTATCTCACGATCACGGATCCCAACGGGGAGGTCGTCGACGCGGCGGCGATCGAGTTCGACAACGAGGACGACAGCAACGGCCCCTTCACGGCGTCCTGCGGCTCAGAGGGTGGCTCTTGCGCGGACTATCCGGTCGGGCAGTCCGCGGGCACGTACACGATCTCGATCACCGCGCCCGAGTACGAGCCCCTCGAGCTCACCGTCGAGGTCGACGAGGACGACGAGGACTGCCACCCGGTGACCGAGTCGGTCGAGGTCGAGCTCGTCGCGGCGATGTGACCGACTCGCGCTCGCGTTGACGCTGCCTCGCGATGCCACGCGCGATCCGAACCCCTCCCTCGGCCCACTCCGTCGCTCCGTACCGCAAACTGACCTGACGACCGTGAGACCCGTCACGCCCGCATGGTCGATCACTCGCCAGCCTCGACCGCCAACACGCGTGCAGCCATGCCGCGCGCCCATTCCATCCTCATCCTCGCCTCGTCCCTGCCTGCCCTGCTCTCGGCATGCCACGCCCCTCGCGACGCCGACGGCGATTCCGCGAACACCGACGCCGATCCCACCGCGCCCTCGTCCGGCGTGGATGTGACCACAGCCGACGACGGTGCCGACGGCGGCTCCGATGGTGGCGGCTCCGATGGCAACGCCCCCGATGTCCACGACGGCGATCGGCTGGTCCTGCGCGTTGCGGACGACGGCGCGCGGGTGCTCGGGATCTACGACACCGAGCTCGAGGTGGCCTGTGCGTTCCGCGAGGCCAGCGACGGTCGGCTGCGTTGTCTGCCGCTGGTGTTCACCCAGCAGCGCTACGACGCGGCGAGCGGGCTGTGGCTGCCGTACGCCGACGGCAGCGTCGACTGTCCGCCGAGCTACCTGCTCGCGGTCGATCCGCCCGACCCGCTGGAGTGCGACACGCCGGCCGGGACCGCCGTGTACACCGTCGGCGAGGAACTCACCGAGGTGTGCACGGCCACCACGGGCGAGCTGTGCACCGTCACGCGAAACGTCCCCGACGACGCCGACGCGCGCTTCTTCGCCGCCGGCGAGTTGGTCCCGCCAGGCAGCTTCGTCGCCGGCGAGATCGAGCAGGGCGACGGCGGTCGGCTGCGGCCGCGCTACGTCGCCGGCGACGACGGCTCGCGGTTCGCATGGGATCTCTACGACACCGAGGTGGCGACGCCGTGCGCGTTCGCAATCGCCGACGACGGGATCGCGCGCTGCCTGCCGACGTCGCGCGGGCCCGATGGGTTCGCGTTCGTCGACGGCGCGCCCGATCCGGTCCCGTATCGCCGCGGCAACCTGGCGTGCCTTCCGGCCCACGTCGGCTGGCCGGCCGCCGTGGACGCGTTCGCCTGCGATCCGCAGACCACCGCGCTCCACCTCACCGGCGCGACGCTCGACGAGGTCTGCGTCCAGCGCACGGGCGACATGTGTTCGGCGTGGCAGAGCTTCGCCGAGGACGCGCCAGCGGGCGCGACGTTCGTACTCGCCGGCGATGCGAGGCCGAGCAGCACGTTCGTCGCGGCGACGTCGATGACCCGCAGCGATCCGGGGCGTCTGCGAACCGTGCAGTGGGTGACCGACGACGGCCTGGAGATCCCCGCGGGCCTGTTCGACGACGAGCTCGGCATCGCCTGCGCATGGGGCCTGGCCGCCGACGACACCTGGCGCTGCCTGCCGACCACGCCGACGACCGACGGCGATCTCGATCCCGCGACCACCGATCTGACCCTCGCGCGCCGCGGCAACACCGGCTGTCCACCGCCCTACCTCACCTGGACCGAGACCGGTTCGAGCTTCGCGTGCACGCCGGCGGTGACCCACGTCCACGACGTCGCCGGAACCACCGACACCCTGTGCACGAGCGTGTCGGCCGGGATGTGCGTCTCGACCCAGGGGATCGCCGACACGGCCCCCGCCGGCGCGACGTACTTCCTCGCCGGTGCCGAGCACGATCCGTCGGCGTTCGCCGCGGGGGGCTGAACACGCCCGCAGCGTCCGCATCCGAACGTGCCGAGGGCCGATCACATCCGCATCCACACAGGCAACCTCGACCGAGGTCACCCAGTAGAGATTCGCGCTTGCTGGTTCACTGCATCGGCGCTTCGAGGACGTCGAGGCCACCCACCCGAGCGCGCTGGCTTCGTCGCGACTCACGGGATCGTGCACGCATTCGTCGCCAATGCCACGCACCCCGACCTCGCCGTGCGACATCACAGAAGCGTCAGTCGGCGTCGATGTCGCCCCACACGTCTTCCTCGGCAGGCGCCTTCCACAGCACGCGGCGAGTCGCACGCACCTCGCCGCCGGCCTCGATCACCACGTAGTGCAGCACGCCGGCACCGCCGTCGATCGCGGTGAGCTGCACGGTCACGCGATCGGCATCGATGGTGACCTCGGGCGCGACCGTGTGGGCACCGGTGACCCGCGTGCACGCGGCGATCTCGTCGGGATAGAGCACCATGGACTGGATGCCGAGGAGCGCGACGACCAGCTCGAACCATCCCGCCGGCTCGAGATCATGCGGAGCGAGCGAGAGCGCGTCGACCATGCGATCGATCTCGGCGGCGCCCTCGCCGGGGCAGTAGACCGCGTCGGTGGTGACGAAGCAGTGCTGGTGCGACCAGCCCATCATGCAGCTCGAGCTGTGGTCCAATGCGGCGACCAACCGCAGGCCGGGCACGCCGAGGTGATCGCGCAGCAGCGCCAGGTCGGTCATGCGCGGCCCCGCATACATCCATGACAGCCCGGATGGAGGCACCGTCGCGGCGACCGCAGCCAGCCGCGCATGCGTGCGGCGGAACATGTCGCCGGCATTCAGCGTCGGGCCGAGCGAGGCGAACATGGCCGCGGGCGCATGCTCGCGCGCACGACCACGAGCATCGACAGCTCGGGCGACGGATCGAAGCGCGCGACGAACGACACGGTGAGCGCCTCGCTCGGACCACGTACGCCCAGCGCTGCGGTGTTGGCGAGGACTGCCGCAGGCACCCCGTCGGTGCAGCGCGCGAGCACCTCGTTGCTCTCGAACACCGCGGTCGCGCCCTCGAGCGTGCCGAGCAGCTCGGCCCACGCACGCGCGTGCTCTGTACGCGCGCGCGCAGATGCATCCGCGAAGCCGAACCACACCCGCTCGGTACCGATGCAACCGTCGCCGTAGAGCTCGCGCACCTGCGGGATGTAGCAGTGCATCCTCGGCTGCGGCCCCGGCCGCCGGGGCACCCGGGTTCGGTGCGCATGCGAGCACGGCGGCCGCGACCGAGACGGCCGCGCAGCATCGGAGCGCCATTCGATGGGCCGGACACCCGGCCCTGCGCGAGGTTCCCGAGCGCGGCCGCGACTTGCAGCGCGACTGGACCGCGTCGGGCGTCAGGGAGTGCGGGGGAGGCTCGCACGCAGTCGAGCCGCGGCGCCCTCGCGCACCGCCGGATCCGCCCCGAGCAGCAGTGCCAGCCCTTCGCGCAGCTGGGACGGTCGCATGCACTTGTCGAGATCGATCTCCGTCCCACGACACGGCAACTGGGCAGCGTCGCGTCCACTCGCGATGGCGACGACGGTTGCGGCGAAGGCGTAGAGATCGTTCGCTCTGCTGGGCTCGATGCGGGCCTGCTCCGGGCGGCAGTAGCCGGTGCGCGGCGCAGTGTCGAGCGCGTCGGCGGGGTGCAGATGCGAGCGGGCGCGATCGAAACCCAGGAACGTGAGCTTGCCGCGATCCGAGACGAAGATGCAGCCGGGATGTAGGTCGCAGTGGAACACCGGCGGAAGCAGCTCGTGCAGATACTCGAGGACGTCGAGGCCGCGCACGACGATGTGCTGGAGCTTCGCGCTGCTGTATCGCTCCTGGTCGAGCATGCGAGCGGCGAGGCTTCGCCCCTCGACGCGCTCGACCACGATGAACGCGGTCGCGTCGCACTCGCCGTGTTCCACGTAGACCGGCAGCCCGGGATGCTGCATCCCACGCAGCAGCTGCGCCTGGCGCAGGAACCGCTCCCAACGCTCCCAGTCCCCATCGACGAGCGCGCAGGTCAGCAGCGTGGATGCACGTCCGTTGCTACGGTCGTACGCGTCGTACATCCCGCCGTCGTCGCCGAGCTGGCGCTCGTCTTCGATCGTGAACCGGTCTCGCAGCGCGCGCGGAAGCCGATCGGGTCCATGGCGCTCGGGATCGGATGGGGTCGAGGGCGCATGTGCTCTGGCGCGCAGGACGATCCGGCGAGTGCCTTCGACGGCGACCGGCGTCGACGTCGTCGCGCGCCGCAAGCTCTTCGACGAACTCGGCCGGCGGCGTCGATGGAACAGCAACCGGTACTTCACAGGTGCGACGCTATCACGGGCCAAAGCGCGATCGCATGGGTGTCACCGCGATTTGGTCGTAGGGAGTGAGCCCGCGGCACGACGCCGCCGCACCACCAACGCGGCGATCGACCCGGCGAACCACACCGGTGATCGGTGTGAATCCACCGCGCACGCACAGCCACCCGCGCCGTCGTCGTCCCCCGCGCCACTCGTGCCGCCGTCGCTGCCCGCCCCGTGTTGACGCCGGCGAGGAAGCGCGTGAATTCGCCGGCGAGAGTCGGACGAGGGGCCGCGGGGGTCACCGAGGCTTTGGCGAGCGGCGTTGGTCGCGGCGGAGCTTGGCGCGGAGTTCGGCCTCCTT
>JBIJCC010000154.1:0-20294 GCA_044344875.1 Nannocystaceae bacterium
GCCGTGGATCAGTTCTGCCGAACCGGACTGGATCAGTTCTGCCGAACTGGACTGGATCAGTTCTGCCGAACTGGCCCTGGATCAGTTCTGCCGAACTGGCCTGGATCAGTTTAGCCGGGCTGTCACACGCAAGGGGCTTACGATTGCGCTTGCACGCCCTCGACCGCCGAGAACACGAACACCGCGCCGTCGAGCACCCGCAGCGAACGTTCGACCTCGATGGTGAAGTCGGCGTGGCCGGGGGTGTCGATGATCGTGATGGCGTGGTCGCGCCACGACACGCGTGTCGCCGCCGACTTGATGGTGATGCCGTGGGCCTTCTCGGCCTTGGTGCTGTCCATCGTCGCGCCACGACCGTCGCGGTCGTGGACCTCGCCGATGCGGTGGATCCGCCCGGTGTAGAAGAGGATCCGCTCGGTGAGCGTGGTCTTGCCCGCGTCGACATGGGCCGAGATGCCGATGTTGCGCAGGGTGTGCACCGTCTGTACGGATTGTACGGCGGCGGTCGCGGAACGCAGGACTGGAGTTGTGGTCATGGAGCGGGCGTGGCGAGGCCTGCCCCGCGTCTGCCCAGGACGCGGGGAGGACGGAGAAACGAGGGAACGCCGGGACCCTCGAGGGGCAGCCCAGCAACGTCGATTCGTCGTCTCGCGTCCGTGCGGCGCAGCCGCTGGCTCAGCGACAACGCCTCAACACGAACGCGCGAAGCGATACCTGTGGCACCGCTGGGTCCTGTGAAGAGTCGTCATGGCGGGTCGCAAAGTAGCACGGCGATCGAAGGCGTCAAGGCGTCTATGCTGTCGGTGATGGGTGGTCCGCGTTTCACTCTCGGTGCCGGGGTCGTCCTGATCGCCGCGGCCGCGTGGACGAGCGGGTGCACCCGCGCCGCGCCGCAGCCGGACGGGCCCACCCCGGAGGCGCGCGCCGACGACGATCGATCCCCGTGCGCGCGGTTGTGCGACCGCCTCGGCGAGTGCGACGTGCCGGAGTTCGTCGGCGTGCCCGCGTGCACCCGCGAGTGCGAGGAGGATCCGCGGCAGCGCGAAGGCCCGTGTCGCGCCCCGCGGCTCGACTACGAGCGGTGCGTCGCGGCGCTGTCGTGCCCCGACGTGCGCGTCGCCCGGGGTGCGACGGGCGACGAGTCCGGGCCGTGTGCGGTGGAGCGTCGGGCGGTGATCGCCTGCGAGCCCGACGACGGCCCGCCGTTCATCTACTTTCAGTTCTGAGTTTCAGTTCTGAGTTGGCGCGGCGATCGTCTCGCGCGCGGCCATCAACGCGAAGCCCAGCAGATTCTCGCCCCGCCACTTCGCGGGCACGCGGGCATCGGGGTTCGACGCGCCCATGCCGATGCCCCAGATGCCCCAGAACGCGGAGGGCACGTCGAACTCGTCACGCTTGATCCGTTCGAACAGCCGCAACGCCGCAACCGCGCTCGACGCGCAATGCAATGGCGCTTTACCCGCGTCACCAGGGGGAACGCGAGACTCCGTGCGTCGACCGGGCGCGTCTTGTCCTCGTCGAACTCGACCTCGATGCCGACGACCGACTGGGAATTGGGATCCCAGACGCATGGTGCATGCCGTTGTGACGGGCCATCGGCGCAGATCTGCGCGTACGAGGGAAGCTCGACCTCACCGAGGCGTACATCGACGACACCCACGCGGGGGCCAGAAAGGCGGATCTTGCGTTGGAGAGACTCGCCACGGCAAGCCGACCAAGATCATGGCAATGGCAGACCGCACTTGCCTTCCTATTGTCGCTTGGATTGGAAGTGGTGAGCGCCACGAGACCTAGCTTGTCGTCGACACGCTCGAAGAGCGCTTCACCAAAGCCGCGCGTCATTGGCGACAGGGCATACGACAGCAACGCGTTCGACAATGAACTCCTCGAAGAATTCGGCGTCAAGTTGATCTCGCCCCACCGCGCAGGCCGCAGGGCGACGCCGTATCAGCACACAGGACGGCCGCGAACTTCGGCGCTATCGCCACCGGCAGAAAGTCCAACGTCGCCCGCTGGGAGGTGTGTGCAGACAACCTCTTGGCATTCGTTCAACTTGGCCGCCTCTTCTATCCTGCTCAGGCGGTTATGAGATGCTCGTTAGTCGTCCCATGAGACCGGACGTCGAAGCCTCACTGCCTCTAACTCGATCTCAATGCGCTTGCCATTGCGGAGATTGTAGTGAGCGACAGCACACGGCTCCCGTGCCTGCACCGCATCGATCTCGCGACACTGCCAAACTTCCAGGATCAAATCAACAGCAAGCTCCGAGAGCGACCCGCGCTGAGCATCCACTGAAGACGAACCAGCAAACTGACGAAGCACGCTCTGCGCCGCATAACCGATCCTCGCGGTCGTCACAACCACATTCTCGCCCAGCGTCACGCGATCAAGCACGTCGCACAAATCAAGGCTTATCGTCGCATCAAACTCGTCCTCGTAATCAAACTTACCAGACTCGACCACCAGGATCTCGTCCCCATCATCAAGACCGAGAGCCCAATCACGAAGGCGCTCCACATCAAGGGAGAAACCAGCTGCCTGAAAACACCGCACATTCGCCGGAAGAACGCCTAGTCCCAGAACAAACTCGGCCAGACCGAAATCGTGAGAATACATCCACCTAGATCCATCAGCTTCGATAGCGGCACTGACCGCCGCTCGCAACTCTTCGGCAGAGATTACTGGATTCGCCGCAGCACGATCCAGCCTGGGATTCTCGGCCACCACCACACCTTCAACGAATGGACACTGCCAGTCGCATGCCATACCACCAACAACAAGCACCCGCGGCTTCGGCTCACGAAAGTCCTCACCGCCAGACAGCCTAAACCTGCCAAGAAGATCGCCGTCTCGACGCACGTCACACACATGCGAACTTCTTCTTTCGCTTGCAGTCGCGGCGACACCTGAAATGCGCGACAGCAGCTCGTCAAACGGCATACTTTCCCAATCTCGGGGAGCAACCAGTGTATCAGCCATCGTGAGCTCTGAGACCAGTTCAAAGCGAAGGCTGACGTCGAGACATGGCGCCAGCCTGGCCAGGCACTGGCACGCATGTCGAAATCTTTCTTCTTCGTAGCTACCCGTTCTAGAACGCGGAGCACTATTCACCGCGGCATTCAGAGTGGACCTCCCGAACACGCCTTGCGACGCCCACGGATCGGTCTCAAGCCAGACGCGAACTCGCGTGCCACCGCGCGGGACACTCTCGCCTGCAGCTGCACCCGGACGCGCACTTCGCAGAGTCGGATGCTTCAGGTCGCGACTTACCTCAAGCACCTGAGTGCTCGTCGCCGCGGCATCATAGCGATTCGTTACAACACGCACCCGCGCACCAAGCATGAAGACCGAGAAGAAGCCGATGCCGAACTTCCCAGCCGGTCGAAATTTGCTGGCAAGCAAGCCAGGATGCTCGCGACGCATGAGATGGCCTCCCCAGTAGGAGGTTCCAAAATCCAGCAGCGGCCCGCGAATGACCTCTTCGCTCATGCCAATCCCGTCATCAGCGACTTCGATCCACCAGCCACCTTCATCACTACCAATGCGGACGGTAACGCAGCCATCCGAGTCTCCGTATCCAGCAGAAGGCAGCGACCTCCGTGCGCGCACAGCGTCTGCGGCATTAGCGACCAACTCCCTCAACGAGGCAAGTGGATTGACGCCGTAGAGGGCCTTGCCTCCGAACCGCTCTACGACTGACGCCACGTCTGAAACCCGAACGGTCACGTCAAGCGGCTTCCAACCGGAGGTGGTTAGAAACGCAGAGAAGTGAGTGGGGCTCTCTGCGCCTGCAACGCCTTGTGCGCGGAACCCAGGAAGACCAGAACGACTCAAAGCCGCCTGTGAACCACGAATCTCCGCATCAGCCCATCTCACGAGCGACTCATAGGCAATCCACCACGCGCGCTGCTCGTCCACGCCGAAGGCCGTCACACTCCGATACTCGAGCTCGAGGGACCGTGGGTTGATAGTTGGAATATTGATTCTATTCTGAAAACGCCAGTGCTCTAGTGATTCCCCTCGCGGCCCTCGGATAGCCATCTCAAGACTGCTAGCTCGCCGAAGATCGAGATGACATCCGTCCGCACAGCGTAGGGTGCAAGCGACCTTCAGAATGTCTGCAGTCCACCCCGGCATCAGGGACCATGACACCCGCCGATCGAAGAACTCACGTTCAACATCCACCATGCTCCAGTGATGACTTGCTGCAATAGTGCCGATCAGCTCACCGAACTCATGCCTAAGCTCGGCATCGTCGAGAAGGTAGATGCGTTCGGTCGGATTGTCAAGGGTCACAAACCGTCTTTAGCGAGCCTGACGGCCGCCGCGGCATGCACCTGCCGCAGCCTCTCGAATATCACTGCGTCGCGAATAGCCGGGGATGGATTCGCAGCTTCATCGGCACTCGGTCGGCGACCGTTCGCGGCCATGAAGTGAGAAACAAGGGCGTCGTCCCACTCTGGCCCCTTGAGCCCGTCAACCCCATCGGGAAAGGCAGCAAGAGAGTTCGCGAGATCGTGAAGGAGGATTGCGCCTCCGAGGAGAAATCCCTCAAGAGGATTGACTGGGTAGTCTTCACCAGTGATTAGGCCGGCCATCTGCCAAAGCGCATCCAAGTGCCTTACGGAATGATCCGTAAGGTGAGGCAATGTCCGAGCGATCTCAGAAGCAAGGATCTCGGCTCGGCTTCGAAAGCCGTCGTAGGCAACCACAAGACGATTCGTCGCTTCGCCTTCGCCTGCGCGGTCGCTTGTTCCGAACGCGCGTCGCCAGATTGGGGTGTCGCGATAGCTCTGATATGGAGGCATTCTTCCGTTCCTCTCACCGATCTCGCGCTTCGCCGTTGGTCCCCGCCCGCTCCGCCAGCCGCTTCGCCAGCGACTCGAGCGGCGTGCCCGCGAACACGCGATCCACCACATCCGTCAGCGTCTTGCCGCCGACGAAGCTCTGCACGCTCATCGCGTCGGCGATCTTGATCAGCGCCTCTTGGCTCCCGAGGGCCAGCAACGCCTCGCTGAAGCCCGGCTGCGCGGCGCCGAAGCGCGACACCGCCGCCTCGACCTCGGCGCGCAGCGCCTCGAGCCGCAGGGCCTGGGCCTGCTCCTCGACGCGCTGGTTGAACTCCGCGGTGGCCTGGCGCCGCGCGAGCTCGGCGTGGTGGCCCACGTCGGACGCCGCGTTGCGGGCCACGACCGCGGCCTTGCGCTCCTCGTGCTCCTTGACCTCGGCGGCGACCGACGCGAGGACCACGGCGAGCTTGGCCTGCAGCTCGCGGGTCTCGAGCTCGGCGAGCTTGGTCGAGGTCTCGGTGCGCGCCTCGGCGTCCTGCTGTCGGATCGCCTCCTGCTCGCGGACGACCACCAGGTTGCGACGCGCCCGCGACAGCGTGATGTGGCTCTGCATGGTCTCGAGCTCGGCGGCGCCGAGCAGGTCGGCGATCCGAGGATCCCCGATCTCGACGCCGAGGACCTCGACGTCGGTGACGTGCATGCCGTTCTCGGGGAACAGCATGCCCGGCCGCGGCGTGCCCTTGCCGAGGATGGTGTCGCGCACGATGTCGACGGCGTCGGCGTAGAACGCCTCGATGCCGACCTTCTTGATGGTGCCCTTCAACACCGAGCGCACGTGGTCGCAGAGGAACTTCACGTAGTTCTCGACCTCGAACCACTTGGTCGGCTCGCCGGTGAAGTTGACCCGCATCGAGTACTTGAGATCGACGTTGACGTGGTCGCTGGTCTCGACCTCGCAGACGTCCGAGACCTTGTTGTTGAGCACGCGCAAGTACACGGTGCGCAGCAGTCTCTCGGTCGACTTGGGCTTACCCGTCGACAGCTCGAGGATCTCGAGCGACTCGTCGTACTCGAGCAGCGCGGTCTTCGGGCCGAGCTCGACCCGACGCCTGCCCTGCTTGTCGACGACCATCATCGCGTAGCCGACCCAGAGGTTGAGCGTCGGGACGCCCTCGTACTTGGTGTTGATGACGATCGTGCGCGGCTGCGTGAAGTTCGACCCGCGTTCGAGCACGTCGCCCACCATCGCCGCGGTGTCGCGTGACACGCTCGACTGGTCCATCGTCATCGCGCCGGCCGCCTGCGGGCGGGCGCCTCGCTTCTGGCTGCGCTCGTAGTCACCCTCGGACACCACGCCGGCGCGCGTCGTCGGGGCCGCAGCCGCGACCTGCCGCAGGCTGCGGTTGTAGGCCAGCACCTCGGCGTTGCCCGGGTACCAGGTCTCGCACTCCTTGTCGGACAGCGAGCGACGGACGATCACCTCGTCGGTCGGGTTCGGCAGCAGCATCGCCGGGCCGCGGGCCATGCGGATCTCACCAGTCTTGCGGTTCATGACGTAGCGCGCCTCGCCGGCCGGAACCGCCACGGCGAAGTGCTTGTCCTTGCCGTCGTAGCGCACCAGGGAGTGCTCCTCGCGCGGGAAGTAGATCGACGTCTGCTTGCCGGTGATGAACAGCTCGTCGCCCTCCTTGAAGCTCCGCCCGCCCTCGGTGTACGGCGCGATCACCTTGATGTGCAGACCCTGGATCTCGTTCAGCTCGAGCGCACGGAACTTGCGCTGGCTGTCGCGCTGGATGAACGATTCCGTCGGCTCCGGGAACACGACCTGCGGGCCCCGCTCGTAGCGCTTCTTGCCGTTCTGATCGACGAGGATGCAGTACTCGAGTCGCTCGAGCGTGAGCGCATCGCGGACGTAGCGGCCCTGCTCGTCCTGCACGACCCCGACGCCCGTGGGCGGGATGTAGAACGACACATCGGTGCCCTTGATGATGTAGAGCTTGCCGACGGTCAGGTCCGGCGGCGTCGCCAGCGGTGCCGGCTCGGCCGCCCCCTCACCGGTCGCCGGCTTCACCACCGCCTTCGCCCAGTTCCGACCCGCTTCGTCTTCGTTGTACACGCGCACCAGCAGGTACTGGTTGCTGCGCAGGTGATGGCCCGACACGAGCTTCACGATCTGCCCGGGCCACAGCGCGAAGTTGCAGGGACCCGTGATGTTGATCTTCTTCCCGACGTCGAGATCGGGGCTCGGGTGCACCTGACCCGAGCCGGGGTGATCGCCGCGCACCGAGGGGTTCTTGAGGATGAGGTAGTAGCCCTCGGGCGCGATCGGGCTGATCTGCACCGCCTCTTCGAGACCGCACGGCTCGAAGCGCTTCGACTCGGCGTTGAACCGCACCGGTCGCTCCTGCGCCGTCGGGTTGATCACCGTCGGACCGGTATAGGTCTTGATGACGCCCTTGGTGACGTCCTGCATGTACGCGTACTCGCTCGGCGCGAGCACCAAGTCGCGCTTGTTGCCTCGTTCATCCATCGCTGTCGGGCCTCCGCCTCGAGGGGGACGGGAGCGTAGCAGCGATCGGCGACGGGCACGCCCGCGGCGCTACATGCGCCAGTTTAGTTTGGTTTGTTAGTTTATTTTGGTTGATTTAATCGCTTTGTAGTTCTATGGTACCTGAAGCGCTGGGTAACCTAGGGCGCAAGGAGTACCGCCATGAAGACGTCCCTCACCGTGTGTTCGGCCCTGGCCACCCTGTTGATCGGCTGCGGCGCGCCCAAGGGCGCGACTGCCGACACCGCGCCGGTGGATCCCAGCGCCTCGGGTAGCAGCAGCGAGAGCAGTGGTGATGGTGGTGACGACGTCACGCCGGTGACCAGCGCCGAGAGCAGCAGCACTACCACACCGGTGGACGACGACGACGGCGACGACGACGGCACGACCTTCATCCTCCAGCCCGACGTCGTGGGCGGAGTCGATTGCGATGTGTGGTCGCAGGACTGCCCGGACGGCGAGAAGTGCATGCCCTGGGCGAACAACGGCGGCAACTCGTGGAACGCAGCCAAGTGCGCGCCGGCGGACGACAACGCGGCCGAGGTCGGTGACGCGTGCAGCGTCGAGGGCAGCGGCGTCTCCGGCATCGACAACTGCGTCGTCGGTTCGATGTGCTGGAACGTCGACCCCGAGACCAACCAAGGATCGTGCGTCGCGTTCTGCAGCGGCACCGAGGCCAACCCGATCTGCGAAGACCCGGGCACGAGCTGCAACATCCTCAACGACGGCGTGCTCATCCTCTGTCTATCCAACTGCGATCCGCTCATCCAGGACTGCAACGACGGCGAGGCGTGCTACCCGACCAACGACGCGTTCTCGTGCGTGCCCGATGCCGGCGGCGAGAACGGGCTCTACGCCGAGCCGTGCGAGTTCCTCAACGTCTGCGACCCGGGCCTCTTCTGCGCCGTCGCCGACGGCGTCCCGGACTGCCAGGGCTCGAACGGCTGCTGCTCGCCGTTCTGCGACCTGAGCGACCCCGACGCCAGCACGAGCTGCCCGGGCGCGGCGGGTGGCCAGGAGTGCGTCGCGTGGTACGAGGAGAACCAAGCCCCGCCCGGCTACGAGAACGTCGGCGCGTGCCTGATCCCGGCGTGAACGGACGACCGGCTACAGCTCATGGTCCACGGCGTCGCGGAAGACGCGACGCCGGTGGATCTTCCAGCTCTCGCGCAGCTCGGCGTAGCGAGGATGCGCGACGCGTCGCATCGCACCGAGCAGGTAGCCGAGCGCGTAGCTGGGATCCTGCCAGCACTGCGCGCCCGCGCGGAGCGCTGCGATCTCGTCGACCCGCGATAGCGCGATCTCGACGTCCGAGGCATCGGCGTCCTCTGCCATGAGGAACAGGGCGTACATCGCTGCGCGCGGCTCGCCGTCGCCGAGGATCCGTTGGAGTCGTGGCGTCGCGTCGCTGTCGGACCCGCGCATGCTGCCCTCGCGGACGCGGTCCATGAACGCGAGCGCCGCTGGCGTATCGGTCGGATCGACGTCGTCCGGGGTGGTCGCGCGCCGGATCCGGAACGCCCCGGTGTCGTCGTGCGGGACGACCACCTCGAACTCCGGATCGAGCGCCTCGCGTAGCCGCCGGGCGAAGGCCGCCAGGTCCCCCGACCAGTGGAGGTGCAGATCGCCGACGAGCGCGCCCCCTTGGAACGCGGTGCGGTGCGACTGCTTGTGCCAAAAGATGATCTCGTAGGCCTTCGAGTCGCCACCGCGGCGATGGATCTCCTTGGCCGCGTCTTCGTACCCGCCGCTCTGGGTCGGACCGGCGTTGGCGAGCGCCACGACCTTGCCCTGGTTCATCGCCGCCATCGCGCGTCGCAGCTTGGTGAGATCGGTGATCGCCGAGCCGCGCTGCGCGGACGCGCGCTCGGGTACGACGGCCGCATCGTCGGCCGCTCGCGCCGGCGCAGGCACCCCGCTGGCCGTGTCGACGCACGCGTAGCCCTTGTTCTGCTTCTCCGCCGCGAGCTCGTCCGCGAGCTCGCGCGCCGCGGTGGCGCTCGCGCAGCTCTGCGTCTTCGACTGACCGTTCGCGCCGATCCGGCCCCACCGGGTGGTCACCGCCTTGCCGTCGGCGACCACCTCCCAGAACTTCGACGACTTGCCTTCGCGGAACTCGAGGTAGACGCGCATTGCCATCATCTTATCGACGCCACAGCCGCGGGGGAGTTGCGCTCATGCCGTGCACGATCGGCGGATGACCGCCACTCTTGTCACGCGCGCCTGTGCCGTGGCAGATTGTCCGCGTGATGGATGGACGGCGACGCTGGGTGGTGGGGTCTGCGTTGGTGCTCAGTGGTTGTGCGCCGACGGTGAACGCGACGTCGACGGGGGACGGCGAGACCACTGCTGCGAACGCGAGCTCGTCCTCGTCGACGACCGCGTCGGGGATCGTCTCGGCGTTCCTGCCGGGCGCCAACACGCCGATCCTCGCCACACCGGACCAGCTCATCCGCGTCGGCCTGCAGTGAGACCCGGTCCATCGGGATCCCGCGCCAGGTTGCGCTACCCTGGCGGGGTTGCCGACCGACCTCGAGCTCCTCCAGCGATGGCGAGCGGGCGATGCCGCCTCCGGCAGCGCCCTGTTCGAGCGGCACTTCGACGCGCTGTGCCGGTTCTTCCGCAACAAGCTCGGGGGCGTTGGCGTCGACGATCTGATCCAGCGCACGTTCCTCGCGCTGGTCGAGCACCGCGAACAGTTCCGCGGGGACTCGAGCTTCCGCACCTACCTGTTCACGGTGGCGCGGCACGAGCTGTACGCCCACCTCGAGCGCTCGGGCCGCGACGCGGCGCGGTTCGATCCCCTCGTGCACTCGGCCCACGATCACGGCGCATCGCCGACGACCGTGGTCGCGCAGCGCCGCGAGCAGCGGCTGCTCCTCGAGGCGCTGCGCCGGATCCCGATCGAGCTGCAGCTCGTGCTCGAGCTGTTCTACTGGGAGGACCTCGCGGCGCCCGAGCTCGGGCGGATCCTCGAGGTCCCCGAGGGCACGGTGCGCACGCGACTGCGAAGGGGACGTCAGCTCCTCGAGCAGGCGCTGCACGAGCTGGGCGATGGTGACGCGGCGCTGTCGACCACGCTCGCGGGGCTCGAGGACTGGGCGCGATCGATCCGCGAGCACGCCGGCCGCCCGTGAGCCCGATGCGCGCTGCTACAGCGCGGTGCCGACGAACGGCACCGAGAAGCCGCACGGGAACGCGACGCCGAGCGCTCCGGCTGCGAGCGCGCAGTCGGCCCCCTCGCACTCGATGCGGCCGTTCTGCACGCCGTCGAGCGTGGTCGCGCGGGTGAGCGTGCCCTCGACCGACACCCGGATGTTGCCGACGGCGTCGAGGCCGGCGACCTCGTCGGTCATTCCGGTGAAGCGCTCGGCGCAGTCGAACGCCCCGTCGCCGAAGGTGCACTCGAACGGCTCGGTCTCGTCGCCGGGGGTCAACGTCAGCGAGTCGGGTCCCGTCAACGCGATCTGGAACAGGCCGAAGCCGTTGCTGGGATCGGCCAGGAACGTGCAGTCGTTGGTCGCGCCGGCGGTCTCCTCGTACTGCCACAGTCCCTCGGCCGGGGTGACGTCCGCGCCCGAGTCGTCGCCGCTCTCGTCCGCGGAATCCGAGCTCGCGCTCGCCGAGGCGCTCGGGTCGTCGGTGCCGGCGCCGTCGTCGTCGCCTCCGTCCGAGATCACGCAGGCGGGGGTCGAGACGAGGCAGGCGAGCAGGGCGACGCGGGAAAGCACAGGGGTCATGTCGGTTCCTCCGCGGCCGGTAGAGGGCCGAGTTCCGCGGATCGATTGCGGCGCGGGGCCGCTGGGCGTGGCCCGCGTCACAACGCGGCCCCCACGCCCCGCCGCCGCCGAATCCCCCGACCCGCCGCGCGTCGAGGATCGGCGGTGTCCGCCCTGCGCATCGATGGTTCGAGCGAAGATGGACGCGACGTGGCGGGACCCGACCAACCCACGCGGCCGACCGCGATGAACAGCCCCCGCGCAGCCGACGTGGACGCCCGCGTGCGCGAGGCGGCGCCCGCCGGTCGTGATCTGCAGGCGGCACGGTGGCACGGCGAGGTCGCCCTGCGGTTGTTCGGCACCGCACCTCCCGTGACCTCCGTCGGTCGCTACCAGCTCGTCGAACGCAGGGGCGGAGGCGCCAGTGGCGAGGTCTGGGCGGCGATCGATCCCGAGCTCGATCGCCGCGTCGCGCTGAAGATCCTCCACGCCGAACTCGGCCCCGAGCCCGCCCACGCCGCGATGATCCGCGAGGCGAAGGCGCTCGCGAAGCTCTCGCACCCGAACGTCGTGCCGGTGTTCGACGCCGGCGTCCACGACGGCCGCGTGTTCATGGCGCTCGAGCTGGTCGAGGGCACGACGATGCGGGCGTGGATGGAAGCCAAGCCGCCGTGGCGTGACATCGTCGCGGTCTTCGCCCAGGCCGCGCGTGGCCTGCTCGCCGCCCACGTCGCGGGCATCGTGCACCGCGACGTCAAGCCCGAGAACATCCTGGTCGGCAACGATGGCCGCGTGCGCGTGTCCGACTTCGGCATCGCGCGGCCGACCGGAACCCACGCCATCGATGCGTCGGCCGGTACGCTCCAGTCGACCGCGGGCATCGGCACGCCCGCGTACATGGCCCCCGAGCAGTTCCTCGGCGACCCCGTCGCCGCGCGCACCGATCAGTTCGGCCTGTGCGTCGCGCTGCACGAGGCGCTGTGGGGCGAGCGGCCGTTCGCGGGGCGCGACCGGACGATGCTCGCCGCGAACGTCATCGCCGGCCGGCGCCGCGCGCCGCCGACCGAGTCCGACGTCCCCGGGTGGTTGGCCCGCGTCGTGTCGCGGGGCCTGAGCGTCGATCCGGCGCGGCGTTGGCCGGACCTCGCCGCGATGCTCCGCGCGCTCGAAGGTCCGCGGCGTCGACGGGGGCCGACCGCGATCGGCGTCGCCGCGATCGGCGTGGCGGCGCTGGCATGGGCACCGTGGCAGACCGCGGCCGCGCCCGCGTGCGACGACGGCGCGGCGCGGCTGGCCGCAGCGTGGAACGACGCCGCCGCCGATCGCATCCGCGACGCCTTCGCCCGCACCGGCACCACCCACGCCGACGAGCGCGCGACGGCGTTGGTCGCCGAGTTCGATCGCTTCGGCGAGGCGTGGCGCTCGGCCCACGACGACGCGTGCCTCGCCGCCGTCGACGACGGCACACGCATCGCCCGACAGTACTGCCTGCACACGCGGCTGCTCGAGCTGCAGTCGATGGCGACCGCCTTGGGCCAGGCCGACGCCGCCGTGGTCGAGCACGCGGCGCGCGGGGGCACGACGCTGCGCGCCCCGGGCGAGTGCCGCTACCTGGCGCCGCCGGCCGTCGCAGCGGCCACCGACCCACAGCAGGACCTCGAGCTGCGCGCTGCGATCGCGACCGCGCGGGCGCTCGGCGACGTCGGCCGCATGGACGCCGGGCTCGCGCAGGTGCGAGACGCGGTCGGGCGCGCCCAGGACCTGGGCAACCGCTCGCTCGAGGCCGAGGCCTTGCTGGTCACCGCCGAGCTGCAGGTGCCGCTGGTCGGGACCCAGCCCGACGTCGATCCCATGCCCACGCTCCACGCCGCGCTGCTCGCGGCCGAGGCCGCGCACCGACCCGATCTCGTCGCGCTCGTCGTGGTCGCCACGATGGAGTCGGAGCTGATCCGCGGCGACTACGATCGCGCCGAGCTGCTCGAGCCGCGCGCGCGCGAGGTCGCGACGACGATGGGCGATCCACCGGAGCTGGTCGGGCGCATCGACCTGGCCGCGGGCGAGATCCTGATCATGGCGCACCAGCACGCCGCGAGCGTCGCGCTGCTCGAGCGCGCCCGCGATCGCTTCGAACGCAGCGGTCCGTCGAGCCGACGCTGGCTCGCGCAGACGCTCAACCTGCTCGGCGAGACCGAGTTCCGCGCGGGCGCCTACGCGGCCGCGCGGCCACAGTACGAGCGCGCGCTGGGGATCCTCCGCGAGGATCTCCGCGCGCACCACCTGCTGGTCGCCAACGCCACCGGCAACCTCGCCGAGACCTACTTCGTCGTCGGCGACTTCACCACCGCGGCGCGCTACTTCGAGGAGGCGCTGGCGATCCGGCGCGAGATGTTCGGCGCCGACTCGGTCTGGGTCCGGCACACGCTGGGGCACCTCGGCGATCTCGCGTGGGAGCAAGGCGACCCCGAGCGCGCGCTGCAGGCCTACACCACCGCGCTCGCGCAGCCCGAGCCGCCGGTCGGATCCGAGACGCTGCCCAACGTGCTGCGCGACCTGCAAACCCAGCAGCAACGCTCGTGGATGCACAACGGCGCCGCGCTGGCGTTGCTCGACCTCGGGCGACTCGAGGAGGCCCTCGTCCACGCGGAGCTCGGCGACGACGCACCGCTGGCGGAGGATTTCCAGCACCCCGATCTCACCGGTCGCATCGATGTGCGTGGCCTGGTCCTGCTCGCGATGGGCCGCACCGACGACGCCGGCGCGGCGTTGGATGCCGCGCTCGCGCGGCTCGAGCACGGCTACCCCGACGGCGCGCGCACGGTCGCGTTCGCCTCGATCGGCCTGGGCCGAGCGCTGCTCGCCGCCGGCCACCGAGACCGCGCCGCGGCGGCGCTGCAGCGCGGCCTGGCGATGTTCACCGCGACGCCCCTGGCCTATCCGCGGATGCAGGCGGCGGCTCGGTTCGCCCTCGGGCAGGCGTGGGCCGACGATCCGCTCCGGGCCGACCGCGGACGCGAGCAGGTCCGCGCCGCAATCACGCTGCTCGCCCATGCCGAGGGCACCGCAGCGCGCGAGCGCGACGCGATGCTCGCGTGGTCCAGCGCCGCGCCGTAGCGCGCCGTCGAGCTCACGCGTCGACGACCGGCACCGACTCGACGACGAGCTTGGCCTCGTCGTCGTCGCGCGAAACCAGCATCACCTTGAAGGCGTCGCGATCGGCGTGCAGCTCGTCCCCGACGGCGACCAGCACGCGCCAGCTCTCGAGCCGCGCGCTGCTCATCACCAACGCCGGCCCGGCGGCGACGTGCTTGCCGGACTTCCCGGCGCACTTGGTGCCCGTGCCCGGCGCGAACACGGACCCGCACTCGCGGCAGATCTTCCAGGTGCGACGCAGCGCGAGCATGGCCTGCGCACCGCCGGGGAAGCGCGGCTCGGATCCCTGGGGCACGCTGACGCGATCGACGACCGCAGCGTCGCGCAGCGCGAAGTCGGGGAACAGACCCGACGGCACATGACGACCGCCCGCCGAGCAGGCGCCGGCGTGGCCGAACATGCCCGCGCACTTGGTGCAGCGCCAGGTCGAGACGATGCCGGGCACGATGCGCCAGCGCTCCGCGGCGTGATCGTGATCCTCGAGCACGTGGGCCTCGCCGGTCTTGGCGCACCGCTGCGAGCGGGTGTACCCGACGATGCCGCACTTGCGACACGTCGACCACCCCTGGTGCGTGCTCGCACCGCGACGCACGACGTCGAGGGTGAAGAACGGGCTGCGACGGACCTCGTGGGTGCCACCGGCGGCGCACGGCGCCGTGGCGCGCTGCGGATCGATGAGCGTGCGGCAGCGACTGCACGCGCGGAATCCCGTGCCGGTCTCGCTGGTGCGCAGCGCGTAGGCCGTGGTCATGTCGCTGCGGTGCTCGCCGCCGGCGGCGCACGCACTGCCCTCGCCGGAGCCCGCGTGCCACAGACCGTTGCAGCGGAAGCATCGACGCCAACCCGGCACCGCGCGGACGTAGCCGTTGTCGAACGGCACGGCGAGATCGGTGCTCTCGAATTCATGCACGCCACCGGCGCGGCAACCGAGCTCGGCGGTGTCGACCGCGACCCCGCAGGCCGTGCACGCGCGAAAACCATCGACGCCGCGCGAGCCTCGGCCGAGCAGGCGCCGCAGCTGCAAGCGCTCGTCGGCGGGCAGGTGCGACTCGATGCCTCGACCGCTGCGCATCTCGACGGTGTACACGCCGCCGGGCGCGTCGATCTGCAGGAGCACCGGCTCGGGCGCGGCGGCATCGGCCAGGGCGATCGTCGCCTCGAAGCGGCGGCCGGGCTTCCACGTCACGGTCGTCACCCGCTCGGGCGGCAGCCATCCGGCGAGCCACGACGCGGCGAGCGGCGGCACCGGCCCGCGCTCGGCGAACCGCGGGTGCGGTGCGGGCCGGAACCCGCGCCCGGTCGCGTCGAGATCGTCGTGGACCCCGAGCGCCGCGGCCACCGCCCGCGTGCCCCAGCTCGAGGTCGGGAAGGACTCCTGCGCCACGGCCAGCGGTCGATCGAGATCGAGGTTGTGCGGCACCGGCACGCCCTCGGTGCTCTCGAGGCAGCCACGATCGGCGAGCTCGACGGAGATCACGCGCTGGCAATCGCGACACTCGGCCCACTGCACGTCGCCGTCGGCGGCCCGCGCCAGACTGAAGCGATCGCCGCCGGTGTGACCGGTCGGGTTCTTCGGGCAGTGGCCGCGGGAGTTGCCGTCGAAGGCCCAGATCGCGTGGCACGACGAGCAGTTCTGGTAGTGGATCTCGCCCTCGGTCGCGCGCGCGAGCTCGAAGGTGCCGCGATCGTCGAACGCGTGTCCGCCCTCGGGGCTCCCCCAGCAGTGCGACAGCGCGGCGTTGGGGGCGAGGTGCAGCGCGCCGCAGTACCGGCAGCGTCGCAACCCGCCCTGGCCGCCATGGGTGATCCAGTCGGCGACGACGTCGCCTTCGATCGCGCCGGTCCGAGCGAGCCGAGCGTTGACGATCGCGACCAGGCCACCGGCGATCGGCTCGGCGGTCAGCGTGCGCGCGTGGGCGGCCAGCTCCGGCAGCTCGAGGCCCGCGAGTTCCTCCTGCAGCAGCGGGCTCTCGAGCCAACCGTGCCACTCGAACTCGAGCGTCAGCGCGCCCTGGCCGACCTGCTCGAGGTCGGCGCGGATGCCCTGCAGCCACGCCCGCACCGCCGCCTCCTCGGCGACGCCGGCGACGTCCTTCGCCCGCACGCCGAGCACCACGAACGCGACCCGACCTCGAACCCGTGCGCGCATGCAGTGCGCGCGGGTCTACACGGGGGCCGCGCGCATGGCAAGCCGTCGCGGCGCCGCGCGGAGTCGACGACGCCCGAGCGCCGCGGTAGCGTCGGTTCCGTGGACGCGTGCCCCGATCCGTCGGCGCTCGAGGCCTTCGGGCAGGGCTCGCTCGGCGCCGCGGCCCGCGAGGCGCTCGAGGTCCACCTCGATCGGTGCAGCGCGTGCGCGACGCTGCTCGCCCAGCTCACCCAGATCTACGGCTCGGCCCTTTCGCCGGCCTCGCGCGCGGACGAACGACCCACGCTCGGCGACGCGCCGTCCGCCAGCGGCAGCGCGGAGCTGCGCGCCGACGCGACCGGGATCCGCGTCGGCCGCTACGAGCTCGGCCGGCTGCTCGGCGCCGGTGGCATGGGCATGGTCTACGAGGCCGCCGATCCCGAGCTGCACCGTCGCATCGCGATCAAGCTGTTGCACCCGGGCGTCAGCGGCGACGTCGAGGCCACGCGCAATCGCATGCTGCGCGAGGCCCGGGCCATGGCCCAGCTCGCGCACCCGAACGTCGTCGCCGTGCACGACGTCGGCCGCATCGGCGAGCAGGTGTTCGTCGCGATGGAGCTCGTCCCCGGCACGACACTCACCAAGTGGTTGGCGTCGACGCGACGCACGCGGGCGGAGATCCTCGCGACGTTCGTGCAGGCCGGTCGCGGGCTCGAGGCCGCGCACGCGGTGGGCCTGGTGCACCGCGACTTCAAGCCGGACAACGTGCTCATCGGCCTCGACGGGCGCGCACGCGTGACCGACTTCGGCCTGGCGCGACCGGCACTGTCGTGGCCCGAGGGCACCCACGACACCGCGGCGGTCGCCGCCGCGGCCGCGGGCCTCGGCGTCACCTCGCACCTGAGCACCGCGCACGGGGCGATCGTCGGCACGCCGGCGTACATGGCCCCCGAGCAGTGGCGCGGCGTCGCGGCCGACGCCCGCAGCGATCAGTTCTCGTTCTGCGTCGCGCTGTACGAGGCGTGCTTCGGCGCGCGGCCGTTCGGCGGCGACGGCTTCTACGAGCTCGCCGAGCAGGTGCTGCGCGGCCGCTTGGTGGCCCCGCCGCGCAGCGCCCCGGCCTGGCTGCGCGCGGCGTTGATGCGCGGGCTGCAGGTCGATCCCGACGCGCGTCACCCGTCGATGTCGGTGCTGCTGCACGCGCTCGAGCGCGACCGCACCCGCGTACGTCGGATCGCGGGCGTCGTCGGGGCGATGGGCCTCAGCGTCGCCGCGACCGTCGGCGTGCTGGCATGGACCGCCGGCGCGACGTCGGCCGCGCCACCGTCCGTCGATCTGCCTGCGCCCGAGATCGCGACGACCGAGGTCCCGGCGGCCGCGCCACCGCGGCCCGCACCACCACCGATCGACCCGCAAGTGACCGCGTGCCTCGGACGGACGCCGGACGCGGCGGGGCGATGGAAGGACGCGCGGCGCAGCGAACTCGAGGCTCGTGTGCGCACGATGGACGACGGCGACGCGATCGCGACCCGCAGCTTGCGGGTCCTCGACGCCTGGGCGGCGCGATGGACCGAGCTGAGCGCGACCGCGTGCGCGCCAGTGGCCGGCGCCGCGCACGTCGACGCGCAGCGCCGCTGCCTGGCATCGGCGCTGCCGCGGTTCGACGCGCTGATCCAGCACGCGCTCGAGCTGCCGACGTTCCAGGTCGACGACTCCCTCGCCGCGGCGGCGCTGCGCCTGCCCGATCTCGACGCGTGCAGCGACGTCGCCTGGCTCGCCGTCGCGCCGGGGCCGATCGACGCGGCCAAGCTCGGGGAGGCCGCGCTCGTCGAGGGCGAGCTCGCGAGCGCCGAGGCGCTGGTCCACCTCGATCAGCTGACGAGCGCGCCCGAGGCCGTCGATCGGGTGCTGACGCGCGCGTTGGCCCTCGGTCACGCGCCGCTCATCGCTGCGGCGCAGCTCGCCCTCGGCGTCGCGCAGCTCGAGAAGTACGAGACCGATGCCGCCATCGAGGCGCTGTCGGCCGCCGCGACCACCGCCCAGGGCGGCGTCGACGATCGCGTGTTCGCCCGCGCGAGCCTGCTGCTCATCGAGCAGACCGCGGGCCCGCAGCAGCGACCGGCCGATGCGCTGCGGTGGGAGCGATTGCTCGCACCGCTGGCGTCACGCCTCGGCGATCCGTGGCTCGACGGCGCGCTGGCGTTCGCGAGCGCGTCGGCGCTGCACGGCCGCGCCGAGTACCGCCCGGCCCTCGCGCAGTACGACGTGGCGATCCGCGAGCTCGGCGGCGCGCTCGGGCCGAATCACCCCGAGGTCGCGCGCGCACGGCTCGGCGCCGCGGCGACGCACCTCGCTCTGGGCGAGACCGATCGCGCGACCGAGCTGGCCGGCGCCGCCGATGCGGCGCCGCCGATGCGGCGCTGCTCGAGGCGGTCGGCGGCGGCGATCTCCACTACGCAGCGGCGCGGGCCATGGTCGCGCGGGCGGCCCTCGAGCGCGGCGATCTCGACGCCGCGGGCAAGGCCGCGGACGCAGCCGCGCACATCCCGTTGTTCTCGCAGTCGCTGCGCCACGATTTCGATCACGGCACCTACCTCGGCCTGGTCGGCGACGTCGCGGCCGCACGCGGCGACGCGGCCGCGGCCCTGGCGAGCTACGAGAAGGCGAAGATCTATCTCTACGTCGACGCGCCCAAGGCGACCCCGCTGCTCTGGGAGGCCCGCCTGCGCATCGACACCGGCACCGTCCGCGAGGGACTCGGGCGCCTCGACGAGGCCCTCGCGATCCTCGACGCGTCCCTCGAGCCCGACGACGCGCGCCGCATCGATCCGCTGATCGCGATCGGCCGCGCGCAACGTCGCGCGAAGAAGATCGCTGCCGCACGGGCGACCCTCGAGCGGGCGGTCGCGATCGCCGAGGCGAGCTACGGCTTCTCGGCGCGCACCTCCCTCCTCCAGCACGAGCTGGCCGCGCTCGAGGCCGAGGCCGGCAACGACGCCCGCGCCCTGCAGCTCTACGACGACGCCCACGTCGCCCTCGGCAGCGCGTTCGAGCTGCACCACCCGCGGGTGGTCGCGACGTTGCTCGCGCGCGCCGACCTCGCCTACGGCCTCGGTCAGCGCGAGTACGCCGGTCGGTTGTACGGATCGATCGCGGACGAGCTCATGCAACAGCGCGGGCCCAAGGACGCATCGACGATGCGCGCCCGGGCCCGCCGTGGGCCGGACGACGGCTGAGCCGAATCGCCGCGCGCCACGTCAACCCTGTGCGACCGCCCGCAACTGCTGGCTTCCTTCAGTGAGCCGTCGCGTCCGGTCCACTAGCCCCCAGGTGCCGGGACACACGTCGCGTTCCACACTGCCGCGCGGTAGCAACATCTGTCGAAGTCACCTCCCCAAACGTCGCGCTCCCAGACTCCATAGCACCCGCGCATGAAGTGATCTACGGTCGGAACACACTCTCCGCCCAGTGGATCCTCGGCCGTGAAGGTGGCGAACAGCGCCTCTCCTTTGGAGCGGAGTCTGTCGTCCATATCCGGTGGGCATGCGTCACAGCTCACGGTGCTCAAATCGTCGCAGACGTCGACGAGATAGGGGCCGTTCAAGTGCGGCACGCTGTCCGGGATCGTCGTCACCGTCCACTCGCACCACGGCTCTTCTCCGAAACCGGGCGGCGACTCTGGATCCACTGGTTCCGGATCGACGAGGGGATAGCATACATTCGAGGTGTCGTCGCCGCATCCGTTCATGCAAATCAGCACCGTCACCGCCAGCCCGGAGATCCATCGAAGTTCGGTCCCAGGTATCATTTGCACCACCCCACGCCTGCTACGCACTTGAGGCCAGGGAATCCGCAGGGCAATCGCATCAAAACTTAAGCAGTCTTGCGCAGATGGACCTTCGGTTTGATCCGGGGCGTGACTTGTGATCTGTTGCGGCGCATGCCGAAGAGAAGGGCGA
>JBIJCC010000155.1:0-20190 GCA_044344875.1 Nannocystaceae bacterium
GAGGCAGCCGCACCTGCCTGCATCGCTACTTAGAATTCCCTTCTCCCCTGTCTCAAAGTCGTTGACACGTTCCGGAGTCCCTTCGACCCGAGCCGCAGCAAGTTCGGGCACTACGTCGTCTTGGTGATTCGCTCGACGATCACGAGCAAGTGGCGGCGGTCGACGCAGCGAGGCAGGACGCGGACGATCACCATCGACGCCCCCGGAGTGCACGAGCACCTCGGACGGTTCGACGACGTCGACGCGATGATGGACACGGAGCGAGCCTTCGAGAGGTATCGGCGCGAGCGGCCCGAGCTGACCGAGGCGTTCGTCGACGGGGCGTCTGCGATCGACGTCGCTCGGGCCGGACTGGCGACGAGGCTGGGTGCCTACGCCGCCCGGGCCGGGCTTCGTCGGGTGATCGCGGGCTGAGGTTAGGCGGCCGAGTACCGCGTGCCTCGACGCTGCCCGGTGATCTTCACCTTCTTCGCCTCGGCCAGCTTCTGGAGCGCCGATCGAACCTGCGGCACGGAGCCACCGACCTTGGCTCGCACGTCCTCGAGCTTCGCGGCCGCGCCGACGGAGGCGAGGGCGGCGAGCACCTGGTCGAGCGCGAGGCCGCCACGCGGGACCTTCCCGTTCGTGGCCTTGGGGGACGACGTGTTTCCATGATCGGTCTTCGCGCCGAGCGTCGCAGGACGCGATCTGACCTATCTCGCGGACGCCTTGGAGTTTCGCGGAGGGGCCGTGGGCGAAGGCCGAGGTGGGTAGCAGTAGAGACGCGAACGGTTGATACGTGCGGGACGCGCGCTGCCCGTGCCGACGAGTTCGCAGAAAAGTGACGCCGCTGTCCGCTTGGGACACTTACAGACTCCGGCGCTGGCTGATAGCTTCCCAACAAAGTCGCGGGAAGCGACCTGACCAGGAGAATCAAATGAACAAGAGAATTCAGATGCTCGGAGTTGTCGCGTTTTCGTTCGCCTGTGGAGCTGCGGCGATGCACACAGGGGCCGCCGCCGCCAACGATGGCGTTGCGCAGCGCGCGGAGACCGAAGCGGTGGCAGCGAGCGCTCCGACCACGTCGACCCTGCAGAGCGTGGTCGTGCGTCGGACCTCGTCGACCAGCTTGAGGATCCCCACCTCGACCTCGACTCCTGCCTTCAACATCGAGTTCGGCAACTTCACGAGTCAGGTCCCGGTGCAGAAGGCCGGCACCACGCTCAACTGTTCGGGGAACTCGTTCCACCTGACAACTGGAACCACTGGCGGCACGTGTACCGTCAACTCGTCGACGGGAACCGCCACCTGCACGGATGGCAGCAACAGTTCGACCGCCAAGTGCGTAACAGGCTGCGGCAACTCGTCCGGCGCTGGCGACTGCACGCAAAACTGAGAACTTGAAAAGAACAGAGAAGGTGAGGGCCTGAACGGGGGAGCCCAACTTTGGTGACACCTGTCACCAAATCCGCACCAAACCGGGGTACGATCGGGGACGACGAGGGACGAGGCGGGACCCGCGAACCCCCTCGAGAACCCACCCAGGAGCCCTCGGAGGCCAGAACACGCCATCCTGTTGGGTGTTCTCCGAGGGCTGTCCGTTGGGGTTCGAGTCCCCTTACCTCCACGGAAGAGAAACTGAACGGGCGGCCGGGGATCCCCGAGCCGCCCGTCCTGCGTTCTCGGGCGGGCGCTTTCACCCGCCGCGGCGATCCGCGAAGCGCATCAGCTCGCCCAGCGCGCGACGCATGACCTTCGCATCGGCGAAGCGCTCGTTGGGATCCTTGCCGCAGCACGCCTGGAAGAACCCGTCGATCGCATCCGCGAGCTCGGCGGAGGTGTCGCCGGGAAGGTACGAGCTCGGCATCGCCGGCGGTCGCTCGCGGTGACACTTGAAGAGCACGCGCGGTTGCTCCTCGAAGGCGTCCTCGAACGGATGGTGGCCGGTGACCGCCTCGAAGAAGGTCATGCCGAGGGCGTAGAGATCGGCGCGGTGATCGATCGCGCCCGCGGGCCGTGTCTGCTCGGGCGCCATGTAGCGCGGGTCGCCGAGCACGAGCGTCGGGTCGTCGCCGCGCGGATCGTTGAGGTCGCGCGCGACGCCGAGGTCGAGCAGCTTCACCACGCGCAGCTCGGGATCGTACGGATCCCCGTTGACGAAGATGTTGGCCGGCTTGACGTCGCGGTGCACGACGCCGCGCAGGTGGATGTAGCGCAGCGCGTCGAGGACCCCACGGAAGATCTCGCAGAGCACGTGCATCGGCACCGTGCGCCCGCCCTCCATCGCACCGCGGATGTCCCGGCCCTCGAGGAACTCCATCGCGAACCAGAACAGGCCGTGCTCGCGGGTGGTGCCGACGTCGAGGACCCGCACGAGGTTCGGATGGGCGAAGCCGCCGCCGAGCCGGGCCTCGAGGCGGAAGCGACGCTGCTCGGTCTCGGGCACGTCCGCCTTCATGACCTTCAGCGCGACGTAGCGGTTCATGAACGGATCGAAGGCCTTGAAGACCTTGCCCATCCCCCCCTCGCCGAGCGGGCCGACGATCTGGAACCGCTTGCTGAAGGCGATCACCGTGCCGGGCGGGAGATCCGGGGTCGCCGGTGGCTCCACGACGGGTCCCTCGGCCGGTGTCGCCGATGTCGGTCCAGTGGGCCGGGTATCCATGACAATCGCAACGCTATCAGCCGCGACGGCGCTGCGGTGTCGGCTTCTCCGTCGCGCCCGTGGGCGCCCCGCCTCGCCGGCCCGTCATGTGCCGGTCGTGCCGGCGTCCGGTGGCTCGCCACCGCTGCTCCCGGACGACGGCTCGGCCTGCGGCCCGTTGGGGTCGCTCGGTCCGCCTTCGGACCCGCCCGTCGACGCCTCGGGATCGCCCGAGGTCCCGTCGCCGGACCCAGGGGCGTCGGAGCCGGTGCCGTCCGAGCCAGTGCCGTCCGAGCCGGTGCCGTCCGAGCCGGTGCCATCGGGCGAATCCCCCGTGCTCGAGCCACCGTCGGTGCTCCCGCCGCCGAGGCCGGTCACGTCGGGTGGACCTGCGGTCCCGTCGTCCGTGCCGCCGTCGGAGTCCTCTGGCCCTGCGGGATCCGCCGCGGAGGCGCTGACGCCATCGTCGCCCGACGCCGTGTCCATGTCGCCGGCGGTGAAGCGATCGAGCCCCTGATCGCCGAGCTCGATCCCGGCGACGCTCGAGCAAGCGGCGGGTCCGATGCACGCGAGCGCACAGGTCATCATCGCACGCCGCACGATCGACACGATCACATCGACGAGTGTAGCACGCACGATGGCCGCGCCAACGAACCGAACCGCGTGCGGCGGTCGACTGCGGGCCGAGCACGCGCACCCCGACGCGAATGTCAGGGCGCCGGTGTCATACGCACGACCGTCCCATCGGTCGCGATCTCGTAGGTGCCGGACTCGGCGCGCACGTGCGACACACGGCCGCTCCGCATGCCGCGGGTGACGGTGAGCGGATGCGGATCGGGCAGCGTGACGACGATCGGATCACTCGCCAACGCGCCACGCGGATGCACCTCGAGCGCCCGCACCAACGGCGGCGGCTCGGGTCGCTTGTCGCGCTTGGGTTTGCGCGGCTCGTCGGTGGCGAGCTCGAGATCCGGCCCGGCGTCGTCCTGCGCGAGCGCGTACACGACCGTGGCGATGCGCTGCGGCTTCTTCTTGTTCCCGGTCGGCTCGGCTTGGAATCGATCGACCGTGTAGAACGCGGCCTTGGGCGCGCGGCGCTGCAGCTCGGCGGCGGCGACCAGGAGCGCACCGATGCGGCGCTCCTCGACGCTGCCGCGCGGCACCTCGCCCTGCAGCAGCTCGAGGTCGATCACGCGATCGGGCCCGAACATCATCGCGACCATCACCCAGCGCTGGGCGTCCTCGACCCGCAGCGGCGTCGTCGATCGCTTGCCGTTGGGCCAGCGGATGAACACGACCTGGCCCGACGTGCCCTCCGGATCGATGTCGACCAGCGGCATGACGACGTCGGCGTCGACGGTGCCCATCCGATCGACCACCGTGACGGTCGCGAGCTCGAGCGCGCGCGCCCCGAGATCGAGCCAGCGGCCGACGCGGGTCATCTCCTCCAGGTCACCGCGCGGCACCGGGGCGTAGATGCCCGGGAGCCGCTCGGTCACCGCTCCGCCCATGCCGATGTCGACGAGGAGCTCGTCCTTGCGCTCCTTGTCGCAGCCGGACGACGCGCCCGACACCGAGGTCAGCAAGGCGGAGCACAGCACGATGCGTCGCATGCCGTGGGATTACCACGGGGCACCGCATCCGTGGGCCCGGGGCCCGCCGGCTTCAGATGTCCGAGAACTTCTTGCCGCGGACCCGCACGCGCCGCAGGCCATTCTGCAGGCGGCGGTGGGCATCCTCGAGGGTCTCGCGGTCGCCGGGCTCCGCGGCGTCGAGGTGCACCGACAGGATCGCGAAGGCATCGTTCGCCGAGCGGTAGAGCGCATCCCACTCCTCGCGGTGGATCCGCTCGCGCGACTTGGCGAAGGTCTCGATCTCGGTCATGACCTCTTCGAATGCGGTCTCGGCCGCGGCGCGATCGATCTGCCCGTCGCCGTACGGCACGTGCTCGCTCGACACCCGGTCGTCGCTGCGCTGCGAGAGGTTCCGCGCCCGCGCCTGCAGCTCTCGTCGCTCGCGCGCCGCGAGCTCGCGCTCGTCGAGCGGCTCGCCATCGGCATCGACCGCGAGCTCGTCGACGATCTCGTGGGTGCCGGGATCGGCGATCCACCACCACGCACCGACGCCGACCACGAGGGCCGGGAGGAGGACGGAGGCGGCGGTTCGTAGGCGCATGGCGGATCTCGAGGTCAACGTGCGGGCCCCCGTGGGCCTACACCGCGCCCGCATTGTAGGATCGCCCCGTTGTCCCCGCCACCCGACCTCGAGTCCGCCGCCGCGGCGCTGTTCGCCGGCCCCCGCGAGGCCTTCATCGCCGCGCGCAACGGCCTGGCCAAGCAGGCCAAGGCGGCGGGCGACGCGGGCCTGGCGGCGCGCATCACCGCGCTGGCCAAGCCGAGCGCAACGGCGTGGGCGATCGATCGCGTGTGGTGGACGACACCGGAGCGCGTCGAGGTGCTCTTTGACGCGGCGGCCGAGCTCCGCGCGGCCCTGCTCGCCGGGGTCGGCACCCACGGCGCAGACGCGGTGCGGACGCGGCATCGTCAGGCGCTGGCCGCCGCCACGGTCGCCGCCCTCGGGCACCTGCCCGGGACCGCGGCGACGCCCGCGACGCGCCGGCGGATCTCGACCACGCTCGAGGCCCTCGCCGCCCTCGGCCGCTGGCCGCCGCCGGGCCCGGGGTGCCTCGGGGAGGATCTCGACCCGCCGGGCTTCGAGGCCCACGGCGGGCTGCCGGAGGTGACGCCGTCGTCGTCCGAGCCCGGGGCACCGGGCGAAGCGGGCGCGAACGACAGCGACCGCGCCCGGGTCGAGCAGGCGATCGCCGCCGCCCGCGTCGCGGCGGCCCGCCTCGCGGTCTGCCGAGAGCAGCACGATGCCCTCGTCGCGGCGCACCAGGCCGCCATCCTGCGCCTCGACGAGGCCGCCGCTGCGCTCTCGCGGGCGCGGGTCGAGCACGACGCGTGCGCGGCCGCCGAGCTCGCGTGCGCCCGCGACCTCGAGCAGCGCAAGGGCGAACTCGAGGACGCCAGCGACGCCCACGCGGCCGCGTCGGCGGCCCTCGACGCCCTGCGCCCCGTGTCGGTCAGCAGACCGTGACGTCGGGGTTCATCGAACAGCCGAGGTCGTCGCAGTCGACGAAACCGTCGTCGTCGTTATCGGCCATGTCGCTGCACTCCTCGTCGGTGTCCTCGAGGAATTCGCACACGGTCACCGTCGGGTTCAGCGCGCAGGCGAAGTCGTCGCAGTCGACGAAGCCATTGTCGTCGTTGTCGACCATGTCGCTGCACTCCTCGTCGGTGTTCTCGACGCTCTCGCACACCGTGACGGCCGGGTTCATCAGGCAATCGAAATCGTCGCAATCGGTGTACTCGTCGTCGTCGTCGTTCCAGCCGTTGCTGCACGCCTCGTCGGTGTTCTCCTCGCCGTTGCACACCGTGACGTCCGGGGCCTCCGAGCAGGCGAAGTCGAGGCAGTCGACGAAGCCGTTGCCGTTGTTGTCGAGCTCGTCCATGCACAGCGCGTCGGTGTTCTCGGGCTCGCCGTTGCCGGTGTCGGCCCCGCCACCGCAGGGCACGGTGTCGTCGCAGTCGAAGTCGTCGCAGTCGACGTAGCTGTCGCCGTCGTTATCGGCGCCGTCCATGCACGCCGCGTCGGTGTTCTCGTTGCCACCACCACCGCCGCAGACCGCGGTGTCGTCGCAGTCGAAGTCGTCGCAGTCGACGTAGCTGTCGCCGTCGTTGTCGGCGCCGTCCATGCACGCCGCGTCGGTGTTCTCCCCACCGCTACCCCCGGTCGCGTCGCCACAGACCGTGACGCTGTCGGACATCGCGCAGCTGAAGTCGTCGCAGTCGACGAAGGAGTCCCCGTCGTTGTCGATCCCGTCCATGCACGTCGCGTCGTCGGCCTCCTCGCTCGGGCCGCCCGTTGGGTCGGCGGTGGCGGTGCCGTCGGCCACCCCCTCGGTGGTCTGCGGCTCGTCCACCACGCAGCCGCCGAACTGCACGCAGGCACCGGCCAGGGCGACGACCATGGATCTCGCGAACAGGACGCGCAGCGGTCGGAGGTGCATCGGCTGGCTTCCAGCCCGCGGGGCAATCCGGCCGCAAGGGCGCCTGGGCCGCTCGCGGCCGGTCCCCCGGGCGAAACGCGGATTTCGTCCGGCGCCGAGCACAATCGCCCTCGCGTTCGGGCCATCGCCTGCTAGATTCGCGGCCGCAGTGGTGGGCCGCCCCACGTTCGGGTCCCCGATCGACACGATGCGCACGCCGGCTTCGGTCGGTCGCGCCCTCGCGTTGACGTGTGCGCTCGCGGCCGTGGTCGCGACGCCGGCCACCGCGGGCGCGACCGGGCCTGCGGCCGATCCGAGCGCCGATCCGATGGCGCGCATCGTCCCGCCCGAGCTCGTCGAGGCGGTGACCATCGACTACCCCGCCGATGTCGCAGCGCGGCCCGAGCCACCGCGGGGCGACGTCGTCGTGCGCTTCGTCGTCGGCATCGACGGCATCCCCAAGGAGCTCGCGATCGAGACCGGCATCGATCCGACCCTCGACGCCCTCGCCCTCGAGGCCGTCGGTCGCCTGCGCTACCGCGCCGCCACGCTCGACGGCGAGGCGGTCGAGATCGAGACGCGCATCGCGATCCCGTTCGCTCCGCCGCCGCCCCCCGAGCCCACGCCGCCGACCGAGCCCACGCCTGCGGAGCCGGACGCCGAGCCCGACGCGCCGAGCGACGCGAGCGTCGGCGGATCGACCGACGATCCCGCGGCGCCGCTGCGGATCACCGGCACGATCCTCGAGGCCGGCCAGCGCACGCCGATCGCCGGCGCCACGATCACCATCGTCCCCGTCGACGCCGCGACCCCGACCGGCCGGGTGAAGAAGCGCGACTACACGGCGATCGCCACGCCGCGCTGGCAGGAGACCCGCCGCGCCGACGCCAACGGCGTGTTCTCGGCGCGCGGGCTCGAGCCGGTCCGCGTCCGCGTGGTGATCCTCGCGCCCGGCTTCGAGCGCGTCGAGTACGTCGAGCAGCTCGCGGCCGCGACCAGCCTCGAGGTGAAGTACTACCTGCAGCGACTGCCGGAGAACCCGTACCGGACCGTCGTGCGCAGCGTCCTCGAGCAGCGCGAAGAGGTCGCGCGCCGCACGATCACCCCCGAAGAGATCGGCAATCTCCCCGGCACCCAGGGCGATGCGCTGAAGGCCCTGCAGAACTTCCCTGGGGTCGCCCGCGCGCCGTTCGGCCTGGGCCTGCTCGCCATCCGCGGCACCGGTCCCAACGACTCGGCGGTGTTCATCGGCCACCACGAGGTGCCGCTGCTGTACCACTTCGGCGGCCTCACCTCGGTCTTCAACGCCGACATCCTCGAGCGCATCGACTTCGTCCCCGGCAACTTCGACAGCCGCTACGGCGACGCGCTCGGCGGAATCATCGACGTCCAGCCGCGCAAGGGCCGACGCGACGGCTACCACGGCTACATCGACGCCGACATCTTCGACGCGGGCTTCCTCGTCGAAGGCCGGGTCGGCAAGGGCTCGTTCGCGATCGCGGCCCGGCGCAGCTACATCGACGTGATCCTGCCGCGCGTGCTGCCCGACGACGCCGGCATCGATCTCGCGGTCGCGCCCCGCTACTGGGACGATCAGATCCTCTTCGACTATCCACTCGGCGGCGGCAACCTGTCGGTCCGCATCTTCGGCTCGTCCGACAAGCTGAAGCTCATCGCCGCGGACCCCAACGAGATCGACACCGACGATCGCGACCGGTTCGAGACCTCGCAGTATTTCCACCGCGCCGACCTGGTCTACACCAAGCGCAAGGGGCCCTGGGACTTCCTCATCACGCCGTCGTACCGCTACGACGCGCTGCAGTTCGCGATCAGCGACATCTTCCAGTTCGACCTCGGGGTCCACAACCTGACGCTGCGCGCCGAGCTGTCGAACCAGCTGTCGCCGAAGGCCAAGCTGCGCGTGGGCACCGAGGTCCGCAGCGGCCGCTTCGACATCATCGTCGACGCGCCGCCGATCTCGCAGGCGACCGGTGGCTCGACCGGCACGCAGCTGCGGACCAATCAGACCGGGTGGTTGGTGACGCCCGCGGTCTACACGACCCTCGACTACAACCCGCACAAGGCGGTGACGTTGTCGCCCGGGCTGCGCGTGAGCTACTTCTCGGGGACCTCCAATCGCTCCGCGTTCGAGCCCCGCCTGCGCGGCGCAGTCGCGGTGGCGAAGAATACCGTGCTCAAGGCGGGCCTCGGCATGTTCGCCCAGGCCCCGCAGCCGGTGGAGTCCAGCACGGTCTACGGCAACCCCCGCGTGGCGCTCGAGAAGGCCGTGCAGACCAGCGTCGGTTTCTCGCAGAACCTCCCATACGCGATCACCGTCGATGGCACGGTCTTCTTCACGTACCTCTACGACGAGGTCGCGCCGTCGGTCGACCTGGTGCGGCGGCCGGACGCGACCATCGCCCCCGAGGTCTTCGCGAACACGCAGACGGGTCGCACGTACGGCCTCGAGATCCTCGCGCGCAAGCAGCTGACCGGCTCGGTCTTCGGCTGGGTCGCGTACACGCTCAACCGCAGCGAGCGCCGCGCCGCGCCGGGCGAGCCGATGCGCGTGGCCGACTTCGACCAGACCCACATCCTGACGATGGTCGGCGTGTGGCGCCTGCCCAAGAACTGGCAGATCGGCGGCCGATTCCGCCTGGTCTCGGGCAACCCGTACACGCCCGTGGTCAGCGCCACGCTCGACGCCTCGACCGGCGCGTACCAGCCCATCAACGGCGGCATCAATTCGCGGCGCCTGCCGGCGTTCCACCAGCTCGACATCCGCATCGACAAGACCTTCGTGTATCGTCGGGTGAAGTTCTCGGTCTACCTCGACGTGCAGAACGTCTACAACCGGCAGAACCCCGAGTTCGTGAACTACTCGTACAACTTCGCCCAGAGCAGCTTCATCGCCGGCCTGCCGATCATCCCCTCGATCGGCACCAAGCTCGAGTTCTGATGACCGCCCGCCCCCACCACCGTGCCCACGATGCCCACCCTGGTCTTGGCCTCGGCCTCGGCCTCGGCGTGCTCGGGCTGACGGCATGCGCCGACGGGCTGCCGGTGGTCGAGCGCATCGCGTCGGTGCGGCCGTTGGCGGTGCGCGTCGACGTGGAGGATCCGCCAGGCACCGATCCGGTGATGACGCGCGCCGAGGCGCTCCCGCTCGAGACCGCCGTGTTGACCCCACTGTTCGCCGACCCCGACGGCCCGCTCGACGCCGAGCGGATCACCGCGGAGATCGAGCCGGTGTGGATCGCGTGCAACCTCCAGCCCTCCCAGGGCCTGCTCGGCTGCCTCTCGGAGGCGGTGCCGCTCGCCGTCGACGACTTGGTCGACTGCCCGCCGCCGGATCTGACCGGCTTCGATCCCAGCACCGGCGAGATTCCGACCCAGCCGAGCCCGTGCCGGATCCCCGCGGAGGATCCTGCGCGACCGTCGTACGCGGTGCCGCTCGATGCGACGTACCTGCTCGGCGGCGACATCGAGGTGACGATGGTCGGACACCGGCCCGACGAGACCTCGACGGCCGCGTGCCTCGAGACGCTGCTCGGCGGCGGCAACCCGGGCGAGGGCTGCCTGTACGTGACGCAGCGGCTCGCGGTCGGGCCGGATGCCGCGCTGCTCGAGCTCGCCAAGCAATTCGGCGTGCCCGACTCGGCGCTTCCGCCCGGGCCCGACGAGGTCCCCGACGCCGACCGCAACCCGCGGATCACCGAGATCCGCGTCGCGGCCTTCGACGGCAAGGCCGAGGACGCCGCGCCGCTGGGCACCTTCGTGCCCGCCGCCGGCGAGGTGATCGAGCTGCCCTGGGGCGCGCGGCTCGAGATCGAGGCCGAGGCCTCGCCCGACGATCTGCAGACGTACCTCGTCGTCGGCGACGCGGGCAACTTCACCGAGCGCACCGAGTTCTTCGTCGGCTCGTGGTTCGTGACGTGGGGCGGCCTGCTCGCCCCCAACAGCGACGACCCGCTGTCGCAGAACACCTGGACGCTCGAGGCCGCCGATCAGGACGAGACCGACGTGCCCGAGACCGGCCTGGCGACGCTGATCTACGTGCTGCGCGACGATCGTCAGGGCGTGACCTGGACCCACTTCCAGGTCCGCGTCACCGGGTCCCCCGACGACGGCACCTGAGCCGCGCGGCGCGGCGGTTCAGCCGGGGCACGCGGCCTTCACGACCTCGATCGCGGGCGCGAACACCTGGCTGTAGTCCTTCTCGCAGATCGCCCCGATGTACGAGTGGTCGAACTGCTCGGCGAACGTCTCGAGGCCGGGCGCCAGCGGGCTGAGGCACGGCGCCTGCTCCGTGCTCGCGATGAGCACCACGACGATGTCATCGTACCCACCGACGACCTCCACGAGACCGGTCGACGCGAAGTACGGATCCACGTCCTGCACCTGGAAGTTGTTGGGGTACGTCTCGGTGACGATGACCAGGACCAGCAGCGCCCCCTCGCCGAGGAATCCGTGGTTGCATTCCCCGGGCTCGGTGAGCGGTGGGGACACGGCGGACAGCGCCGCGGCCAGCGGCAGGTCGAGATCCGTGCCACCGACCCCCACCTTCGCCGCGCAGGGAAACGCCGAGGAGATGTTGTCGGCCTCGGTCATGTAGTTCTCGCCGGCGGCGTACGGACCGCAGGTCGCCAGGCTCGATCCCGGTCCGCCGGTCCGCACCACGAGACCGCCGAGCGCGTCGCACTGCGGATCGTTGTAGGCATACGGTCCCGCCGTGATCACGCCGATGTGCGTGGTCTCGATGGTGTCGATCGCCGCCTCGATGCCGTCGACGAACACGTCGTAGTTCGCGAGCACCCTCGCCTGGTACTCGCCCATGCTCGGGGAGTCGTCGATGACGAAGAGGAAGTCGACCTCGCGACACTCTTGCCGACCACCGCCACCACCGCCACCACCGCCACCACCGGGGTCGTCGGGCTCGTCGGGCTCGTCGGGCTCGTACGGGTCGTCCGGGTCACCGTCATCGTCCTCGCCGCCGTGGTCTCCGCCCTGCCCCGGCCGCAGCACCGGTCGGCTGCATCCCACGGCGCCGCCCCAGAGCACGGGCACGACCACGGAGCCGACCGCCAGCGCTACGGTCACGGCGCGAACCCGTCCATCCACGTGCGCCGAAACGGCGCGCCCAGCGGCCGCTTACACACCCAGCGCGCGGTGCTAACGTGCCTCGATGGATCGTTGCGGCCGTGCGTGGGGCGGGGTCTCGCTCGCCGTGGTGCTCGCGACTCCCGGCTGTGGCGCGCTCTCCCTGCCTGCACCTCCCGCGAACGACGACGGCGGCAGCGAGTTCGATCCGATCGACGTGGGCGTCGGCGACCCCGCCATCGATCGCGCCAGCATCACCCACGAATTCGGCATCGACCTGCTGCCCCCCTTCGGCGAGACCGAGCCGTGCGCGTCCTGGACCCTCGGCAACGACGAGCCGCTGTACGTCCAGGCGGTCACGCTGTCGAACCTCTCCGGCTTCCACCACAGCAACTGGTTCGTCGTTCCCGACGACCTCTACGATGGGCCCGATGGCTACTGGGCCTGCGGCGAGCGCGGCTTCGACGAGATTTCCGCCGCGTCCACGGGCACGGTGCTCTTCGCCCAGTCGACGCAGTCGTGGGTCGAGACCCAGCAGACCGCCGCCGGCGCGGTGATCAAGATCCCCGCCCACAGCCGCATCGTCGGCGGCGTGCACCTGCTCAACCTCGCGCCGCGCGAGGTCGAGACCAACCTCTGGCTCACGCTCGATCTGATCCACCCCCGCGACGTCGAGGTGGTGCTGACGCCGATGCGGCTCAGCTACGTCGACCTCGAGATCCCCGCGATGTCGCGTTCGCGCCACAGCTCGAGCTGCGACTTCAAGACGTACTACGAGGGCTACACCGCCTCCAGCTACCCGCTGAAGCTGCACTACGCCCTGCCGCACTACCACAGCCTCGGCGACTTCTTCGACGTGTCGGTGTACGACGACGACGACGACGAGCCCCGGAGCGTCTACCGGCTCGAGGGCTTCAACGCCGACGCCAACGGCAAGACCTACGATCCGCCGCTGGATCTCTCCGAGAGCGACGGATTCGCGTTCACCTGCGGCTACGACAACTTCCGCTCCGAGAGCGTCGGCTGGGGCATCGGCGACCAGGAGATGTGCGTGATGCTGCTGCTCGTCGAGTCCGAGCTGCTGCTCGACGGCTCGGTGCTCTTCGGCTCGCAGTTCGTGGGCACCGACGGCGACATCGAGGAATACGAGGGCAGCTGCCTCATCATCGGCTACCCCAAGAGCGGCTCCCAGGGCCCGCCGACCGCGTCGGAGATCGACGGCCCCCTGTACCTTCCCCCGCAGGCCGACGGCGACGTCGGCTTGACGCCGGTGCCCGAGTGCATCGACGCCGATCCGAGCGCGCCACCGCTGACCGACGTCTCGCTCGACACCCTGCGCGACACCCTGTTCCTGCCGGCCTGCGCCTTCAGTGCGTGCCACGGCTCGGGGGGCGCGGCGGGCCTCGACCTCACCGTTCCCGACCTCCACGGCGCGCTGCTCGATCACGCGGTGCAGGCCGACACCGCGCTGCCCCTGGTCGCGCCCGGCGATCCGGACGGCAGCTGGTTGATGCGCGTGCTGTCGCAGTGCGAGCCGGTCGACGACGCCGGCACGGTGGTCGCCCACATGCCGCGCAACGCCCCGGTGCTGATGGACGATGCGATCGTCGCGACCGTTCGCGCGTGGATCGCCGCGGGTGCCCTGCCCGAGTGACAGCCTTCAGGGCGCAGCCGCATAGACGACGTCGAGGACCGGCGCGTGGGCGTGCGGCAGCGAGAAGTGCCACCACTCGCCGTCGTGCGGGACGAAGCGCTGCTCGAGCATCGCCGCGCGCAGTCGCTTGCGGTGGGCCAGCGCCGCTCCGGTCGCCGCGAACGCGGCGCTGCTGGGCAGGAACGCGTCCCACGCACCGCCCATGTCCAGCGGCGTCCCGGTGTCGCGCTCGACGAGCGTGAGATCGATCGCCAGCCCGCGGTTGTGCTGCGATCGTTCGGCGATGTAGCCGTCGCGCAGGAGATCGGTCCGACGTCGAGCGCGGGCCCACGCGACCATCGCCGCTGTCGCGCGCTTGGGCCGGTACGCGTCGAACACCAGCAGGCCCAGACCCTCGGGCGCCAGCGCGGCGTCGACGGCCCGAAGCGCCGACGCGAGCGCGGGGTGCCCCCACGCCCCGGGCGCGTCGTAGCCGGGCAGCGGCGCGCCGGTGAAGTTGTCCGCGCTCGCGTAGCCGATGGCCAGGCGCAGGCCCGGCACCGCGACCCGCAGATCGACGAGCTCGGGCGGCGGCGCTCCGGCGACCGCGGCCCGAGGCGCTTCGACGACGCGCATGGGCTCGATGACCCGCGGACTCGGTTCGACCGTCGGCGCCACCGGCACGGCGGCGGCGGTCGGCGTCGTGTCGTCGATGGGCGCCGGTGCGGGCCCGCACGCGAGCAGCAACCATGCCGCGCCGCCGCGGAGCACGGCCGTCACTTCCGCTCGGAGAGGAACGCGAAGTCGCGATCGAGCACGGTCTTGCGCCCGTCCTCGCGGGCGTGCAGCACGGCGCGATCGCACAGCGTGCGCAGGTGCTCCGACAGATCCTCGAGCACGCCGTCGGAGGTGTTCATGCCGTAGCGCTGGCGGATGTAGTCCTTCAGTCGCGACGCGATCACGAGGACCTCGCGCGGCGCCGGTGGAGTCGCCGGGGCCGAGGGCACCGCGATGCGTCGGCCGCCCTCGCCGTCGCCGCGGCGCACGACGACCGGCGCTGCCGTGGGTGCAGGCGATGCTGCGGGTTTGCTCGCCGCCGCGGGCGTCGACGGACCGGAGCGACCGCCGTCCTCCTGCGCGAGCTCCTGCGCCCACGCCTCGCGCGTCGGCGACGTCGCCTCGACGGCCCACGCCTCGCGGTGACGCATCATGGGCAGGTGGATCTCCCAGCAGTCCACCGAGCAGAACGCGTAGCCGGTCCGCTTGCGCGTGCATGTCGACACGCTGCATTCGAAGTACGTCACCGCGAACCCGATCGGCTTCTTGCAGGAACTACAGCGTCGCCACTCCGAGGCCTCGACCATGCGGCCCCATCGTATCAGGGCACGGGGGTCGGCGGCGCGGGGGTCTGGAGGTCGGTCCGACGCCTGGGCCGCCGGGCACCGCGGCGGCGCTCGACCTCGCGGTGCGGGACGAGGTCGCCCTCGAAGGAGAACCCGATCGCCAGATAGGGGATCCCGGCGCTCGACTGATCCCCGGTGCGGAAGCGGTGACGCAACCACCACTGTGACAGCAAGAACACGGTCGGGCGGTTGAAGCGCGCGCCGGGCCGGTCGAAGAACGTGTAGGTGACAGCGGGGCCGAGGCGCGACGTCGGCCCGTTCGGCTGGCTCACCGGCTCGCCGGGCAAGAAGTCCCGCCGGCGATAGAACGCGTGGGAGAGGCTGTGGCGCGCCACGAGCCGCAGTCCCCAGTCGAACATGTAGAGCAGGTCGGTCTCGTTGATGATCGACCAGCCGTCGTTGGCGAGCAGCAGGTCGAGCGCCGCGTCGTAGTACACCCGATCGCCGCCGCGCAGGCGCATCCGCGACCAGTAGCCGCGCGTCGCGCTGCGCAGGGCGACGCGCTTGTACTTGAACTGCAGCATCGCCGAGAGGGTCACGAGGTGCCCCCACGTGCGGTAGTTGTCACCGGCCTCGCCGTTGCGCTTCAGGTCGTCGGGGCCCCACCTGTCGGTCGGGGTGGCGAACGACTGCACCTGGTTGAAGTTGCCGAAGGCACCGACGACGTCATAGGCCGCCCCGACGTTCAAGACCGCCACGGGCTGGAACTCGACGACGGGCCCGACGCGCACGAACGCGGGGGTGACGAAGGCGTGCGCCCCCAACATGGCGTAGGAGTCGCGGAACAGCGGCGTGTTCCGGCGGAGGATCTGCAGCCGATAGCCGAGCGTGAGGTCGTTGACTGCGCCCCGCGGGTTGATGCGGCCGGCCAGGAGGTTGCGATACATCAGTCGATGACGCGGTAGCCACGCCCGCTCGACCGGCTCGACCTCGGGCGTGATCATCTCGTCCACGGACGGCCGCGCCGCGGGCTCGTCGTCGACGTCGGGCTCGGGCTCGACGTCAGGCTCGGGCTCGACGTCAGGCTCCCGGTCGTCGGCGTCCGGTGCGGCCTCGACCGCCTCGGCGTCCGGGTCGGCGATCACCTCCGCGGGGCCCTCGTACTCGCGCACCGCCGGCGGCGCCGCGGCCACCGTGGTCGCGCCCGCGAGGCTGCCGAGGACCAGACCCACGCAACGGACGAGACCCCGACGACGCACCATCGACCCGCGAACGATACACCCACGCCCGCAGCCCCGTCACCCGCGCGGCCGGGCGCGCCCGCGGTCCCGCGCCGTGCGGCCCGCCGAGGCAAAGCGGCTAGCCGAGGCCGAGGTCGTCCACGTTCATCACCTGCGTCGTGCCGTTGGGATCGGCGCCCTCGTCGTCATCGTCCCCGAGGATCGCGGCGCCCTCGGTCTCGAGCAGGCCGCGGATGATCACCGGGTCGAGCTGGTAGCGGCGGGCGAGCGCATCGACATCCCACGGCGCACGCTCGGGGAAGCCACGCACCTCGTAGAGCAACGAGTCGATCTTGGCGCGGGCTGCCCGGTCCATGCCTATGCCTCAGCTTGACACCCATCGGCACAACCGCCACCCGTGCCGACGTGTGGCGGCGCGTGGCGGTGGTCGGTATCACAGCGCGTCGATCGGCGCGCGTCCGGCGAGCGTCGCCTCGAGGACGTCACGCCAGAGGTTCTCCGCGACACGACGGCGGTACTCGGCCGTCGAGCGCACGTCGTCGATCGGGTGGATCTCGGAGGCGAGCGCACGGACTGCGTCATCGATCGCGTCGGCGAGGGTTCGCCCACGCAGCGCCGCGGCGGTACGCGTCCCCACCAGCGGGACCGCCGCCACGCTCGAGAGCCCCACCCCGCAGTCGACGACGACATCACCCTCCAGCTCCATGGCGACGGCGAGCCCGACCTTCGCGATCGCCTGGGCCTTTCGCGTGCCGACCTTCCGATAGACCTGCACACGGCGACGGGCGCTCGAGGGTCGGGGCAGCAGCACGCTCGCGATCAGCTCGTCGGGGCGGCGACGCGTCGTCTTGTAGCCGGTGTGGAAGTCGGCGTAGGGCACTCGCCGGCGGCCGCCGGGTCCGACCAGCTCGATCTCGGCCCCGTAGGCGAACAACGCCGGCGGTGTGTCGGCGGCCGGCGACGCGTTCGCGACGTTGCCCCCGATGGTGCCGCGGTTCTGGATCGCCGCGGCTCCAGACAAGCGCGCTGCGACGCCGAGCATCGGGAACTCGCGGGCGAGCACCGAGTGCTCGGAGACGTCGGTGTACGTCGTGAGCGCTCCGATCGCGACCTCGTCGTCGCGCACGTCGATGCCGCGCAGCCCGGGCACGCCCCAGATGCTGACGTACTTCGCCGCGGGGAGCTGGCCCGCAGCGAGCACGACCATCACATCGGTGCCGCCGGCGAGCGGCAACCAGTCGCCGTCGGCGAGGCGCGCGAGGACATCGTCGACGTCGCGCGCGACGTGGACGGTGAAGTCCGGCAGCCAGGCCCTCATGGCGTGCCCCCGGCGTCGGCGGCCCGCAGCTCGGCGAGCGCACCGACGACCGCGTCGACGATGCGCACGTATCCGGTGCAGCGACACAGGTTGCCGGCGAGCGCGGTGCGGATCGTCGCCTCGTCGGCGTCGGTGTCGACCTGCACGAGGGCCGCAGCCGCCATCAGCATGCCGGGCGTACAGATGCCGCACTGCGCCCCGCCGTCGCGGACGAACGCCTCCTGCAGCACGCGCAGCCGCGGGTGCGCCGACATCCCCTCGATGGTCTCGATGCGCGCGCCGGCGACCTGGCACACCGGCACGAGGCAGCTGTTGACCAACACGCCGTCGACGAACACCGAGCACGCGCCGCACTCGCCCTCGCCGCAGCCCTCCTTGGTACCGAAGAGGTGCAGGTCCTCGCGCAGCACGTCGAGCAGGCGCGACATCGGGTGGGCGTGGACCACCGCGGGCGCGCCGTTGACCACGAACGCGACCTCGGGATGGGCGGGAGCGACGGATTCAGCGTGCGCCATGGCGCGACTCCTCGAGGATGGTCAGCAGTTGTTCGGGCAGCATGGGGATCGCCACGGGCTCGGTGCCGGTCGCGTGGCCGACCGCGGCGAGGATGGCCGGGGCCGGGCCGTCCATCGGCAGCTCGCCGATGCCCTTGCACGGCGCCGCGTCACCGGCGAACGGGGGCACGAACTCGACGCGGATCCGCGGGGTGTCGACCGCGGTCGGGATGATGTAGTTGGTCATCTGCGGGTTGCGGACGCGGCCGTCCTTCCACACCACGCGCTCGTAGATCGCCCAGCCGATGCCCTGGGCGACGCCGCCCTCGATCTGCCCGGCGGCGAGCACGGGGTTCACGATGCGACCGGCCTCCTGCACGGCCACGAAGTCGTCGACGCGGACCTCAGCGCTGCGCAGGTCCACCGTGACCTCGGCGACGTAGGCCGCCCACGCGTACGCGGCGTAGGCATCCCCCTGGAAGTTCTTCTCGTCCCACGCGATGCCCTCGGGCGGCCGATAGCTGGCCTGGGTCCGCAGCACGCCGTGCCGCGCCACGTAGGCCCGGGCCGCGGCCGCGAACGCGTCCGGGGCCCGGGCGGACGTGGCGCGATCGTCGAGCAGCCCGGCCTCGACGAGGCGCACGCGCAGCGCCCGGGCAGCCTCGCCGACCAGCCGACCGACGACCATCGTCGTGCGCGACGCGACCGTCGGACCGCTGTTCGGCACGAACTCGGTGTCGGGCTGCACCACGTCGACGCCCTCGATCGCCACGCCCGAGGCGTCGGCGGCGATCTGGGCGAAGATGGTGTTGGTCCCCTGCCCGATCTCGGTGCTCGCCGCGAGCACGCGCAGACGGCCCTCGGCGGTGATCTCGGTGTGCGCGACCGAGGCGAGGTGGACCTCGCCGGCGCCGGTGAATCCGGCCCCGTGGTAGAAGAACGCCAGCCCGACCCCGCGCCGCAGCGGCCCGCCGGCGGCGTTCTCGACGTCGAACCGGGCGCGCGTCTCGGTCCAGTTCGACATCGCGAGCGCCCGATCGAGCACCCGATCGAGATCAATCGGCTCCGTGATGAGCTGGCCGACCGCGGTGCGATCGCCCTGGCGCAGCAGGTTGCGGCGACGGAGCTCGGCCGGATCGATCCCCAGGCGCGTCGCGACGCGGTCGAGGTGGCGCTCGATCGCGAAGACGCTCTGCGGCGCCCCGAACCCGCGGAATGCCCCGTGTGGCGGATGGCTGGTCGCGATCGCTCGCGCCCGCAGCCGCACGTGGGGCCACCGGTACGGCCCCGACGCGTGGATCGTGCCGCGCGACAGCACCACCGGCGACAGGGTCAGGTAGGCGCCGCCGTCGATCACGAAATCCAGATCGAGCGCGACCAAGGTCCCGTCCTCGCGCACCGCCGTCCGCACCACCGTGCGCGACGGGTGACGCTTGGTCGTGGCCATCACGTCCTCGACGCGGTCGTAGATCATCTTCACCGGGCGGCCGGCCTTGCGCGCGAGCACGGCGGCGTGCGCCGCGATGATCGACGGGTACTCCTCCTTGCCGCCGAACCCACCGCCGGTGGTCGCCTGGATCACACGGATGCGCTCGGGCGGCAGCTCGAACAGCGCGACCAGGGCGGCGTGCACGTAGTACGGGCACTGCAGCGAGCCGCGCACGGTGACGCCGTGCTCCGGATCGAACTCGGCGATCATCCCCTGGGGCTCGATGTACATCTGCTCCTGGGCGCCGGTCTCGTAGGTGCCCTCGAGGACGATCACGCCGCGCTCGGACAGCGCCGCGTCGACGTCGCCGTGCGCCACGCGATACTCGCGGAACAGGTTGTCCTTGCCCCACACCACGACGTCGCCGCGGATCGCCGCGTCGAGGTCGAACACCGCGGGCAACGGCTCGAGATCGAGGACGACCGCCGCGCGGGCCCGCTCGGCGATCGCCTTGTCGGCGTGGGCGAGCAGCAGGATCGGCTCGTCGCAGTGGCGCACCTCGCCATCGGCGAGCAGCGGCTGATCGACGTCGATGAGCTTGACGACGTTGGGCCCCGGGAGGTCCGAGGGACCGACCACGACGACCTCGTCCCAGGGCACGCCGGGCCCGAAGGAAATCCCGCGGATCCGCGCCCGCGCCACGGGGCTGCGCACGGTCACGCCGTGGAGCATCCCGGGCAGCGACAGATCGTCGATGTAGGCCAGCTTGCCGTTGACCTTGTCCGATCCCTCGCGCCGCTGGACGCTGCGACCGACCCAACCCCCGTCGTGCATTGGTAGACCCTACCTTCCTTCTCTCTTGGATTGAATTCCGGTAGGGCCCCCGTTCAAACCGTGCGTGCGAATTTCCCGCACACGGCTTACCGGTGGTCTCTCGGTGTCGCGGTACTGCACGATC
>JBIJCC010000156.1:0-20089 GCA_044344875.1 Nannocystaceae bacterium
ACCTCCTACGCAGCGTCAAGGGCTCGAAGGTCGGTATCAAGGGCCGCCGGCTCGAGGCTGGATGGAGCGAAGAGTTCCTCATGAAAGTGCTCGCGGCCCATGCGAATTAGATGCAATCGCCCTGCCATCCGATCCCCCCGGCTCCGCGGGCGTCCGCGACAACGGATCCCCACCATCGCGCCGCAACAGATCCGAGATCCGTGGGATGTCATCCCAGTCCACGTCGCCCGGCTGCCCGGGTCGCATCGTCGCCGCGTCGTCGGGCACCCGCAGGGCCAGCAGACTCCCGCGCTCGAACGCACCCGCGAGGTGACCGATCGCCCGCGGCAACGAATCGTCGGGCCCCAACGTGGAATCCGACAACGCCAGGATCGCCGCACGTCCCGGCCACTCCCCGGCCGCCTCCTCGAGCCGCCGCTTCGCGTGCTCGGCGGACCACGACTCCACGCTCGCGCTCGGCACCAGCAGGAACGTCCGCCGCCGCGCCGAGATCTTCGGGAACTCCGCCATGCGCGACGTCAGCATCGAGCCGCCGACCCGCGCGCGTCAATGTCCCTGGGGGGCACCAAACCGGCGGGCGTCACCCTTCGGGCCCCTGACTTGCCTCGGATGGTGCACGACTGGTAGTTTGCCGCGATGGGTTGGGTGGTTGATGTCGTCGTCATCGCTGCGCTCGTCGCCGCGGGCTGTGGCCCCGTTGTCGGATCGGATCCCCAGGACACAGAGACAGCGGCGTCTTGGAGCGAAGGGGCAGGGGACTCCGGCGCGGAGTTCGGCGCCGATACCGACGCCGCCACCGGCAGCGACGACGAACCACTCACGCACGGCGTCGTCTCGGTTCGCTTCGCCTCGCACCCGTCGCCGGACATCGATCCGTACGGCGAGATCGACTCGTTGTGGGTCGAGGTGGAGTACCTCGACTGTCTCGCCGGACTCTACGCCGACCACCCCGAGCTGCGAATGGATGGCGAAGCGGGGGTGACGGTGTTCGGCGGCAGCGGAGTCGGCGGCGAGGGCTGGCGCGATCGACTGTGCGTCGAGGTCACAGGCGACACCGAGGTCGGGTGCCGCGTCGATGCGTTCGACCAGGACCTCGATGTGCAGCCGCCGAGGCTGAGCGTGCTGTACTCACTCTTTGGCAGCATCGAAGGGAGACGGCTGCGCATCGGGCCGTTGCCGACGGTCGATACATCGGGCTGCGACGCCGACGCTCCGATGGTGGAGGTCGTGCGCGTGATCGGACAGATCGGACAGATCGACCTCTGGGACACGCAGGCGATCCCGGGGGCGGTTTCGCCGACGGTCGCGGTCGTGGATCAGGTCGTCCCGCTCGAGGTATCGCTCGATCCCTGATCGACCGCCGCGCCCCCGTCGGGCGCGGCGTCCACGACCCGCTCAAACATCCGGTCGATAGATCACGAACAACCCCGCGTCGTCGCACGCGACGACGTCGTTGCGCCCGTTGCCGTCGAAGTCCCCGAAGCCCATGTCGTGGATCCCCGACAGCTCGCCGAGCACCAGCTGCGCGCCGAAGGCCTTCCCGTCACCGGCGTGCATCACCAGGTCGTTGCCGTTCGCGCCCACGAGATCCGGCTGCAGATCGTTGTCGATCTCGACCACCGCGATCGGCGGATCCAGATCCGGCGTGCCGGTCGTCGACACCAGGTACGCGCCCGCCATGTCGCCATCGACGATCGCGACCGGCTCGCCGGCGCCCGCGAGCACCAAGGAGTCGTGGTTGTCGAGGTCGAGGTCGACCTTCTGCATCTGGGTGTACGTGCCCGGCAGCGCGACGACCGTCGCCTGGCTGAAGACGCCGTCGGTGCTGCCCGGCCAGACCCACAGGCCCTCGGGGCCGAGGCCGACGAGATCGGTGCCCGCAGTGCCGTCGATCTCGATCGTCAGGAGCTGCGTGACCTCGGGCGAGGGATCCAGCGCGAGCGTGAGCACGGGGTCGAGGCCGAAGTCCGCGCCGGTGCCGACGTTGCTCGACAGCACACCGTCGGCGACGACGAGCACGCCGAAGGTCTGGCCCATGATGCGGCCCACCGTGAAGGCGGGCACGCCCGTCGGCGGCGCCACGAGGACACCGGTGGCCGTGTAGCCGCGCTCGGGCGTCGTGATCGTGCGCTCGAGCGTCTGCAGCACGTCGCCGCCGGGCTCGATCGCCTGCTCGTTGGCCCACAGCAGATCGCCGCGGGTGTCGCCGTTCAAGTCGAACACCTCGCCGTGGCCGGTGCGCGTGGCGTCGAGGCAGCAGCGCACCTCGGCGTCCTGCAGGCCGTTCGCGTCGCCGTGGAAGGTGTGCAGCACGGTCGTGGCCGGGCTCGCGCTGGTCTTCGGATCGTGGGCGAACACGACCGCGTCGACGAAGCCGTCGCCGTCGATGTCGCCGATCGTGAGGCGACTGCAGGACAGACCCTCGTGCAGCGGATAGCGCTGGTACTCGGGGCAGTTGTCCTGGGGTCCCTCGGTGGTGTCGGCGGGGGTCGTGGTCGCCGGGCTCGTGGTCACCGTCGGATCGGTGGAGCTGCTGCCAGTGGAGGCGTTGGTGCCGGCCGAGGTGCCGCCGGTCGTGTCTTCGCCGCTGCCGCCGGTCGAGTCACCGCAGGCGACGAGGAGCGCGAGGGGAATTGTGCGTAGGGACTTCATCGCTTGGGCACCTCGAACTCGATCGAGAACGCGCGCATGGTGAGGACGTCGCCCTCGAGGGCGACCGACGTCAGGTGGGCCTCGGAATCGAGGATCCACGGCTTGGGCGGGGCCGGGAGCAGGCCGTCCTCGACGATCCCGCCGACGTCGTCGAACACGACGTAGTAGGTGCCCGGTCGGCAGTAGAACGACTGGCCGACGAAGATCGAGCTGTCGAGGAGGCCCTCGAGCACCACCTCGCCGTGGGCGCGCGGGCGATTGAGCGCCCACAGCGGTCGACCGGCGGGGTCGAGGCGCACGAGCAGCGTGTTGTCGCCGAGCGGCCCGAGCACCGAGCCCATCGCGAGCACGTCACCCACCGAGTTGATGATCCCCTGCTCGACGCCGATCTCGAGCGGAAAGCCCTCGTCGGGCTCGCCGCGCGGATCGTGCTCCCACACCGGCGTGCCGCCGGGGCCATCGAAGTACTGCACGGATCCCTGCGCCACCAGGTGCGGGCCCGGGGTCAGATCCTGGTTGCCGTTGTACGTCTCGGCGCCGGTCGGATCGACGCCGGCCCACGCCGTCGCCCCGCCGCTGGTGCCGAACAACGCGACGGCGCCCCCGGTCTGCGGCAGTGCCGAGGTCGCGGTGAAGTCGACGAGCGTCGCCTCGCCGGTGAAGACCCCGTCGGCGCCGAAGTGCTGCACGACCGTGGTGTCGTCGACCTGGGCGGCGACGACCCACAGGCCGTCGGCGTCGCCGGTCGCGAACACGCCCGCGACGTCGGCGGCGGCGGGGAACGAGCCCGACCACAGCGTGGCGCCGGCCGGGTCGATGGCGGCCCACCACGCACCGTCGGGCGAGGCGCCGCCGTCGTAGCCGCCGACCGCGACGATGGACGCGGCCTCGGCACCGAGACGGACCAGCGCGTCGACGCTGCGCAGCGTCGGATCCTCGGCGAGATTCGGATCGATCTCGACGACGTCGACCGGCAGCAGCTGATCGGGCGCCTCACACTTCGCCGGCATCTGCTCGAACGGGGTGTCGTCACAGGCGAGGGCGACGCCCGCACGGGGCGCGGCCGGGGCCTCCTGCCCGCCGCTGGGGGGCGATCCGTGGTCGCATCCGACCAACGCGAGCAAGGCGAGCCAACGGCTTCTGGAGACCATCGCCGCATCGTACACAAGCCGCGCGCGGGCTTCTACACGCGCGGCCGCGGCAGCGAGGGCCGCGCCGTGCGGTGGGCCACACGCGGGGCGTCAGCGGGACGCCAGCGCCGCCGCGTCACCCCGCCAGCGGCGGTGCACGATCATCTCGAGCCAGCCGCCGCGTCACCCCGCCAGCGGCGGTGCACGATCATCTCGAGCCAGCCGCCGCGTCACCCCGCCAGCGGCGGTGCACGATCATCATGTCGATCATCATCGGGTACCACAGCGACTGCAGCACCGCGTAGACGGTGCCCGCGGTCCCGTCCTTGTAGGCGCCCTGCCACAGCAATGTGCGGGCGAAGTGCGCGAATGGGCGCACGCCCAGGGGCAAGCGGTTGTAGGCCCAGCGCAGTCCGATCGTCCGCGAACGCTGCGTCCGCAGTGAGAAGCCAGCGAGGGAGTCGTCGCGCCCCGACAGGTAGGCCGTGGCCTCGCGCTCGGCGTAGCCGACGTGCTTGACCAGCCAGTCGAGGATCGGCTTGCGATCGTCGTGGATGAGCTTGGCCGACGCGTAGGCGATCCGCATGTGCGTGTCGTCGACGCGCTCGTTGACCTCGCGGTCGTAGCGCGACACACCCGGCCGCATCAGCCGCAGCATCGCGTGGCCGGCCATGCCGCCGTGCCGCAGGTCATGGCCGAAGAAGCGCAGGATCCGGCCGAAGTAGACCCCGTCGAGATCGTCGCGGTCGCAGTGGCGATCGATCTCGGCCCAGACCTCGTCGGTCAGCTCCTCGTCGGCGTCGAGGAACAGCAGCCAATCGAAGCGCTTCGCGACCAGCTCGATCGCGAAGTTCCGCTGGCTGGCGTAGTCGACGAACCGATGGACGACGAACTCGGCCCCGGCGTCGGCCGCGATCTCGCGGGTGCGATCGGTGGACTCGGAGTCGACGACGATGACCGGTGCCCGATCGCCGATCGAGACCAGCGCCTTGCCGAGGTTGACCTCCTCGTTGCGGGTGAGGATGACGACGACCAGTCGCCCGAGGGCGGCTCGCCCCCGACGACGCGCGGGGCGTCGTCGGGGGCGAGCCGCGCGAGCGGCAGGTGTGGAGTCCACGTGGCATCGACCTTCATGACGAACGTCCCTTCTCGCGTCGTTTCGGGTTTCAGACCCAGGGCCAGTTGGCGTGGCACGAGCCGCACACGCCGTGCTCGGAGCGCCGATCCTCGCGGTGCGCCCGACGCAGGCGCGCGAGCTCGGGCCCGAGGAAGATCTCGCGCAGCGGCGCGACCGTGGCGTCGCCGATGATCAGGCGCCGCGCCGCGGCGTCCTCGCAGCACGGCGAGACCCGACCGTCGTGATAGACGTACAGCGACGACCACAGCGAGGGGCACGGCGTGTGCCACGTGTCCTCGCTGACGACCCGAAGACGGTTGCGCACGGGCTGCCCGGTGTCGGCGCGCACGAGTTCGCCGTTCCAGTCGGTGCGGCCGCCGATCGCGACCCGGTCGACGCCGGGCACCGCCGACCAGTGGGCCTGGAAGTCGCGCAGCTCGTGGAGGTTCTCGCGGAGCGCGACGCACGAGATGGTCACCCGTGGCTCGGCGCCGCCGCGGGCCTGCTTGAGCGCCAAGAACCGCTCGAGGTTGGCGTAGACCCGGTCGCGCGACAGCGGCGGCATCACGGCCTCGTACACGCCCTTCGACAGGCCGTTGACGCTGAAGTTGACCTCGGTCCAGCCGCCCTGCTCGAGCATCGCCGACGCCGTCGCCTCGGTGAGCATGCTGGCGTTCGAGAAGAACGAGTAGCGCAGGCCCGCGGCGCGGACGATCGCGACCCGCTCGAGCCAGCGCTTGTCCACCATCGGCTCGCCATAGATCGACAGGCACACGTCCTGACAGCCCCACGCGGCGAGTTGGTCGATGAGCCTGCGGAACAGATCCATGTCCATCATGCCGACCATGCGGCGCTCGCTGTGCACGCACATGACACAGCGGGCATTGCACGTCAGCACGGTCTCGATCGCGACGCGGGGGATGACGGTCTGCAGCGCCCGATCGGCCGCCGCGACGCGGTGGCGGACGAACCCGCGGAACGCCCGGGTCCGGGTGAGCGGTGGCCAGCGATACAGCGTCCTGGCGGCATGCACGACGCGCGGCGACTCGAGCAGCCATCGCCGGACGCGACGCAACGCCGGGTGGCGATCCACGGGAGTGGTGTCCATCTCCTGTCGCCATGGCACATGCGTCCCGGATCCGTGCGGCCCGAGCGACACGCGGTCGAGTTCGGTGCGACGAGGTCGGCGAGTGTCCGCGATCGGAATCCGCGTCGCGTGTCCCAGACGGCACACGGAACCTCCGCGTCGTCGGCATAGCGGCGAAGAGAGCAGGGTTCGATTGGGGACCCCGCGATCGTTGCAGGAGGAATCATGGCGGCGTCGAAGATCGTGATGTTCGAGCTCAATGAGTGCCCGTGGCGCGTGATCCTCGATCACGTCCATCGGCGTCCGCACGGGGCACTGGCGTCGATGCTGAGGAATTCCGATGCGTACGAGACCCATGCAGAGGATCGAACGCTGAGTCCGTGGATCACCTGGTCCACGCTCCATCGCGGGGTCGACGATCGCACCCACGGTGTGATCAATCTGAACCAGGAACTCTCGAGCTGCGATCGCGAACACCCGACGGTGTGGTCGCTGCTGCGCCGCGCGGGTCTGCAGGTCGGCGTGTTCGGATCGATGCACAGCCACCCACTCCCCGTGGATCCGCAGGGTGTCGCCTTCCACGTGCCCGATCCGTTCGCGACCGACGCGGCGACCGTGCCTGCGTCGGTGCGACCGTTCCAGGAGTTCAACCTCGCGATGTCGCGGCAGAGCGCCCGCAACGTCTCTACCGCCCTGCCGTGGTCGAGCGCGCTCGGCCTCGCGGTCGCGCTGCCGCGGCTCGGCGTGCGCCCGCAGACGCTCGCGGCGATCGCCGGTCAGCTCGTGGACGAGCGCCGCGCGCGGTGGAAGTCGGCGCGCCGGCGGACGTACCAGGCGGTGCTCGGCTTCGACGTGTTCATGCGCCTGCTCGAACGGCGCGGCCCCGACGTCGCCACCTTCTTCACCAACCATGTCGCGGCGACCATGCACCGGTTCTGGGCGGCGGCCTATCCCGGCGACTACGCGGCGTATGGCTACGACGACGCCTGGCGCCGGCGCTATGCCGACGAGATCGCGTGGTCGATGGACGCGGTCGACGACATGCTCGCGCGCCTGCTGCAGTGGGCCGGACGCGACGGTACGCGCGAGGTGTGGCTGACGACGAGCATGGGCCAGGCGGCGACGCGGGCCGACAACCGGGTCTCGACGCAGCTGTACCTCACCGACGTCGCGGCGTTGATGTCCGCCTGCGGCTTCGCGGCGGGAGAGTTCGTGGAGCAGCCAGCGATGCTGCCGCGGGTGGTGGTCGCGATCGATCCCGATCGCGGGGCGGCGTTCGAGCGGCGCGCTGGCGCCGTCGAGTTCGGCGCGGGGGTGCGCCTCGGCGTCGAGGCCCAGGGGCCGGGGCGCTACTGCCTGGCGGTGCCGGTGCTGCAGGATCACCGCGACGACCACGCGATGCTCGATGGTCGGAGGGTGCCGCTGTCACGGCTGGGCTTCTCCAACACCGCGATCGAGGACGAATCGGGGCAGACCGCGTACCACGTGCCCGAGGGCGCGCTGATCGTGCACCGTCGCGGGGCGCGGTCGGTCGCCACGGCGCCGCTGCGGCGGGTCTCGACCCTCGATGTCGCGCCGATGCTGTTGACGCGCCTGGGCGTCGCGGTGCCGGCCTACATGCGCGCCGAGTCGGTGCGTCGGTGGGTCGCCCTCGGTCCCGCGCACGCCTCGGCCGCGAGCGCCGTCCGGCCGCGGCCCCTGTTCGCGCGGCCGAACCCGCCGCGGCGCGAACCGGTGGCGCCGACTCGGCTGCCGGTCGTGCCCTCGGGTCCGTGACGATCCGGACCGCACTGGCACTGCGGTGGCCACCGGGCCGGCCGATGACCGCCCCGTGGCCCCCGCGACTGCCTCGATGCCAAGGCGGGACACTTCTGTGTCCCCGCGAACCCTCGTCGCGCGCGCGCTGGAGGACGGCAACGTCGAGCTGCCCGTGCTGCCCAAGGTCGCCAACGACGTGATGCTCGCGGCGCAGGATCCCCTGCGTGGGTCGGCCGACGTCGCGCGACACATCGAGCGCGATCCGGCGCTGTGCGCCACCGTGCTGCGTTCCGCGAACTCCGCGATCTACGGCGGCAGCGTCGAGATGGTCTCGGCGAGGCAGGCGGTCGCGCGGCTCGGCATGGTCGAGGTCGCGTCGCTGGCGATGACCGCGGCGGTGCGCGCGGCGGTCACCTCTTCGGGGCTCTACCAGGCCCACCTCGACGCGTGGTGGCGGGAGTCGCTCGCGACCGGCCTGTTCGCCAAGGAGATCGCACGGGCGCGGCGCTGCGCCGTCGACTCGGCGTTCCTGTGCGGGCTGTTCCGTCGCGTCGGCGTGCCCGTGGTGCTGCGCGTGCTCGAGCGTCGCCGCGCCGACGACGGCGTGGGCGCCGAGCCCGACGCGATCGGGGCGCTACTCGACGAATTCACGGTGCCCGCTGGCGTGCTGCTCTGCGACAGCTGGAAGCTCTCGGCGGCGGTGCGCGCGAGCATCCTGCACGGCAGCCACGAGGCCGACGGCGCCGACGTGCCGTCGCCCTTCGCCGACCACGTGTTCACCGCCGCGCTCGCCGGTGCACTCGCGCGGGCGCTCGCCGACGGCACGCTCGATGGACCGCCGGCGCCGACGCCCGCGAGCGAGGCTTTGAACCTCTACCCCGACCAGCTCGAGCGCATCGTCTCCGCCGCGCCCGCGATCGCCAGCACCGTGGAGAACATGGCATGAACGAGTCCTTCGACTGGGTGATCGTCGGCGCGGGTCCGGGCGGACTCGAGGCCGCGGCGTGTGCAGCTCGGCGCGGGGCGAAGGTCGCGATCGTCGAACGCGATCCGCGGATCGGCGGCGTCTGCGTCCATCGGGGCACGATCCCCAGCAAGGCCCTGCGCGAGGCGGCGCGGCAGCTGCAGCGGTTCTTCGTGCAGGCCCAGCAGTTCGGGATGGCGCCGCCGTCCGAGCTCCGCTTCTCGCACGTCCGCGGGCGGCTCGACCGCGTGATCGACACCCACGTGCGATCGCTGTCCGATGGGCTCGAGGGCGCGGGCGTGACCCGCATCCACGGGGTCGCGCGGTTCACCGCGCCGCACGAGCTCGAGATCCGCAGCCCGGGCGGTCGGATCCGGACGCTCGAGGCGGGCCACGTCGTCATCGCGACCGGCTCACGCCCGCGTCAGCCCCCCGACCTCGAGATCGATCACGAGCGGATCCTCGACAGTGACTCGGTGCTCGGGCTCGAGTACCTGCCGCACTCGATCGTCATCCTCGGGGGCGGCATCATCGCCTGCGAGTACGCGTCGATCCTCGCGACCCTCGGCGTGCTCGTGACCATCGTCGATCGCGCGGCGCGACCGTTGGCCTTTCTCGATGCGGATCTCTCGCAGGGATTCCTCGACGCGTTCGGTGCGATGGGCGGGCGCTACCTCGGCGGTCGCGGCGTCGTGCGGGTCGAGGCCGACGGTGTGTCGTCGACCGCGACGCAGCTCGCCGATGGCGAGCTCATCACCGCCGAGAAGGTGATGGTCGCCCTCGGACGCATCCCCAACACCGCCGGGCTCGCGCTCGACGTCACCGGCGTCGCCCTCGACGAGCGCGGTTGCATCCCGGTCGATGCCCACGGACGGACCACCTGCCCGTACGTCTACGCGGTCGGCGACGTGATCGGGCCCCCCGCGCTGGCGTCGTTCTCGATGGAGCAGGGCCGTCGCGCGGTGGAGCACGCCTTCGGCGAGCGCTCGGAGGCCCGGGCCACGTTGGTGCCGACGGGGATCTTCACCGTGCCCGAGCTCTCCGCCGTCGGCGAGTCCGAGGATGCCGCGCGGGCCCGTCTGGGCGACGTGCTGGTCGGTCGGGCCGACTTCGGCAAGCTGGCCCGGGGCCAGATCACCGACGAGCCCAACGGCTTCCTCAAGCTCGTCGCCGATCCCACCGGGCAGCAGCTGCTCGGCGTCGGCATCGTGGGCGAGGGCGCGACCGAGCTGATCCACATGGGCCAGCTCGTCCTGCTCGGGAGCGCACGCGTGCGCGAGTTCGTCGACAACATCTTCAACTTCCCGACCATGGCCGAGGCGTATCGGGTCGCGGCGCTCGAGATCGTCGCCCAGGCCGCGGCGCTCGGGCGTGCCCCCGGCGCGCCGCCGGCGGGCGAACCCGTCGGGCCGACCATCCGCGCCGCGTGAGTCCAATCCGCGCGCTGGCGCGTGCGGGGTGGCTCGGGCATCTTTGGAGGCGGACCCTCTTCGAGCATGGCGAGCGAACTCGAGACGTTGTGGGGCTGGGTGCGGCCGTACCCGCTGCTCGAGCACGCCGTGGTCGTGCTCGCGCAAGGCCTGGGCTACCCGGTGAAGACCGCGCTGTTCGTCAGCGGCCCCGAGCTCCCGATCAAGGTGTTGTTCGAGGAGCCCGAGGGCTGCGAGGACGTCTGCACCCATCGCATCCGCGTCGAGCCCGACGGCGAGGACGACGACAGCGTTCGCGTGGTGCTGCGTGCGCCCGGCTCGGACTCGGTGCAGGCCGAGCGCACCGTCCGCTGGGACGGCGATCCCTCGCGGACCGACCGACTCATCGGGGCGATCCGAGAGCTCGCGGGCCTCGACGCGCTCGAAGGGTGAGCGGGGCGCGGAGGAGCGCCGGGGTTCCTCCGAGCATCCTGCTACAGCCCGACTTCGCTGCGGACCAAGCCGACGCCGTCGACGCCCGACTGCACGTTGCCCGAGAACACCAGGCCCATGCGGTGATCGGCGGGCGTCGACCACACGACGCGGGCGCCGAACACGACGACCGGATCGGGATCTTCGTTCTCGAGGTCGACCACGAGCCAGCAGGCCTCCCCGGGGGCGAGGAGATCGGTGGCGCTCAGCTGGGCGCCGCCGGCACTGATGTCCTCGAGCGCGATCGAGGCGGTGGTGATCCGTCGCCCGTCGTACACGGCGATCCAGGCCGGCACCGCGCAACCAAAGCGCTTGTAACGGCGCGACAGGTCGGCGTGTCCGCGACCGGTGCGGTGCTCGAGTTGGTTCTCGAGCTCGTCGAGGCGCGACAGCTCGTCGTGGTCGAGGATCTCGTGGCGCAGCTGCTGCAGCCGGAGCCAGCGGTAGTCGAACACGGAGCGGACCAGCGCCATCGCCTCGGCGCGCACGACCATCGGGTCGACGTCGAGGAGCAGCACCTCGCGGGCGACCGGCTCGGGCGCCGGGTCGGTGAGCGGTCGGGGCACGCCGAGGCTCGGGTCGTCCGGCTCGGACTCGTCGAGTTCGATCGCCTGCCGAGGCGCGCGGGGCATCACCGACGACGCGAGCCGCGGCACGGCGGGCACGACGATCCGCGCGGTCTCGTCGCGGTGCATCATCGCTGGCGTACCCGACAGCGTTCGACCGCGCGCCGGTGGTGGCGTCGGGGTCGGCGGCTCGGCGGGCTTGGGTGAATCGGCCGCCCGCGGCGCGGTGCCTGTGGTGCGCGGCGCGGTGCCGGTGGTGCGCGCAGTCGCCCCGGTGGCCCGCGGTGCGCTCCCGGTGGCCCGCGGCGTGTTGCCGGTGGTCCGCGCGGGGCTCGGCGGAGGCGGGGGCTCGCGGGTCGCGGTGGCGGGGTGGGTGCCCGCCTCGAATCGAATCGTCTGCCGCAGCACCTCCATGCCGCGCTTGGCCGGGGGACGCCGTTCGGCGACCGGCTCCGCGACCTCGTCGTAACGCAGGCGGAACCGACCGATGACGATCTCGTCGCCCGAGACGAGCACGTGGCGATCGATCCGCGTGTCGCCGATGAACGTCCCCGTCTTGCTCGAGAGATCGACGAGGACCGCCTGACCCGCCGCGTCGATCTCGATCTTCGCGTGGCGGCGGGAGACCTCGGGATCGCCGAGCTGGAGATCGCAGTCGGCTGCGCGGCCGATCGCGACGCGCTGCTCGACGAGCACCGCCGTGTCGTGCGGCAAGCCCGCGATCGCCCTGAGGACCCGACGCATGCTGGTCCGGCGGAATCTAGCAGGTCGCCCGGGCCCCATTCGAATCCGCGACGCGGGCGGTCCCACCGACGACGCGCCCGCGGCCCGGTGGATCGCGAGCGGCGCCGCCGAGGCCGCCAGGTTCCGTCGCGCCGGGGGCGACGTGGTATCGATCGAGGACCGGCCACGGATGCTCGACCGCCTGCACAAGCAGCACATCGTCGCGGCGCCGGGCTTCAACCGCTGGCGCGTGCCACCGGCGTCGATCTCGATCCATCTCTGCATCGGCTCGGTCTACGCGTGGAGCATCTTCAACCAGCCGCTCACGCGGCTGCAGGGCGTCGTCGGCAGCGCGCCGGGGGACTGGCCCCTGGACCGGGTGGTGTGGGTGTTCTCGGTGGCGATCGTGTTCCTCGGCCTCGCGGCTGCGGTCGCGGGGCGCTGGCTCGAGCGCGTCGGCCCGCGCATGGTCGGGGTCACCGCCGCGTGTTGCTGGGGCGGCGGCTTCGCCCTGGGTGGCCTCGGCATCCTGACGCACCAGCTATGGCTGCTCTACCTCGGCTACGGCGCCCTGGGCGGCGTGGGCCTCGGACTCGGCTACGTCTCGCCCGTCAGCACGCTGCTGCGATGGTTCCCCGATCGCCGCGGCATGGCCACCGGCATGGCGATCATGGGCTTCGGCGGCGGCGCGATGATCGCCGCGCCGTTGCAGCAGTGGCTCATCGGCGCGTTCTACCGCGCGCCCGAGTACCTCGGGACGATCGACGCGGTCCACCTCGTCACCGAGGGCGGGGGGCGCCTCGCGGAGATCGCCGGTGTGCTCCGTCCGGTCGTCATCGTCGGGCCCGGCGATCTCGCGAGCCTCACCCAGCCGGGGCCCGAGGGTGTCTACGTCGTCGGGACCGGGGACGCCGGCGTCGCCGCGACGTTCTTCGTCCTGGGCGCGGCGTACTTCGTGATCATGCTGGCCGCCGCATTCTCGTACCGCGTGCCCGCCGAGGGGTGGACGCCGCCCGGCTGGACTCCGCCCGACGACGCCGCGGCGGCGCGCAAGATGATCACGCGACACCACGTCGACATCGACCAGGCGCTGAAGACCCCGCAGTTCTATCTCATCTGGATCGTGCTGTGCTTCAACGTCACCGCGGGCATCGGTGTGCTCGGCGTCGCGAAGACGATGATGACCGACATCTTCGGCCGCGCGCTGCCAGAGCTCGTCGACGGGGCCTTCGCCGCGACGTACGTCCTCATGATCAGCGCGTTCAACATGGTCGGTCGCTTCGGCTGGGCGAGCCTCTCGGATGCGATCGGACGCAAGCGCGTCTACACCCTGTTCTTCACCCTCGGCATCGCGCTGTACCTGGTGGTGCCGTGGTGCGCGGCGGAGGCGACGGGGGACCGCGCGTCGTGGGCCCTGGTTGCGTTCTACGTGACGACGATGATCATCTTCACGATGTACGGCGGTGGCTTCGCGACGATCCCCGCGTATCTCGCGGACGTGTTCGGGACCAGGTTCGTGGGCGGCATCCACGGGCGCACGCTGACGGCGTGGAGCGTGGCCGGGGTCCTGGGCCCCGTCGTGCTCACCACGCTGCGCGGCGCGTCCGAGCGGCGGGCGATCGCCGAACTCGCGGCGCACGTCGATCCCACCGCGTTCGCGTCCAGCTTCGGGGCCGGCGTCGAGCAGCTCGATGCGCTGGTCGCCGCGCACACGGTCACGCTCGGCAAGCTCCTGGCGATCGCGCCGGCGGGCACCGCCGATCCGACCGCGACACTCTACGACAGCACGATGTTCGTCATGGCGGGGCTACTCGCGGTCGCCCTGGTCGCCAATGCCCTGGTGCGCCCGGTCGATCCCAAGCACCACCTGCGGGCGTGACCCGCAGACGTCAGGCGACGTGTTGGATCTCGGTCGCCGCCGAGATCGCGACGATCGCCGGGTGCTGCACCTTGCGCTCGAGCGTGACCGCGTAGTAGCGCTCCTGGATCCCGACGCACACGCCGACCTGCTCGAGCCCGAAGCAGGACTGCAGCGTCGAGGCGATCGACAGCGGGGCGGCGAAGCAGCCCACGCCCGCCTGCGCGAGGCCGCCGAGGACCGCACCGTCGTCGAACTCGCCGACGGCACGGGGTTCGATGCCGACGCCCTGCCACCACGACTCGAGCGAGCGGCGGAGCATCGCCTGCTCGCTCGGCAGCAGGATCGGCGCACGATTCAGCGACTGCGGGAACTCGGGCCGCATCTGCACCGCCAACGCCGGGCTCGCGAAGATGGCGACGTCGGACTCGGCGAGCAGGTGGCTGTAGGCGCGCACGTGGCCACCGTGCCGGATCGGGGCGTCGGTGAGCATCAGATCGATCGCCTGGGTCGCGAGCTCGGCGAGCAGGCGCTCGGTGGTGTCTTGCTTGCTGACGATGTAGACCGGCTCGGGCACCTGCAGCGCCGGCTGCAGCAGGCGGCAACGCACGAGGTTGGGCAGCACGTCGGTGAAGCCGACGACGAGTCGAAGGGCCTCGACGGGCGAGTGACCGCCGACGAGGTCGAGGATCTCGCGGCCGATCGAGAAGATGGCGTCGGCGCGCTCGAACACCCGTCGCCCCATCGGCGTCAGCTCGAGGCGGCGGCCCGTGCGGCGGAACAGCTCGACGCCGAGCGTGCGCTCGAGCTCGCGGAGCTGACCGCTGATCGTCGGCTGCGCGAGCTTCAACTTGCGCGCGGCCGCTCCGACCCCGCCCTCCGTCGCCGTCGTCCAGAAGTAGAGGAGGTGGTGGTAGTTGAGCCAGTCCATGCCCCGATCCCTGCGTCGTTCGACTCCGCAAACCGCCGCGAACCCAATGCCCCCTTAGCACTGCTCGCGGGGCACTGCACCCCTCGTGCAGCAACGCAGCGGAATCTCGTCCGAGACCGACTGAAACTATAGCTTTACCCGATGAATGAGCGAGCCCTGATTCGCGGACGTCGCCGAACGGTGTCCCGAACTAGGCCGGGGGCCAGAAACAGATGTTGTCGGTGCAGGCCATGCCGTCGGGGCAGACCTTGCCGTCGCTGCAGTCGAGGGCGCACCCCAGCTCGTCGTTCGCCAGGATCGGCGCGCACGCAACAACTGCGGTCCCGGTGGCCGGTGGGGCGAAGCAGTCGCAGGCGTCGACGCAGCCGCGGATGAAGCAGACGTTCGAGCCGTCCTGCGCCGACGAGTTGAGGCAGCCGATGAAACCGGTCGCGTCGCCGGTGCCGACCCAGTTGCACAGGGTGTTGTCGGTGTTGCCCTCGGCGTCGACGCACGCGTTCCACTCGCCCTGCACGATCGGATCGCACTGGTTGCCGCCGATGCACAAACAGCCCACGCACATGCCACCGCCGGGACACATGCTGTCGTCGGAGCACTCCGCGTCGGCCGGGCACGCCTCGCCGGTGGAGGTGTCGGCGGCACCCGAGCTCTCGGCGGGTCCGCTGCTCTCGGCGGGGCCGGTGCTCTCGGCCGGCGCCGTCGAGGTCCCGGGGTCGGTCGTCGTCGTGCTCGGATCGGTCGTGGTCGTCGTCGGCGAGGAGGTCGCGTTGGTGTCGCCATCATCGCCGCCGCAGGCGACCGCGAGGACCAGCGCACCCGTGAGCATCGATCGGGAGACGTGCATGGTGCGATCATGGCGAATCGGCGTGACGTTGCCCAGGGCCGACGCCGACGGCCCGCGGCGGCTTCCGTGCCGCGTCACGGCGCGTGCTTGTCTCGGGTCGTCGCACCGGCGACACTGCCGCCGCCCGTGAATCCAGGCCAGCCCGATCAGCCCGGCGCGATCGAGGTCCACGCCGGTGACAACCTGCCGATCCTCGAGGCGCTCCCCGACGCGTCGTTCGATCTGATCTACGTCGATCCGCCGTTCAACACCGGCAAGGTCCAGCGGCGCACGCAGATCCGCAGCACCCGCGACGCCGACGGCGACCGCACCGGCTTCGGCGGTCACCGCTACCGCACCGACGTCGTCGGCACCCACGCCTACGCCGACCAGCACGACGACTACCTCGCGTTCCTGCTGCCGCGGCTGCGCCACGCCCATCGCCTGCTGCGCCCGACCGGGAGCTTCTTCCTGCACCTCGACTACCGCGAGGTCCACTACGCCAAGGTCGCGCTCGATGGGATCTTCGGCCGCGACAACTTCATCAACGAGATCATCTGGGCGTACGACTACGGCGGGCGGGCGACCAAACGCTGGTCGCCGAAGCACGACAACCTGCTGTGGTACGCCCGCGACGCCGAGCACTACTGCTTCGAGTACGACGCGATCGATCGCGTGCCGTACATGGCGCCGGGCCTCGTCGGCCCCGAGAAGGCCGCGCGCGGCAAGACCCCGACCGACACGTGGTGGCACACGATCGTCAGCCCGAACAGCCACGAGAAGACCGGGTACCCCACGCAGAAACCCCTGGGTCTGCTGCGGCGGATCGTCCGCGTCCACTCGCGGCCCGGCGATCGTTTGCTCGACTTCTTCGCCGGCAGCGGGAGCTTCGGCGAGGCGGCCGCGAGCCTGGGGCGGGACGTCGTGCTCGTCGAGCAGAACCCCGAGGCGATCGAGGTCATGCGCCGGCGCTTCGCCGCCTTCGACGTGACCTGGCGGTAGGCCCGCCCTTGCGCAACCTAGCCGGCGCGCGCACGTCCACCCTGATAGTCTCCGCCGCTCCCGTGTCCGAGCCCCGCACCTTCTCGCGCGCGTACCTCGTCTTCGCGCTGGCGGTGCTGGTGTTCGCGAACGTGGTCAACTACCTCGATCGCCAGGTCGTCAGCGCCCTCGAGCGCGAGATCGTCGCGGCGTTCGATCTCAGCAAGGCCGAGTTCGGCGGGCTGTGGTCGGCGTTCACGCTCGGGTACATGGCGTTCGCGCCGGTGCTCGGCTGGGCGGCCTCGCGGTGGTCACGGACCCGGCTGTTCGCCACCTGCGTCGCGGTCTGGTCGCTGGCGACGATCGGCTCGGGCATGGCCCCGGACAAGCACCTGCTGTTCGTGTCGCGCTTCTTCATCGGCGTGGGCGAGGCCGGCTGCGTGGTGATGGGCCCGGCGCTGGTCGCCGAGTACGTCTCGGAGCGCGCGCGGGGCCGCATGCTCGCCATCTACGCGATGGGCATGCCGCTGGGCGGCACCCTCGGCTATGCCGTCGGGGGCCTGGTCGGCCCGGTGATCGCCGACTGGCGCGACGCGTTCCTCATCGCGGGTGCGCCCGGCATCGTGCTCGCGCTGCTGCTGGTCGGGCTTCGCGAACCGAGGGTCCCGCCGGCGTCGATGTCGATGTCGACGGCCACCGCGGCGCGCCTGGGCTTCGGCGGCTACGGGATGCTCCTGCGCAGCCGGCCGATGGTGCTGCTCATCGCCGCGCAGACCTTCGCGGTGATCATGCTCGTGCCGATGCTGCACTTCTGCGTCGAGTTCTTCCAGCGCGAGCGCGGCATGACCAAGCTCGAGGCGACGACGTCGTTCGGGGCCACGGCGCTCGTCGCCGGCGCCCTCGGCAGCGTAATCGCGGGCTGGCTCGGCGACCGACTCGCCCGACGATCCCGCGGCGCGTACGCCCGGCTGGCCGCGGCCGCCTACGCGCTCGCCATCCCGGCGATCTGGATCGGCTTCTCGAGCCAGTCGCGGCCGGTCATCTTCATCGCGCTCGGCATCGGCGCCACCGCGATGTTCGCCAGCGTGCCCGCCAACAACACCAGCATCGCCAACCTCGTGCCCGCGCAGCAGCGGGCGATGGCGTTCGCCTTGACCGTGTTCGTGACCCACCTGCTCGGGGACATGATCACGCCGCCGTTGTTCGGTGCGATCGCCGACGAGATCGGCACCGAGCGCGCGTTCCAGTGGATCACGCTGGCGCTGCTCGGGGGGGCGACCGCGGCGTTGGCAGCGGCGCGGGCGATCGACCGCGCCGGCGAACCACCGACGCGGTGAGGACGTGGTCACTCGGTCGCCGAGCCGGGTCGGGCTGAGTCGTCATCAGGGCGCGAGCGCGCGGACAAACGCACGCAGCTCACCGCCGCCCCCACCGCCCGCGGCCGGCATCATCGTGCGCCCCGCAACGATCACGAGGCCGCGACCATCGATCGTGATCGCGCCCGCGCGATCCCAGCTGTAGGCGCCGTCGTAGCCGTCACCGGAGTACGTGTCGGCCCATCGCAAGCCACCGTCGGCATCATACGAGAGCGTGACGACGTCCTCACGACTCTGTGCCTGGTTGTCGTTCGCATCGCCAACGGTCACGGCAACATAGAAACGACCGTCGCGGTCGGCGGCCACCGCCGCCGGCGTGTCCAGAGCACCGAGCTCCCCCGAGTAGGTGGTCGACCAGCGCAGTGAAAGGTCGGGCTCGTACACGCCGATCCACACGTCGTCGAGGGCCTCGGTGTCGGGCGCGGTCCCAGAGGCGACGATGATGGCGCCGTCCGGCGCGATTGCTGCCTTCGTGAACGCGTCGAGGATCGATCCTGGATCGACATCGACCACGAGCGAGTCGGCGATGGTGCCCGAGGGGTCGCCGCGGCCGAGCCACGCCCCTTTCGGACCGGTGCCCGGCGTGAACATCCCACCTGAGAACCAGAGCTCTTCGCCGCCCGCGCTGCAGACCCAGGGATACAACGTCGACGGCATTCGCGGGTTCGCGCTGAAGGCGTTGGCCGACAGCTCGGCACCGTCCTGGTCGTAGGTGACGATCCAGCCCGGTTGGTCCATGTCGATCCCGACCCCCGCGACGAGGACGACCACCCCGCTGTCGGTCACAGCCGCGGAGCCTGGCACGTAGGTCTCGGGCGCGTCCGGGGGGACGAAACGATTCTCCCACGAGAGCTCGCCGGCCATGTCGAACGCGCTCGCGAAGAGCCCATCGTCGGCGACGCCACTCACCACGACATGCGAGTCGGGCAGCACGGCGATGTCGCGGGCGTGGTCACCGAACGGAGTCGGCTCGACGTCGTAGTCGAGCGACCAACGGGGGGCACCATCCGGGTCGAGTGCAGCGACGAGCACCGACGTGCCCTCGGCGTTGACTCCCCAGCGTCCTGCTGCGGCCACGTCGCCGTTGGGGAGGGCGACGAGTGCGTCGATGCGATCGTCACCCCCACCGTTGTGGTCGCTCGGCAGAACGGTGGTCCACAGGGGTGTCCCTGGGACGAACATGCAGTTGTCTGGGCACGGCACATCGCCAACGGCGAGGCCGTCGCATTGTTCGTCGGCCTCCAGCAGACCGTTGCCGCACTCGGTCGAATCCGAAGTCGCGCTCGACGTGCCGCTACTGCTGGTCGAAGAACCGGCCGCCGTCGCATCGGCGGGATCTCCCTCGCTCGAGGATGACGTGGTCTGTGAGGCACCCGCAGGGCTGTCTGGGCCTTGCTGGCAGCCAAGCAGCGCAGCCAAGACGACGAGCCACGTCGCGGTCCGCGCCATCAGAGGCCCTCGGGAAAGATACCCTCACCGCTCAATGGGTCGAAGGTGGGGGATTCGCGATCCGAGTCCTCGGCGAATACAACGTAGTAGACGCGAATCTTGTTGTTCGGAGCGCTGCCGCTGCAGCCCGGATCGTGGTGTCCGTTGACGACGCTGTGTCCCTGTACGCGAAAGTAGACCGGAGCATCCGGCCAGTCGTCGTGGTACACGAATGCCTTGTTGTCGTAGGCGTCGACGTTGCTCCTCAGCGTGTCATTCGCCCCTGTGCCCGAGCGCAGGTAGATGTTCACATTGGCGACCGTGCCCGCTGTCTCGTGCCGGTAGTCATACCAATACGCGGCAGCCTTCACGCTGTCCACATCAGAAGGCATCGCCGAACCGGATAGATTGATGTCGTAGTTTTGCCCCTGCTCGACGCAAAGTACGCCGTACGACCAGTACCACGGAGCGTCCATGCCAACGGAATTGAACAAGCGGGCGCGAAGCCGGCCCGCGCCCCAACGGTGATCGAGTCCGAATGTGCGTTTTCCTGCCGTCCCCTGCCGATCTCCCATCGTCAATAGGAGCGCATAGAGCGCTCGAGGGCTATCGAACCACGTGCTTCCGCCCGAGCGACGTTGCTCAATGACATCAAGTGCTGTAGCGCTCACGACCGGTGTGGCGTAGCTAGCAGGCCGTGGTGAAAGCCCCGATTGTCGCGACCGGGGAGATGCCTTTCGGTCCGCCCGGCGACCCGCCGATGTCGCGCGGGCGTGAGAGATCCGGCGCGAAAT
>JBIJCC010000209.1:0-5829 GCA_044344875.1 Nannocystaceae bacterium
GCGACGCGCGCAGGACGTAGAGTCTTGGTTGAGGATGGCTTGGGCAAGGTGAGGCGATCGTTCTCCGCCACTCGGCACTGAGATATCGAGAACTGACTGTCTCACACTACGTTGGCACAGAGGGAGCCGGCCGCACGATCGACACTGCCACATCAGGCGCGCGGGCGAGGAAACGAACTCCGTCATGCGCTGGCAAGCCAGCTCGGCGCCGAGCTCACCGCGAGCCACGGCGTTCACGAGTCCTTCGATGCGGTCGAATGCGGTCAGCACTCCTGGTCGGGGAGAAGGTGGGCCTTCTGCGGCAGTCCGTCGGTTCCATCGAGGATGACGAACCCACACTGGCATCGAATCTTCACGGCGGGCGAGTTCTCGCGAGTTTCATCGTGGCAGGGGCTGCGTTGTCCCGCAAGCGCCCGCCGGTGCCGTACCCTGGTCTCGGCGCGCGACATGCCGGGGGATCTCGACTCGTTGCTCGAAGGACTCGGACCCGACTCGGCGGGACCGGACTCCATCGAGGACCAGCGCCTGCGCCGGCTCCTGCGGGCGCGGCTGCTCGACGAGGCGCTCGTCGAGACGCGCATCGATCGGTACGTGGTGCACGAGAGGCTCGGCGCCGGTGGCATGGGCGTGGTGTTCGCGGCCCATGACGAGCAGCTCGACCGCAGGCTCGCGATCAAGCTGGTCCGCCGCCACGACACCGCGGGGCCGCACCAGGATCAGCAGCGACTGATCCGCGAGGCCCGAGCGCTCGCGCGGCTCTCCCATCCCAACGTGGTGGCGATCTACGACGTCGGCATGCACGGCGACCGCGTGTTCATCGCGATGGAGCTCGTGCGAGGCATGACCCTGCGGCGCTGGACCGAGGCGTCGCTCCGCAGCTGGAGCGAGACGCTGCGCTGCTTCGTGCAGGCCGGCGAGGGCCTCGCGGCCGCACACGCGGCCGGCATCACGCACCGCGACTTCAAGCCCGACAACGCGCTGGTCGGTGAAGACGGTCGCGTTCGAGTGCTCGACTTCGGCTTGGCGCAGGGGGAGGGCGCCGAGGCGCTCGGCTCGGTGCCGAGCGATGGGGCGCTCGGATCCCCGCGGCTGACGGCGACAGGGCAGGTCGCCGGCACCCCGGCTTACATGGCGCCGGAACAGTTCGACGGTGCACCGACGGACGCGCGCAGCGATCAGTTCGCGTTCTGCGTCGCATTGTGGGAGGCGCTGTTCGGCGAGAGGCCCTACCCAGCGCGCGACGCGATGCAGCTGCGACTCGCGCTCGCCGCGGGTGTCATCGCGACGCCCGCCGACGCCAAGGTGGCACCGGCATGGCTGCGCGCCGTGGTCGAACGCGGCTTGGCGGCCGATCCGCAGCGGCGCTGGCCATCCATGCGGGCGCTGCTCGACGCCTGCCAACGATCGGGCGGTCGGCGACGGACGTGGGCGCTCGCCGGTACCGTGGTCGTCGGCGGAGTCCTCACCGCGACGGGCGGTGCGGCGCTGTGGCGAGCGCACCACCGTGCCGCGTGCGAGCGCGACGCCGAAGCGCTGGCCGGCGTGTGGAGCCCCTCCGTCGCCGCCCGCACGCGGACTGCGCTCGTCGACACAGGGTTGGCCCACGCCGAGCCCGTCGCGGACCGGCTCGACGGCACACTCGGCGCGTATGTCGAGACCTGGCGTGAACACCACGTGAGCAGCTGCGTGGCGAACGTCGACGGTGAGCTCGACGAGACGGCGTGGCACCGGCGCAGCGACTGCCTCGGCGACGAGCGCGAGCGGTTGGCGACCCTCGTCGAGCTGCTGCAGGTGCCCGACCGTGCCCTCGTCAACAACGCCGTCCGTGCCGCCTACGGGCTCCCACCGCCCGACGATTGTGAGGACGACGCTCGGCTCGCCGCGAATGCGGCGGCGATCGCTGCCACCGTCGATCGTCAGGCGGTCCCCGAGCTCCGCCGCGCGTTCGCCCGGGTCGAGCTATTGGCCGACACGACGCGGCCGGAGGCCGTGACCCGCGCCACGGCGACGCGCGAACAGGCCGTCGCGCTCGGCGACCCGGCGCTCATCGCCGAGAGCGACCTCGTGCTCGGGGCCGCCCACGTCGGGCAGGGCGACTACCAGGCCGCGGCCGAGGCCACCGAGCGCGCCTACTTCGGGGCCGTCGCGGTCGGGGCCGACCAGGTGGCGTTGATGGCGGCGACCGAACTGGTCCAGCTGGTCGGAGGCCGGCTCACGCGCCACGACGACGCGCAGGAATGGATGCGTCACGCCGAGGGGCTGCTGCCGCGCAGCGGCGCGGCGCGCCCGTGGCGGGAGGCGGCGCTCGCCAAGAGCACCGCGTTCGCGCTGCGCGAGCTCGGCGATTACGCGAACGCTCGGCCGAACTACGAGCGGGCGATCGCCCTGCACAGCGAACTCGCCGGGGCCGATCACCCCACGGTGGCACGCGCGTGGTCCGACCTCGGCGGCATGCTGACGATGAGCAACGAGCCCGATGACGCCACGCGGGCCTTCGACGAGGCAGAGCGGATCCTGGTCGCCGCGTTCGGCACCGAGTCGCTCGAGGTGGCGAGGCTCTACTCGGGGCGGAGCAACGTCGCACTCCTGCGCGGTGAGTTCGTGGCGTCGGCCGAGCTGTGCGAGCGGGTCCTTCGCATCCACGAGGCGCTGCTCGAGCCCGACCACCCCGCCGTCGCGTCGGCGCTCGCCAACCTCGGGGCCGCGCGACTCGCCGTGGGCGACCCCGCGGCCGCCCGCCCGCTGCTCGTTCGAGCCGTCGAGATCCGCCGCGACAAGCTCGGCGTCTCGCATCCCTTGGTCGCGCAAGCGCTCGTCCACCTGGGTACCGTCGCCGTGCACCTCGACGACCACCGCGCGGCGGTCGAGTACCTGGGCGAGGCGCTGGAGATCCAGCGGGCGTCGTTGCCGGCGAACCATCACCGAACCACGGCGGCGCTGGTCACCCTCGGCGACGCCCATAGGCACCTGCAGCAGTTCGAGCGCGCCATCGCGACCTACGACGAGGTCATCGCGATGGACGACGGCGTCGCGAAGCACCGGGGCATCGCGCTCGCGGGCCGCGGCATGGCGCTGCTCTACCGCGACGAGCCGACCCGGGCGCTCGCCGACTTCGAAGCCGCCCTGGCCACGCCGATCGCCGATGAGCCCGATCCAGCGCTGCGCTGTGAGCTCTACTTCGGCCTGGCCCGTGCGCTGCGGATCACGGCGGGGGACAGCGTCCGGGCGCGCGAGGTCTCCCGGGTCGGGCTCGATCACTGCCGGGCAGCGACCGAGCGCGGCAGGATGTTCGTCGATCGCCTCGAGGCCTGGGCGAACGGTCGCGACGGACCCGTGCCGTGATCCGTGCGTGGTATCCTCGGCCCCGTGGCGAGCGATGCGGAGCTCCTCGGGGCCTGGCAGGACGGCGATCGGGCCGCCGGGGGCGAGCTCATCGAGCGGCACTTCCGTTCGCTGCGGCGCTTCTTCGAGAACAAGGTCACCGACGGCGTCGACGACCTGATCCAGCAGACGCTGCTCGCGTGCGTGCAGCACCGGGAGCAGATCCGCGACGCCGAAGCCTTCCGCGGCTACCTGTTCGCCGCGGCCCGAACCAAGCTCTACGACCATCTGTCGAAGCGGGCGAAGCAGAACGATCGCATCGACTTCGCGGTGAGCTCGATCGCCGAGCTCGGATTGTCGCCCAGCGAGTTGGTCGCCGCGGGCGATGACCGACGGCTGCTGCTGCAGGCGCTGCGGCGCTTGCCCATCGATCTCCAGATCGCCCTCGAGCTCTACTACTTCGAGCAGGTTCGCGGGCATGACCTCGAGATCGCGCTCGACGTTCCGCCCGGCACGGTGCGGAGTCGACTGCGGCGCGGGCTCGAGCTGTTGCGCAGGCACGTGACCGAGATCTCCGCCTCGCCGGAGGCCCTGCGCGAGACGAGCGCGAGCCTCGACCGCTGGGCGGCCGAGCTCCGTGCGGCCGACCCCGCCTGATCCCGAGGGGCCGCCGATGCGTGGGCCGAGATTCGTCCGGCGCGAGTGATCAAGTCGCGGAGCTGTCGAGTCTCCGGGGGGGCATCGCGGTCGCAACACCTGGCCGCGACCGCGGAGCAGTCCCATGACGACCACGAAGTACAACTGGAACCCCGATCACCCCCGCCTTGCTGCCGACACGACCGGCAGCGGCCGGGCCGACCTCGTCGGCTTCGGCCCCGACGGCGTGTGGACCTGCCGGAGCAGCGGTGACGGGGGCGTCCTCGCACCGAGACTCGTGATCCCCAACCTCGGATTCAACGACGGCTGGCGCGTCGATCGACACCCGCGCGTGCTGGCCGATCTGACCGGGGACGGCTGCGCGGACATCGTCGGCTTCGGTGACGCCGGCGTATGGGTGGCCCGCAACACGGGCAAGGGGTTGCCTGCGCTCGACCCCCGCGGCGGCGCGGCGACGCCCGCAGCCGCGCGGGGTGCCGCAGCGCGGCGACGCGCGGGCCAACCGGGGGTGTCGGGCCCCCGGAGCGCGCCCGGCCCTGGGACGTTCGACGAGCCCAAGTTCGTGCTCGCGGACTTCGGGAGCGCGACCGGATGGTCGGGTCGCGATCACGTGCGGTTGGTCGCGGACCTGACCGCAGATGGTCGCGCCGACGTGATCGGCTTCGGCGACGCGGGGGTCTACGTCGCGCTCAACGACGGCGCGGGCGGGCTCTCGGGCGCCCGGTTCGTGCTCGCGAACCTCGGCGCCGATCAGGGGTGGCGCGTCGATCGACACCCTCGGATGCTCGCCGATCTCACGGGCGACGGCCGGCCCGACATCGTGGGCTTCGGCGACGGCGGCGTCTGGGTCGCGCTCAACCAGGGCGACGGTGGATTCGGCGAAGCACGTTTCGCATCGGCGGACTTCGGCTATGGCACTGGTTGGCACGTCGACCAGAACCCTCGCTGGGTCGTGGACATCACCGGCAACGGCTGCGCCGATCTGGTGGGGTTCGGCAGCGCGGGGGTCTGGGTGGCCCTCGGCAACGGCGACGGGACCTTCGGCCCGGCCCAGCGCGCGCTCTCCAACTTCGGCGTCGATCAGGGGTGGCGCGTCGATCGGCACCCACGGATGCTGGCCGACCTGAGCGGCGATGGTCGGGCGGACATCGTCGGGTTCGGCGACGCGGGCGTCTGGGTCGCGCGGAGCAACGGCGACGGGACGTTCGCCGAGCCACAGCTCGCGGTCGCCGAGTTCTGCCACGACCAGGGCTGGCGGGTCGGCGAGCATCCGCGGCTGCTGGTCGACATCACCGGGGATGGGCGCCTCGACATCGTTGGCTTCGGTGACGCCGGGGTGTGGGTCGCGCTCGGCAATGGCGATGGCACGTTCCAATCGCCGAGGTTCGTGCTGTCGGATCTCGGCCGCCGGTCGAATGCCGACACGGTCGTGCGGCGCGAGGTCGTGCACGATCACCGCGCGTCTCCGATCAAGCACGTGTTCGTGCTCATGCTCGAGAATCGATCGTTCGATCACATGCTGGGGTTCTCCGGGATCACGGGGATCGATGCTGCGACGGGCGAGCCCACGCGGATCGACGGGCTGGACGGGACCGAGGGGAACACGTTCGGCGGGCGACGGCATACGGTGAGCAAGGGCGCACCCGACGTCGGCGCGAACCCCGGCCACGACTTCGACGATGCGCTGCACCAGCTGTCCGGTCCGTTCGCGACGTATCCGGCGGGCGGCCCGTACCCCAGGGCGATTGCATCTAATTCGCATGGGCCGCGAGCACTTTCATGAGGAACTCTTCGCTCCATCCAGCCTCGAGCCGGCGGCCCTTGATACCGACCTTCGAGCCCTTGACGCTG